>PUMZ01000378.1 GCA_003551565.1 Candidatus Brocadiaceae bacterium | reverse complement strand
TTTTTGTCTTTCATTTTCAAATTGTGTCATCTTGAGCATAATGTGGCTCCCGGGAAGAAGGAAAGGAGACTGTTTTTTTACCACATTTTGGCCCATGTGCCAAATGACACAATTTGGGTTATTCGGGTTTCCCCTTTCTCTTTATCATGATATAAACGACCACAACGGCTCCCAGCGTCAGCACAAAGCCGGAAATGCCACCGCTCCAGCGTTCTCTTCCGGCGGAAGGGGGATCGCCGTCGGCAAAAGGCAGTTCTTCCTCGGAAGCTTCCGGCATAAAAAATTCTTCCGCCGTCTCGCCCGTGTAACGGAAACTGTTGATTATTGCTGCGAAATCCTCTTCAAGGAGGTGAAACCATTCGGAGGGAGCGAACGCCTGCAGCCGGTAGATCATCACGTCCCGGTCCCGTGGCCGTACCAGGAAATTGGCCAGAATCACCTGAATTTCTTCTTTGTTCTCCACCAGGGTATAATAGGAGGTATGCACCCACAGGTGATCGCGACGTTCCGTGTCCGAATGGGTCAAATCCCCGGTCCCCCGCATCTGTTCTGCGCGCGCACTTTCCTCCCGTTCGAGGTAGTTGAACAGGTCGTCTTCGTTGCGCAGCCTGAATCTGTGCGGCATGATCTCCAGGCTTGCCCCGGTGGTGGGTGCGTCTTTGTTCTGGATCACAAGCAGGAGGCTGTCCGGGATGCTCCTGCCGGGAACGCACCCACCGGGAGCGGCCTCCACCTCTTTCTTAATTTGGACCGGCGACTTATAAGTCCAGTAAGGGGCGGGTATCTCCAGTTTGTATTGTTGACTGCGGTCCGCAATCCATACCCGACCGTCTTCTTCCCACGCTGCAAGGCCGTTGGTTTCGGGATCAAAGACAGCGGCCCCCCGGGCACTGCCCGTGATGCAGATGTGCGGCACGAGAAAAAATGCGATAAAGACCATCGTCCGGTAGCGGGAGAGCATAAGCATAAGATGGGACCCGTTAGTTAAGGGACATTGATAGCATGAACTTTCGATCGGAGGCTGCCGTTATTCAGACGTGTCAGGATCGTCACGCCTTTGTTGATCGCCGCACCGTCGCGCAGGACCTTTCCATCGGGGCCGAACGTCATGCTGTAGCCCCTGTGCAGTACCTGCTCGGGGCTGAGGGCGCGGAGCCGCCCGTTGAGCGAGTCGACACGCTGTTTGTCCCGCTCCATTCGGACGTTAACGGCCGAATTCATGTTTTCCAACAGTTCGTCGGTCCGCAGTGTTCGATCCCGGAAAAGCGTTTCCGGATGCCTGAAGACATGGCGGCGGCCAAGCGCCTCCAACCTCTCCCGGCCTCTTTCGACTTTGCCAAGCAAGGCCCGACCCAGTCGTTTGACGAGCCCGCCGCTGCGGATCATCAGGTCAGGCCGGTTCGGAACGGCCTTTTCCGCGGCTTCCGAGGGCGTCGCCGCGCGCAGGTCGGCCACGAAATCGGCTACGGAGAAATCAACTTCATGGCCCACGGCGCTCACAACCGGTATTTTGCTATTGAATATGGACCGGGCCACGCATTCTTCATTGAAAGCCCAGAGGTCTTCCAGGCTTCCCCCGCCCCTGCCGACGATGATCACATCGATGTCCGGCCGTTGATCATTCAGCAGATCCACACACTCCGCTATCCGGGCGGCAGCTCCATCTCCCTGTACGGGCGTGGCCAGGAGATGAATGCTTGCAACGGGCCAGCGCCGTCTTAAGATCCGCAACATATCCCGCAACGCCGCGCCGCCGGCACTCGTTATGATCCCGATTTTCTCGGGGAAGGCGGGCAAGGGCTTTTTGTGCTCTTTCGCAAACAGCCCCTCCTTTTCCAGGCGCTTAACCAGTTGCCTGAAAGCAAGCTGCAACGAGCCCAATCCGCAGGGATGTACCTCGCGGACGATCAATTGATAACTTCCACGCGGAGGGTAGACATCGATGCCGCCGCGGCAAATAACATCCAACCCCTCTTCGAGATCGAATTTCAGACGCCCTGCCGTTGAACGCCACAGGACCGATTTCAATACCGCCCCGTCGTCTTTCAGCGTCATGTAAACGTGGCCGGAAGAAGCACGGGTGCACTGGGAAATCTCCCCCTGCACGCATATGTCGGAGAAATGGCTTTCCACCGTTTCCCGAATAAGGGCCGTGATCCCGCTGACGGACAGGACGTTCTGTCCACCGATCCGCAGCGAATCAGCCGTCCCGTTTTTGCGGTCGTGTAACATTCGAAAACAAAAGGGGTGCTAATCGGTCATTGCCTCGTCGAAGTACGGCCGATAGCGCCTACCGTCTGAGGGTCTCCCACCTGATCGTGTAGGGGCGCCAGATGCTCGGCTCATCGTATGTGGCAAAAACATTGTCGTAGGTTTGATGCCCCAGCGCGCACTGGACATCGAGCGCGATGCCTTTCCCGAACCCCAGCACCGGACCGGTTACCACGCCGACCGGCACCATAACGACAACGTTCAAACCATGCAATATCGGGTATTGATCAAAGGCTTCGCGGTTATGACGATAGGTTTCCGCCGGGGCGTCTATAGCCCCCATGGGGGCCCCCGAAGCAGTACCTGTCACCGTGGCACATCCAGTCAATGTGGTTGCGACTGCCAACAGAATCAAGACTGCCAATTTTCTCATATCTCCTCCTCGTGATGTAGAGACATCAAATAATTGCATAACATTATACAACCGTCGGAGCGACGAAAGCAAGCAAATGCTGTTGTTGAGCATGGGAGCTGTCGCGTCCCGGCTGGAAAGAGGGCTCAAGAGGGTTTGGGTTCGCCTTCAGAAAGCGAGCTGTAAAAACTCTCTCCCTTTTCGTTGCACAACACAAAGGCCGGGAAATTCTCGACCCCGATAAGGTGCACTGCCTCCATGCCGAACTCTTCGAAATCGATGATTTTGCAAGAAGTGATGTACTGCTCCGCCATCAGCGCTGCGGCCCCGCCTATGGTGCCGAGGTAAAAACCGCCATATTGGCGGCATGCCCGCCCGGCCGTTTCGGAACGCGAGCCTTTCCCCACACTCACCAGCGAAGCACCTTCCTCCATAAAGGCCGCAAGATACCCATCCATACGTTGCGAAGTCGTGGGACCGAAGCTGCCGATAACCTTCCCCCGCGGTGTTTTGGCGGGGCCGGCATAGCAGACGGGGTGTTGTTTCATATACGCCGGCATGTCACCGCCATTGCGGAGCGCTTCAAATATCCTGGCGTGGGCCAGGTCCCTGGCCACCACGAGGGGCCCATTGAGAACGACCAATGCGCCCGGCTCGAGCCCTTTAAGCTGCGACAGTATCTCGTCCATGGGACGGTTGAGGTCGACACGGGTACCGGCTTCGGATTCCCGGCCTTCATTCAGAACATCCAGCAACCTCGAGGGGTTTTTGTCCAGTTCCTCGAGAAATACGCCTTCCCTGGTTATTTTCCCTGCGATATTCCGGTGTGCACTGCACGAGACCCCCACCGATACCGGGCATGAGCCGGCATGGCGCGGCAGCCTGATCACCCGGGCGTCAAGGGCCATATGGCGCCCGCCGAACTGGGCGCCGATGCCCGTTTCAGCAGCCATCTTCAGGACCTTTTGCTCCCAGCAAAGGTCACGGAACGCACGTCCCCGCTCGTCCCCGCTTGCCGGCAACCCGTCCAGCCAGCCGGTCGTGGCCAGTTTCTGGGTCGTGAGGTTCCGTTCCGGCGAAGTTCCTCCGATAACGACCGCGATATGGTAAGGCGGACAGGCATCGGCTCCGAGTGCGCCGATCCGGCGCCGCAGGAAGTCTTCAAGGACGTCGGGGAAGAGCAAGGCACGTGTTTCCTGGGAAAAAACGGTTTTGTTCGAAGACCCGGCGCCCTTGGCGATAAAAAGAAACCGGTATTCGTCGCCGTCCGCAGCGTAGATGTCAATCTGCGCCGGCATGTTGCTGTCCGTGTTTTTTTCTTTGAACATGGAAACGGGGGCAAGCTGGCTGTAGCGGAGATTGCAGCCGCGGTAGGTATCGCCGATGCCTCCGGCAATGCAGGCCTCGTCTCCACCTTCTGTTCTCACCCTGTGCCCCTTCCAGGCGAAGACGGTCGCCGTTCCGGTATCCTGGCAGAGCGGAAACAGCTCTTCCCCTGCGACGATGGCGTTCTTTATGAACGCACTGCAGACAAACCGTTCGTTGCAACCCGAGGCCGGGTCGCGAAGGACCTCGGCCAGTGCATCGAGGTGGGAGGAATGCAGGTAAAATGAGAGGTCCCGAAAAGCTGCGGCGGAGAGGTCCCTGAGCACCTGCGAGGGCACCCACACGGAATCGTTGCCGTTTTCCCGGGCGGAGACGGCATCCGGACCGAAAAGTTTCCGGAATTTGTAACGTTGGTTACCGATGCAAGAACCAAAATTGTGTCCATCTTCACGGCACATAACAATCATACCTTTTGAGTCAGTGTAACTCCGCGGCAATTTGTACCGGCCCTGCGGTTCCCGTTGATTCCGGAACCTCTCCCGCCCGATTCAGCGGGCCGCCGTATCCTGCGTCTGCATGGATCAGAAAAGGCGAACTTTCCCGGTACCGGTTCAACGCTCCTTAACAGAACACAACATATTAACCACTTTATGCGGATGCTGCAAATATGCGCTTGTTTAGCCGCATGTGCAGACAGAATTTCCTTCACTTTATCGTTCACGTTCCCATCCCGCCTGGTGATGACGGCAGGGCATTTGCGTCTTTTCTCTCCAGCCGATCTGCGATTGTCTTCAGCGTCACGCTATCAAGACGCATTTTCAGTTCGCGGTCGATTTCACCGAGCAGATTCTGCAACTCGCACGCTCCTGAATACTCGCAGAACTGCGGTTCCTTAAAACAAGCATTCATATGTATCGGCCCCTGAATTGCCGTCACTATGTTTCTGAGCGTAATATCTCCGGGGCTGCATGCCAGCCTGTATCCGCCCGCCGGTCCCCTGACCGACTCAACGATTCCGGCGTTTTTCAGGCGCTGCATAATCTTCCTCAGAAAAGCCACCGGCACCCCTTCCTGCTCCGCCAGCGAAGAGGTCGAAAGCGCCCTCTGCCCCGCCCCCGCCAGATGTGCAGCCGCCCGGAGCGCATAATCGGTATGCCTTTTGATAATTTCCATAATTTCCGGTACAATAAAAAAAGCATATAGGATTTGATATATCTTGTATGTCCGATAGTATGCGTTTTAGCACAGGCTGTCAAATGGAAGGGGGAGCCCATGCGAAGGTGTCCCGGACAGGACCGTCGGTTCTGGAAGCCGGAGGACATTATAGACGTCGACTGTGCATCCTGCGGCAGGGAGCTTGAGTTTTTCAAAGCCGAACCCTTGCGAAGATGTCCCGGGTGTGGGGACCGCGTGTCAAACCCTTCTGTCAGCCTCGGTTGCGCCCGTTGGTGCCGGTATGCCCGGGAGTGCCTGGGTTTCGATCCCCGGACGGCTGCAGCCGGACAGAAATCCGGCAAGGAGCAGCCGATGGTGAAAAAACTCCTGGATAAAATCGGGGAAGAGTTCGGCGACAATCCGGAGCGTGTATCCCATGCAATCAAGGTGCTTGAGAAAGCGGAGAGGATCCTCCAAGAGGAAAAGGCCGCGCCACGCGTGGTGCTCGCGGCTGCGCTCCTGCACGGGACAGGCACAGGAGGTGGCGAAAGAAAACACCGCTCCGGGGCGCCCCGCTGTCAGGAACCCGAAGGGCCGATTGTGGCACGCCGCCTGCTCGAAGATTTTGATTTCAGTGAAGAAGATACTGAACACATTTGCCGCATTATAGCAGGCCGCCCCGGCGGGAAGGAGGAAGAAACTCCGGAGTTCAGGGTCGTGTGGGACGCGCACAGGCTGGTGGACTTCTGCGAGGAACATACCGGCGCCGGTGGGGAGGAACAACAGAAACTGATCGAAAAAATCTTCCTGACGACTGCCGGGAAAAAGCTTGCAGGCGGGGAACAGTTACAATAACGGAAATGGTTCCCGGCCGGATGAATCTGCCGGAACGGCTGCGGGCAATAAGAGTTCGTTGTCAGCGATCCCGGAGGTGATGCCGCGGGGGCAAAGGCGGCAGGCACGCCTTTGACTTCGGTCGCCAAAAATATTACACTTCTAAACATTGTGTCACCCTCTCCGTCCATGCGATGAAACGACAGATGTCCCGATTGTCCGGCGGGATTGACGCCCGGAGAGGCAGATGCACTGGACCGCGCCTTCGGGAATCTGCTGAACAATATATTATATATACTTATATACTGAAATGTCCACATCGTCCAAATGCAAAATCATGATGATCGCTGTCGGCTTGCTGTTGGCTGCCGGGGCCGGTTTTATAATACGCGGTATGGTTTACGCTATAAATGACAACCCTGTCCCCGGAGATAACGCACGCCGCATAACCGATGCCGCAGGACGCGAAGTCATTATTCCCGAGGTCGTCGAGCATATGATATGTTCCGGGGCAGGCGCACTTCGGCTCCTGACCTATCTGAACGCTCAGGAAAAGGCCGTGGGAGTGGACTGTATAGAAAAACGCACCTCAGCAATCGATGCCCGTCCTTATGCGATAGCCAATCCTCAATTTGCCGATCTGCCTCTTTTCGGAGAATTCAGGGGATACGACAACCCGGAACGCATACTGTCGCTGAATCCGGCGCCGCAGGTCATATTGCGGACGGAGATGGCGGGCGGGGATCCGCCCGATCGGCTGGAAAGGAAAACGGGGATACCGGTGGTTGTGGTCCGCTACGGGAACCTGATCAATGCCCGCAGCGATTTGGACCAGGCCCTGCGTATTGCAGGTGCGGTTGTCGGACGCGAACAGCGGGCTGAAGAAATTATTGATTTTTTCGACAACATGGTGGATGACCTCGGCAAACGCACGTCCCCCCAAACAGGATCTGCGGGACCCACCTGCTACGTGGGCGGCATCGCTATGAGGGGGCCTCATGGTTTTCATTCGACCGAACCGAGGTATCCGCCGTTCGAGTTCACAGGCGCCGATAACGTCGCCGGCGCACTGGCGGATGGGAGCAGGATATCGCATGCAATGGTCGCCAGAGAAAAGCTGATCGAATGGGATCCGGAGGTGGTGTTTCTGGATCTGTCAACAATTTGGCTCGGGGACGGGGCCGGCGCCCTTCATGAAATCAGGACCGAAAGGGCCTACCGCAACCTGCAGGCGGTGCGGCAGGGACGGGTTTATGGTGTCATACCGTACAATTCGTATCACGCCAACTTCGGATCGATCTTTGCCAACGCCTACTTCGTCGGTTCTGTGCTTTATCCCGATGGTTTTTCTGATGTTGACCCGGTCGCCAAAGCCGATGAAATATACAGGTTTCTGCTGGGCGATTCTGTTTTCCGGGAGATGAACGCCGCTTTCGGCGGCAGGCTGTTTGAACAGTTGGGAAGGGAAAATATTGACTCATTTTAACAACGGAAAAATACCGCGCGGTTACACGTCCTACATCCACAACAAGCTCGCTTTTTTGCTTATTCTGTTGCTGGCGACAACGATACTTTGGGTGGCGGCAGTGGCGATCGGACCGGTCAATATCCCGCTGGGACAGACATTGCGGGCAATAGCCGGCCTTCCGGCCGACCCTCGGGCGGCCGGCATAATCTGGAACATACGCCTTCCTCAGGCGATGACCGCCGTTCTTGCGGGAGCGGGGCTTGCCGCAGCCGGTGCAGCCATGCAGTCGATATTGCGCAATCCGCTGGGCTCTCCCTTCACACTCGGGATGTCCAATGCGGCCGCATTCGGCGCTGCTTTTGCCGTGATGATCCTGGGAACCGGCGCTATGGCCAGCGGCAACGGCGGCGCTGTCATCCTTAACAACCAGTACATTACCGCGTTATTTGCCTTCCTGTGCTGCGTGGGCGCAGCCTTTGTTATTATCGCCGTATCACGACTGCGAGGAGCTACGCCCGAAGTGATGGTGCTGACCGGAGTGGCGCTTGGATCGCTTTTCACCGCCGCCACCATGTTCATGCAATATTTTGCCGATGATGTCCAGCTGGCGGCAATGGTTTTCTGGACCTTCGGTGACCTTGCCAGAGCTTCCTGGAGCGAGATAGGGTTCCTCGCAGCGGTGGTCGCCGGATCCTGTCTGTATTTTATAGCCAATAACTGGAATTACAATGCGATAGATGCCGGGGATGAGACCGCACGCGGGCTCGGAGTCAACGTGTCGCGTGTCAGGCTTATGGGTATGCTGGTGGCCTCTTTAGTCACCGCCTGTGTTGTGGCGATTCTTGGTCTTATAGGCTTCGTAGGTCTCGTTTGTCCGCATATGGTGCGGCGTATCGTGGGAGACGATCACCGGTTCCTCATGCCGGCAAGCTGCCTGACCGGTGCAGCACTGCTTCTTGCCTCCGATACCGCCGCGCGCATGGTCATGTCGCCGCATTCTCTGCCGGTTTCCATTCTGACCGCATTCCTTGGCGCACCGGTATTTATCATGTTGATAATCCGCGGGTACCGTCGATGATCCTCGAAATCCAATCGCTCGCAGCAAGCTATGGAAGTCACTGTGTCTTCAGAGACATAGATTTTTCTCTGCGCAGGCATGAACTCCTCGCCGTGCTGGGTCCCAACGGTGCGGGCAAGACGACGCTGCTCCGGTGTATCAATGGAATACTCCGCCCCGCATCGGGTTCGGTGCTGGTGGAAGGCGAAGATGTTATCAAACTCGATGCCGGCGCCATAGCACGCAAAATAGCCTATGTCGCCCAGAAACCGGAACCGGCGCGCCTTACCGCTTTCGATTCCATACTGCTCGGGCGCAAGCCGCATATGGGATGGCGGATCGGCGATAAGGACCTCGCACTGGTCGATGCAATGATCAGGAAACTCGGACTCCAACAGCTCGCCTTAAGGTATACCGACCGGATCAGCAGCGGAGAGCTCCAGAAAGTCGGCATCGCCCGCGCTCTGGTCCAGGAACCCACCGTCATGCTGCTGGATGAGCCGACCAGCAACCTCGATCTCAAGAATCAGATCGATATCATGAAAACAATCAAGGACGTCATAGCGACCCACAGAGTCGGGGCAATTATGACCATGCACGACCTGAATCTGGCGATGCGTTTCGCCGACCGCTTCCTCCTTCTGAAAGACGGAGCGATCTACGCCGAAGGCGCCTGCGAACAGATAAGAGCGCCCATGATTAAAGAAGCTTACGGAGTGGACGTCAAGGTAATGCAGTGCGAGGGATTTCCCGTGATCGTGCCGGAAGACTGAGGTATTACGGAAACCTAAAAACTTTTCAATAAGGAGCCGGTGATGACTGCCAATATTCATGAGGAGAAGATAAAAAAGGCTGTGGAGTTCCACGGACACACCTGTCCGGGGCTGTGGATCGGCCTGCGGGCTTCGGAGTTATGTCTGGGAAAACTGGGGATGCATTCCGATGAGAATCCGGTTGTTTGCGTGACCGAGACCGACATGTGTGCAGTGGATGCCATCCAGGTTCTCACAGGCTGCACGTTTGGAAAAGGCAACCTGATACATCGCGACTTCGGGAAGAACGCTTTTTCGTTTTTCCATCGGCGTTCCGGCGACGCTTTGCGCGCGGCAGTTCGGCCGCATTTTCTGGAAAAAGAACGGGCCGAAATGAAGAAGATCGGTGCGGAATCCTCCGGCGGCCCCGGGCCGAAACGGCAGAAAGAGCGAATTCAAAAAATCCGTGAGGAGATGCGCGTACAATTAATGGGAGCATCGCTGGGGAACATTTTTGAAGTCAAGCCACCGCACTTCCAGGCGCCCAATCCGGCCAGAATACTCAACAGTATGGCATGCGAAGATTGCTGCGAAACAGTGATGGAATCCAGGGTGAGACATTTTGACGGCCGCATCCTGTGCATACCGTGTTTCACACGTGTGGAGCAGAAATAAGCGGGATAGCACTTCGGAATCTTCACGGATTGCTTTGAAGTCACAACCTTCCAACCGCAAGGCCCTCCCGCAGAGCCAATCCCCGCCACGATTCAGTCCAGTCCTATTGAAAACATGCGTTCCAGATCGTATTGACTGTAAGTTTTAAAAGCCATCATGGTTTCGGTTTTTTCAATCCCTTCCATTTTCAGCATATGACCGGTCACAAGCTCCGCCAGTTTTTCGTTGGATTCAACTCGTATAATGGCAATAAGGTCATATTTTCCGGCAATAGAGTATACTTCACTCATCCCATCGAGATTTTCGAGGGCTTCTGCGGTCTCACCAATCATGTCGCGCCTTGCATTGATGAGAACAAATGCTGTTACCATATTCAGCCTCCTGACTGTTCAAGATTCCATGAAACGTTCACATTGTCTAACATTATAGCAATATTTGGAAGGAACAAGCAATACCCCTTTTTTACTTTATCCCGGTGTTTCCATGAACAATCCCGGCCTTGATTGTTGCATTTTCTGTGCTCGCACCCTCGCTGGTTTGTGAAATGCCAGGTGATCAAAGTTGACAACACCCCCGGGGCTGCGATAGCATGTGCGCAGGTGCTTTATATTCAGATCGTTAGCAAATTGATATGTGCTCAAAAAATAAATTCTTTTGCCCTTTGTTTTTGTCCCTTGTATTAACACTTTTTCAAGGTCCTCCTTGAAAAAGCGTTATGCACCTGACCGTGAGGAGAAAATCCATGGCTGATAATGTACGGGAATTATCGAGAATATTCAAAGTTCTGTCCGTGGACACGCGGGTGCGGATTATACAATCGCTGAAAAGCGGCCCGCTCTGTGTCAACGCACTGGCCCGCAGGCTGGACATTACACCGGCGGCGGTCTCACAACACCTGAGAATATTACGGGATGCCGGCATCGTTTCGGACGAAAAACGGGGGTATTATGTCCACTACAGCCTCGATCACGAGGAGCTTGAGCGATGGAAGCAGCGGGCAGCAGAGTTTATGGACGCCTCATGAAATCCGGTACAACCTGCTTCCAACATCTATTGCCCGTGGTGTTCAACGACACCACGCAAACGGATCGTCCACATTTTTCGATCATTGCTTGCCAAAAAGCAGGCATTCCCTTAAAATTACCATGGCGAGTCATTCTGGCTTTGCCTTTTTAAAAACAGTCGCATTCAAAAAGCAGATGTTCATTGGGATGCCGCCATCTTTCCTATGACAAAAACCTTTGCTTCAGAAAACCGGAGGAACGCCATGAAGAGCGAGAAATTGCGGTGGGGGATATTGGGTGCGGGAAATATCGCGAAAAAATTTGTTCTGGGAGTGCAAGGGTCCTACCATTGTGATGTCATTGCAATCGGCAGCCGGTCAAAGGAGAAAGCGGAGAATTTCGCCCGCGAATTCGACATACCGGGGAGTTACGGAAATTATGAAGATTTGCTCGGTGATCCCGAAGTGGATGCGGTGTATATTTCTACGCCCCATCCTTTCCACGCCCGGTGGGCGATACAATCCGCTCGTGCCGGCAAACACATCCTGTGCGAGAAACCCCTTGCCATCAACTACCCCGAAGCCATGCGGGTTGTGGCAGCCGCGAAGGAGAATGATGTGTCTCTGATGGAAGCTTTCATGTACCGCTGCCATCCCCAAACGGCAAAAACCGTTGAATTGATAGGCGAAGGGGCCATTGGCGAGGTGAAAGTTATACAGGCTTCGTTCAGCTTCCATGCCGGATTTAATCCCGACAGCAGATTGTATAACAACGAGCTCGGAGGAGGAGGCATACTTGACGTGGGATGTTATCCTGTCTCCATGGCTCGTCTTATAGCCGGATCTGCGGCAGGGAAAGCCTTTCTCGATCCGGTGGATGTGAAAGGAACGGGGCACCTCTGTGAAACGGGTGTGGACGATTATGCGGCGGCGGTGCTGCACTTTCCCAATGACGTCATCGCCCAGGTATCCTGCGGAATCGGCGTAAACCAGGATAATATCTGCCGGATATATGGCACGGAAGGGGATATCGTGGTCCCCCTGCCGTGGACGCCGGGCATTGAAGGCGAATCGTCCGCGATTCTGCTTCATAAGGGGGGGAAGGAAGAAGAAATAACTGTGCAACCCGACAGGCCGTTATACGGCATTGAGGCCGACACCCTCGCCGAAAACGTTGAGAGGCGCCAGGCGCCCTCTCCCGCCATGAGCTGGGACGATACGCTCGGCAACATGAAAACGCTCGATGCCTGGCGTGATTCGTTCGGATTCCTTTACAACAGCGAGCGACCTGAAGGCGAGATTCCGCCGGCCACCGGCACGCCTCCGGCACCCCGCAGGGACGCCGGCATGCTGTATGGGGAAATAGAAGGGATTGATAAGAAAATATCCCGGCTTGTGATGGGAGTGGATAAGGTTTTCGGACAGAACTTTGCCAATGCGATGTTCGATGATTATTACGAGCGGGGCGGTAATTGTTTCGACAGTGCCTTCATCTATGGCGGCGGCGCGTGCGAACGAGAGCTCGGGCGCTGGATTCGGATGCGGAAACTGCGCGACAACGTTGTATTGCTGGACAAAGGCGCCCATACGCCGCATTGTAATCCTCAATCTCTGACCGATCAGCTCATGGAAAGCCTTGAAAGGTTGCAAACCGATTACATCGATATTTATATGCTGCACCGTGACAACCCGGATGTGCCCGTGGACGAATTTGCCGACGTCCTCAACGAACATTATGACGCCGGGCGAATCCATGCCTTCGGCGGTTCGAACTGGAGCATCGATCGAATCGAAGAGCTCAACAGGTATGCAAGCTCGAACGGCCTCAAGGGGTTTTCCGCAATAAGCAATAACTTCAGCCTCGCCCGCATGCTTCAGCCGCCATGGAAAGGATGTATGGCTTCCAGCAGCAACGAATGGCGCAGATGGCTGGAAGATAACCAGATGCCTCTGATGCCGTGGTCCAGCCAGGCCCAGGGCTTTTATGCCGTGGGCGATCCCGGGAATACCGGCAATAAAGATATGGTGCGATGCTGGTACAGCGATGACAATTTTCAAAGGCTGGAACGTGCGCGGCGCCTTGCCTCCGAGATGGAGGTGGAAACGATCAATATTGCGCTCGCTTATGTCCTCTGTCAGCCCTTCCCCACCTTCCCCCTCATCGGACCAAAGTCCGTTTTTGAGACACTTTCATGCTTTAATGCGCTGGATATCGAACTGACTCCCGACCAGATCAAATGGCTGGATCTGGAGGAATAGTGGCGAATGCGGAGTGCGGGAACTAACGCAAGGCGCTTTTTCTTCCTGAGAAGGTGCTCTTCAACAATCAGGTTCCCGGCTTCACTCAACATCAAAAAGAACTGAGCCACAGATTCCTTTCGGAGAAGAGAAGGAAGACAAAAAAATGGCAAAAACACCATGAAGATGGGGAGAGCGGTATGGCGCCGGCACCGAATATAGTGTTTATCTTTGCAGATCAGATGCGGGCGCAGGCAACCGGATATGCCGGCGATCCAAACGTAAAAAGCCCCTGTCTTGACAGGTTGTCGCAGGAAAGCCTTGTCTTCACCCACGCAATATCCACCTGCCCTGTTTGCACCCCCTACCGGGCAAGCCTGTTCACCGGCCAGTATCCGTTAACGCATGGTCTGTTCATGAATGACCTGTGTTTGCCGGACAACGGTTGTTCCCTCGCGCAGGTGTTAAAAAAATCCGGCTATCAAACCGCTTACATCGGAAAATGGCATCTGGATGGCCACGGCCGGACCGCGCACATCCCGCCGGAAAGAAGGCAGGGATTCGATGACTGGAACGTCCAGGAATGCACGCATAATTATTGGGATTCAACCTACTACAGTGGGAACGATCCCGGAAAGAAGAAATGGGACGGATACGATGCCTTCGCCCAGACGAGAGCTGCAGTATCGTATCTGGAGGACCAGAACGCTTCCCATCCGTTTGCCCTTTTTCTTTCGTTCGGCCCGCCCCATGATCCGTATGGAACAGCCCCTGAAGAGTTCAAGGCGCTTTACAACCCCGGGGAACTGGTTATCAGGAGCAATGTCGCCCCCCACCGCGTTGAACTTGCCAGACGGCAGTTACAGGGATATTATGCGCATATTACAGCACTCGATTCGTGCGTAGAAACGATCGATTGTATCCTGGAGAAGAAAGGCATCAAAAATAACACAATTCTGGTTTTCACCTCCGACCATGGCGATATGGTGGAATCACAATGGCAGGGCTCCGGGCAACATATGGGCGTGCGAAAGCAATGTCCCTACGACGAATCAATCCGGGTTCCTTTTTTGCTCCGCTACCCCGAACAATACGGCCCCCGATCCCGAACGATAAAGACACCGATAGGAACACCGGATATCATGCCGACGCTGCTCAGCATGTGCGGATGCGAGATACCCGCGACCGTAGAGGGCGTTGATTATACTCCCGTCATTTCCGGGGAAAGAAAACCGGAGAGAACGGGAGTTCTCATTGCAAGTTATCATCCCTTTGCGGATTGGAGGACGGAACGGGGCGGGCGTCCGTACCGCGGAATACGCACGGAGCGCTACACATTTGTCAGGGACCTGAACGGCCCATGGATGCTTTTCGACAACTTCAGGGACACCTTTCAAACAATCAATCTCGTGAATAAATCCGCCTGCGATAATGTCCAGGGAAAACTGGAGATGTCTCTGCAAAAAATGCTCCGGCAACGGGGGGATCCGTTTGAAAAACCGGAAATGTTGAGGTCCAGGTTCGGTTACAAGGTCGATGACACGGAGGCTGTCCCTTTTTAAACGTGGAGTTTGTCGGTGCGGAGATCGCAGCCGGTGTTTTTTTTCGTAGTTGCGGGGCTGACCGGCACAATGAAATAAAAACACATAATGTTCGATGTGGTGGAATCCATGAAAAACAGGCCAAACATCCTTTTTATCAATACCGATCAGTTCCGTTTCGATTACATGGGCTGCGCCGGCGCCGATTTTGTCAACACACCCAATATTGACCGGATAGCCGAACGCGGCGTGCGGTTCCGTTACTGCTACTCCAACTCACCGCTGTGCGCTCCGGCGCGCATAGGGCTGGCGACCGGGATGCATCCGCAGAGGATAGGGGCAGTCGACAATTCCTCTTATCTGCTCCCGGGACAGACGACATATTATCAACGCCTGCGGGATGCCGGTTACCGGGTAGGGGCAGTCGGCAAGCTGGATCTGGCCAAACCCGATGAATTCAACGGTCGCAGAGGTGATCGGCCGTGCCTGTACCAGTGGGGCTTTACACACCCGGTCGAAATCGAGGGGAAAGTCCATTCATTACATCACTCCCATCCCCATGGCCCCTATGGATTCTGGCTGAAAAAACAGGGCCTGTGGGAGGAATACCGCCGGCATGCCGTCAACAACTGGAACGAGCCGGACAAGTGGGTGACCCCGACGCCGCTTCCGGCCGCAACCTTTCTCGACAGTTTTCAGGGCATGAAGGCGCTGGAGTGGCTGGACAATGTGGGGGAAGATTATCCCTGGCATCTTTTCGTGACCTTTTCGGGCCCCCATGTCCCGCACGATCCGCCGCAAGAGTTTGCCGACCGGTATGAAGGTCGGACCATGCCGCCGGCTGTACCGGTACCCGAATGGGATCCCAGACCCGACAGGGAGGATCAGAAACTCAATCCTGACTTTATTCAGCAGTGCCGGAGGATGTATTGCGCTTATATCGAGCTGATCGACCACTGGATCGGGCGAATTCTTGATAAGCTGGAACGTGAAAAGCGGCTGGCGAACACCTACATATTCTTTTCGGCCGATCACGGTGAGATGCTTGGTGACCTTGGACGTTTTGCAAAAAAATACCTTTATGAGCCATCCGCCCATATCCCGCTGCTGGCCGCCGGGCCGGGGGTGCCGCAAGGCAAGATTTCCGATGCACTCGTCGAACTCATCGACCTGAACGCCACGATTTGCGATGTTGCCGGACTGCCGCCCCGGCCGGCTGCCGATGCCCGTTCTTTCAGAAAAACGCTGGAACGTCCTGATGCCGGACATCGGGAAGAAGCCGTGTCTGAATTCGGCGGCAGCCGCTCTGCACGTACCGGACGTTACAAGTTGATACTGAATGAGGGGAGCTTTGCGGAACTTTATGATTTGCAGCACGACCCGCATGAACAAAACAATGTCTATGAAAAAATGGAATCAGAAAACCCGGAACTGATCCATAACCTGGAACGACGTCTTATAAATCATTATCAAACCAGTCCGTATGGCCCTCCGCGATAAAGACCGGGCCGCTGACCCCGATTTCTCCACAATCCTCCTGCGGCGCCGATCCAAAGAAGGCAGGCGCCGCACCGATGATTGCGCCGGGGGTTGACAGAACTATCCGCCTGCCGGTAAATTACCTTCATGACCCAGGTGATTGATCGCAACATCGTTAAATTCGGCCTCTACGGTTTCCTGAAAAACCTCAAGCTTTTCGAGCCGTTCTTCTACCTTTACCTCCTCTCGATAGGATTGAGCTACTTCCAGATCGGCCTCATCCTCTCCGTGCGCGAGCTGAGCGCGTATGTTTTTGAGATCCCCACCGGAGTGGTGGCCGATCTTTGGGGACGGAAAAAAACGATGTTGCTGTGTTTTGCCCTGTACAGCCTGTCTTTTGCAATGTATTACGTCGCCCATGCCTTCTGGCTGCTCATCCCGGCCAGTCTTCTCTTCGGCCTCGGCGATGCGTTGCGTCTGGGCACGCACAAGGCCATCATTTTTGATTACCTCGACGACACGGGGAAGGGGCATCTCAGGACGCGGGTTTATGGATTTACACGGGCCCTCTCGCAGGTGGGCCTGGCACTGTCGGCCCTCGGCGCAGGCGGGATCGTACTGTGGCGGGAAAATTACCACGCCGGCTTCCTGTTTTCCATCATTCCCTACTTGCTTGCATTCGGGCTTGTGCTGACCTATCCCTCTTCGTCGCACGAAGCTTCGGTGAACAGACGGGGCCGGCTGTGGGAACGGCTCCGCAAGCACCTGGCCCAAAGCCTGACAGCGCTGAGAAAAGTGAAAAACCTCCGCCTTGCGCTTGTCAATTCCGCCATCTACGATGGCGCTTTCAAGGCCGGTAAAGATTACATACAGCCTTTGCTCCAATCCTTTGTTCTGGCCGCCGCGGCTCCGGGGACGCGGATCGGAGCGGATGGAAGGAGCGGCACTGTTTTGATCAGCGCCTTTTATCTGCTCATCTACCTTTTAAGCGCTGTGAGCGCTCAGAAGGCTTACAAGGTGGAGGAGCTTTTTAAGAAGCCGGAAAAGGCACTGAATGTCCTCTTCCTGTCCAACGTGGCGCTCTTTTGCGGGACAGGACTATTTGCCGCAGAGAGCCTTCCGATTGTCTTTATGCTCTTTACGTTGCTTTTCGTTTCGAAAAATCTGAGGCGGCCGATGCTGCTGGACTATCTCACCGAAAGCGTCGAGCCCGCCCAGCGCGCAACGATGCTGTCCGTCGAATCCCAGCTGCGGTCCCTGGCGGTGGTCGTGCTGGCGCCGGTGCTGGGACTGGTTGCGGACGTTTACTCCATCGGCGGGATGTTTCTGATCCTCGCGGGCCTGCTTGCAGCTCTGTATGTTTTCTTCTTAAAATTTTAATTGGGGTAAAAAAGTGGGCAAGAGACTCCACGGCGCCGGATGAAATTCATCGGACCCGGGAGATCCCTGTGCCGCGTTTGACAAAGCCGATAACGGGCGGGTACGATAATCGGAAAGCTCCGACATAACAGCAAAAACATGCTGAATGAGAGAGAACGAATGGGCGAAGCGCGATTCCCCCCAACCCATTGCGAACAATTATGAAATTCGTATGCACAGGAGACCTTCATCTCGGCAGGGCGCCGGCCAGGATACCGGAAGGCTATCCACCGGAGCAGTTTTCTCCGCGCCGTGTCTGGAAAAATCTTGCATCAAAATCCGTGGATGCTGCGGTCGATGCCGTGATGGTTTCCGGTGATATTATCGATGTGGAAGATCGGTATGTCGAAGCTTTCGGAGCTTTTATGGAAGGCGCAAAGTTGCTTGACGGCGCGGGCATTCCGCTGTTTGCCGTCTGCGGCAACCATGACGCCGAAACGCTGCCGCGACTCATCAGCGATTGCGGCCTTGACAATATCCACCTCCTGGGCGTCGACGGGCAGTGGGAGCGGTTTGTTCTCGAAACCGATTCCGGGATCCTCTCACTCGACGGCTGGTCGTTTCCCGGCCGGCATTATCCCGGCTCGCCCCTCAAAAAATACAACCTCGACAAACCGCATAACGACCACGTGCCCATCGGCATAGTCCATGCGGAATTGGGCGGCCTTGAGAGCAATTATGCGCCCGTGGATACGGCGGAATTGCACGGAACTCCACATATTCTCTGGGTCCTGGGGCATATACATGGGCGGCAAATACGGGAGCAAGCCCGCCAGATGGTGTTGTATCCTGGCTCGCCCCAGCCGCTGGATCCCGGCGAAACGGGAGCGCATGGGCCTGCCGTGATTGAGATCGATCGCTCACGAAATGTTCAATACCGCATGATGCCCGTGGCCGCTTTGCGCTACGATGACCTGGATGTGGACATGCGCGAGGCCGGCGACGTTAAGGGCGCTTACCGATGCGTTTATGCAGCCGTGGAAAAATATGTTGAAACGGAAGCTCTGGATGATAAAGTGCTGGACCTCGTGCTGCTTCGCCTGACTTTGACCGGGCGCTGCGGTGCACATTCTGAACTGGTTATGCGTCCCGATTGGCTGGGAGATTTTTCGCAAAGTTTCGGCGGAGCGGAGGTAAAACTGCATCGTGTCGAACACATGACAAAGCCTGTTCTCGATATCGAACGGCTGGCTCGTGAGCAGGGACCGGTTGGCAGCCTGGCCAGGCTTTTGAAGGATATCCATTCCGGGAAATATCCGCCGTCGCTCATTGATGAAGTGACCGAAGATTTACAGAGCATATACCGCTCGAGCACCTACGTGGACCTGCACCATGCCGATGGCGTCGTCCAACCACCTGTTGCCGCCCGGGCAAAGCGCTACCTGGAAAACACCGCCTACCTCTTGCTCGATACCTTGATCAAGCAGAAGGAGGCGCAGGTATGAGCAAGAAGTCACTGAAGATGCGTGCGGTGAAAATCGAAAAGGCGCCGGGGTTCCGGGACGGGGGTTTTGCCGTTGACAACCTCTGCGATGGCGTAAATATTATCTATGGCCCGAATGCTTCCGGGAAAACCACGTTCTCTCGAGCAATTTTCACGTTGCTGTGGCCGGAGGATAATGAAAGGACCATGAATTTGCTGGCGGATTTTGTGCTCGCAGGCGAGCCCTGGCGTGCCGAGGTCGAGGGGACCCGGTACTCTTACACCCGGGAAGGCGAGCCTGTGACGGAACCACTGATCCCCGCCGTGGAGATGAGTGACCGTTATCTGCTCTCATTGCATGAGATGCTGCAGGCCGATACGCGCGGACGCGGTTTTGCGGAGGCCGTTCAGCGCGAAACCGCCGGCGGATACGACCTGCGGAAGGCAATGGATGAACTGGGCTTCAAAAAAGATGCCCGTAAAGCGTCGATTAAAGAAACGAAAAATGTGAAAGTTTCGCTCGAAAAACTGAAACATGCCGAAAAAAAGGTGGAGGAGGTGCAGGAAGAAAAAGCGGAGCTTCCGTCTTTTTGTAAAAAACTCGAAATTGCCAGGTCTGCTGCACAACGGCTGGAGTACCTCAACAAGGCCATCGATTTTCTGGAGGCCAGGGCCGAACTCGATGCCGTCCGGGCAAAACTTGATGCGTATCCGGACGTGATGAAACGGGTGGAGGGGGATGAGTATCAAAAACTGCAGGCATCGAACAGCGAGATGCTGAAACAGCGCGAGAAGAAAAAAAACGCCCTCGGGATGCTGGAAAAGGCACGCAACAGGCAAAAGCAAACGCGATTGAGCGGGGATGGTGCAACGGTTGAAACCCTCTCCCGGCTCGATAAATTGCTCGAACAGCTCCAGGAAGCCGATCGCGAACTGAAGGACAACAAACAGCAGTGCGCAGAACGGAAGAAAAAACGTGATGAGATTCATAGCCGGCTCGACGTTACGCCGCAGGAAGAAGAGCTGCGCGGCATTTCAGTGAAGAAATGGCAAGGATTCCATGATTTTGCACAAAGGTATCTGAAATGCGTTGCCGAACGTGAAGCGCTGGAAAGGTTGAAATCGGTTCTGGAGCCGGACGATAACGACGATAGGCAAACACAGGATTTGATCAGCGGTGCGGAGATCCTGGTCGATTGGCTGAACGCACGTCCGGATACGGTCGCGCCGAAGCGCCCGATCTGCCGGTCTCTGGTCATCATAGCGGCCGCGGCGTTGCTGACGATGACGGCAGGTCTTTTGACGAGCGGGGCGGGGTTCATAGGCATTGTTGTGCTCGTTGCTTCGGTCGCCGGCGCCTTACTGCACCGGATGATGAAGAACATGCTCTCGCACGAGAGCCGGATACGGCAGGAACGACAGCGCAGGTTCACACGGCTCGATCTTGAACCGCCTGCGAGCTGGGAACGTGAAGACGTGTGCGATCGCGTTCTGGAGCTTTATCAACAATATTGTGTCGAGCAGGAACGGAAGGTACGCAGTGACGCCTGGAAAGGAAACCAGCAGAAGCTGGACGATGTGCGTGCAGCAATCGAGGATTTGGAGGATCAAAGGAGGCAAATGGCCGCGGCATTCGGCATGGCCCCCGGTGATGACCCCGTTTCGCTGGTGCGATTCTCAGAAAAAGTATCTCAGTGGCAGGAAGAAGACGGGGAGCTGAAGCGATTGCAAGCGGGTGGGGAGGTTGTTGAATGTGAAAGAAATGCATTGCTGGCCAATATTGCCGGCGTTCTGAATCCTTTTGGGTATGATGCGCCCGCAGATTACCCGGATGCCCTGGGGAACGTTGACGGCTTGAAACAGCGGCAGCGCCTTTTCGAGGACAGTTCGCGGGAAATGGAAGAGAAGAAGAAGATCGTAGCGGATGCCGACGCTGCTATCGGGCATTTGCAGGAGGAACGTTCCGAGATTTTCTCCCGGCTCAACCTCCAGGATGACGACGAGACCGGAGCAAAACGCCTCTGCGATCTGTTCGACAACTACCAGGAATTGAAGGATGAGGAAAGGGTTAAGGCCGCTTTATCCGGGAGTGCGGAGCAAAAAGCGAACGATGCCGAAGACATGATCCCGGGCTATAAAGAGCTCCCGCCGGGAGAGCTTAAATCAGAAGCTGATGAGTTGAACCAGAGAGCCAACGAGAAAGAAGGTTTGCAGCAGAAAATCAGCGAGATCAACACCCGAATCAACGAAGCCGGGAAAAACGCTACGCTGGAACTTGCAATGGCGGAAAAGGAAAGGGCGTTGGATGAGCTGAACGCCAGGTATGACGATGATTGCCGGAAAGTTGTCGGCTTCCATCTGGGCGAATACCTGCGCAACAGCGGCGGCCGGGCCGGTCGTCCGGAGGTTTTTAAGCGCGCGGAAGATCTCCTGGTTGCGATCACCCGCGGGCGTTACAAACTGAGTCTGGGAGAGGGCGGGACCGTCGATTTCCGCGCTTACGATACCGTAAAAGATGGTTGGTTTGCTTTAGACGAGCTTTCCAGTGCGACCCGCGTGCAATTGCTGCTGGCGGTCCGGATGGCCTTTGTCGAGACCCAGGAAAGTGCAATACAATTACCGCTTGTTTTTGATGAAACGCTGGCCAATACGGACGATGCCAGGTCGGGGGCGGTCATCGGGGCTGCAATAGAACTTGCAAAACGCGGCCGGCAGATTTTCTACCTGACCGCTCAGAGTGATGAAGTCGGGCGGTGGAAAACCGCCCTTGACAGGGTTGCGGATATTGAGTATCGGGTGAAGGAGCTGGAGTTTGAAAGCAACCGGGCCAAAGATATTGACTGGAAGCACATCGAACCATTTACAGATGATTTGGAACCCCCCACCGCCCCTGAGGGTTGCGACCATCAAAGTTATGGCGAGATGGTTGGAGTGCCTGTGTTGAATCCCCGGCTGGGGGCGGGCGCGGCCCATATTTGGTACATAGTCCACAGCCCGGAATTGATCTGCAGATTGCTGCGGCTGCAGGTTGAGCGCTGGGGTCAGCTCAGGGCAATGATTGAGAGCGGCCAGGAACAATTAATTTCTGAAGACACCGGACGGATCCGTGAAATATCGCAAAACGGTGCGGCGCTGGAAGCTTTTGTCCGGGCATGGATGATCGGACGCGGCGATCTGGTGGACAGGCAGGTTCTGGAGGAGTCCGGGGCTGTCAGTGATATTTTCCTGGACAGAGTCGCATCACTGGCTGAGGAGGTCGATGGGGATGGCGAGGCATTGATAAAACAACTTTCCCGGGGGGCGGTCTCCGGATTTCTCAGCAAGAAAGCCGACGAACTCGCCGCTTATCTGGAATCAGAAGGGTATACCGAAAACATCCCGCCACTTGACCCGGATGAAGTGCGCCGACGGGTCATCCATGCATTTGTGGAGGCAGGGGTCGGTCATGATGAAGCGGTTGAGCGGGCGGATGGTTTGCTGGCTGCCGCGGCCGGACCACGAGAAGGTGGTACGTAACACAGCGACCCGGCATACCTCACAACCCGGGAGCCCGCGCGCCAAAGCAATGATCCAAAACGGCACCCCGTCACGGTGTGGAAACTCCGTGGTTTACTGAAGATTTGCCTTCAGAGGCTGCGGAGTCCGGGGATTGCCGCGCATCGCGTACACAAAGACAACCTGTCTGCGCCTGCCTGTCGCTTCCGCGACGCAGACAGGTGCCCACGCACAGGCAGGTGGCGTTTGCTCTTCTGCCACATCAGTGCACCACGGAGAACGCGTGAAATAAGCGCGCCTATCCCGGGACGTTTGAAAGCGTCCACACGACGAGCGGGTTTTCGGGCCGGTCCGTCTCAGGCCGTAAGCGCTGCATGCCGTTTGAAGTGATCCTCAAGCACAAGGCACGACATCGCCTCCACAACCGGCACGATCCGTGGGCAGATGCATGCGTCATGGCGGCCCCGGATCCGAATGGTAGCGTCCTGGCCGTCGGTATCAACCGTCTGCTGGGGCGAAGAAATGCTGGGAGTGGGTTTCACCGCCGCCCGGAACACGATATCGGCGCCGGTGGAGATGCCGCCGAGTATGCCGCCCGCGTTATTTGACAGGAACCGTTCGCCCTCACCCATCCGGTCGTTATGCTCGCTGCCGGTCATGTCGGCCGAACGGAAGCCGGCGCCGAATTCCACGCCTTTGACCGCACCGATGCTGAATATGGCCCCGGCAAGGCGGGCGTCGAGTTTGTCGAAGACCGGCTCGCCCAGGCCGGGCGGAACGCCGTGGATGCGGCATTCGACGATCCCCCCCGCACTGTCGCCCCGCTGCTGAAGTTCATGTATCTTTTGCGCCATCTTCTCTGCTGCATCCGCATCGGGCGCCCTGAGCGCGTTATTTTCGATCTCTTCCGGTTTGACATGCCCGCACCATATGCCCGCGGCCGCACGGGTGTAGGCCAGCACCGAAATGCCGCGCTGTTGCAGGCAGCGACGGGCCACGGCGCCGGCGGCAACTCTCGCAGCCGTTTCACGTCCGCTGGAGCGTCCGCCGCCTCGCCAATCGCGGATCCCGTATTTTTTCCTGTAGCTGTAATCGGCGTGACCGGGGCGGAATAGCGAACGAATTTCCTCGTAGGCCCCGGGATCGGCATCCTTATTGTAAAGAATCAGCAGGATGGGCGTACCGGTTGTCTTGCCCCCGAAAACCCCGGACAATATATTGACCTTATCCGGTTCGCGCCGCGTACTGCTCACCCCGCCCCGGCCCGGCTTCCGCCTGTCGAGCTGCGCCTGGATATCCTCAACGGATACGTCCACTCCGGGAGATGCGCCGTCGATCACCGCACCCACGGCGCCACCGTGGCTCTCGCCGAACGTTGTTACGCAAAACGCTTCTCCAAAAGTATTTCCACCCATAACCGCCCTCCACATAGAATCGGTGCAGCCCCGGGAGCACACTCTCCGGAACCGCAGGCCGGGCATTACTAATGCAGCAAAACTATAAACCAAAGCGCCCGTCGGGCACAAGTAACCCGATGGCTTCCTCCGTAATTTGCCGGATCGAGCGCCCGCGGCAATCGATGACAGCGAACGCCCGGCGAAGGTAACATTTGTCACGCCTCATGTAGATGCGCGCCCATGCTTCCCTTGTGTTGTCCTCCGGCAGGAAGGCGGGGCGTCCGCCCCCCATAAAACGCTCGTAAAGCACCGATTCCGACTCACGCAGGTAGACAAAACAGACGGAAGGGCTGAGCACATCGAGAGCCTTTTCGTTGTCTGCAATCCCGCCACCGGTAGCAATCACCACAAGTTCCCTGGCAGCACGGCGGGCGAGCCGCCCGCACACCCTGTACTCCATCTTCCTGAAACCTTCCCTCCCCAGCGTCTTATATGCATCCCTCGCCCCGGCACAGCCGGATTCGATGGACAGCAACCGGTCGGTATCCACACAGGGCAGGTCCAGCCTTTCCGCCAGACGGACGGCGACGGAGCTTTTCCCGCTGTGTTTCAAACCCAGCAGGGCGATGCTGCTTTCCGGCATCGTTCGCCCGGCGCCGGTTTCGGGTTCCGATCCGGTTCTTCGGTCCATGACTCACTCCCCTTCCCGAACAATACGATAAGCCATCTCGCACCATGCTATCAGGCGATCCACATCGCCGCGTACCGTGCTGATGTCTTTCATCACAAACTCGCAGGGCATGCCGCCGGAGCGTGCGATGCGCCGGCGTATATCCCGCTCGGCGCGCTGAGGATTGAAGCTGTCCTCCGCCAGAACAGCCGGAGACGGTTTATGGCTGAACACGTACGTGGCTTCGGCATTTTCGACGGCCTTCTCAACGTCACACCACGGACTGATGCTTATCTTCCGCAGGCGGGACGCTCCGGCCAGAATATGCATTTTAGCGTGCAGCGGCTCGCAACAGCCGTAATAGTTCAGCCCACAGCGCTGCATGATTTCCTTCTCATATTTCAGCGCGAACTCCTCGTGCATCGCTGGCGAGACCTCACTGAATATCTGGGCGGTTGCACCGCCCCACTGGTCGATGGTGCGGATATGGTCGGGATCATGGTCCGGTTGCGGAAGTTCATCGGTATACCCCGCCCCTCCGGAGCCGATACGGTCCTGCGGGTGGGGATGGTCGAGCAGGTCAAGCTCCTGGAGCTGATCCATGCGGGAGAGGAATGCATCGGTCAGCCTCCTCATGAGGGCATGGATGAACTCCGGGCGCAGGGCCATGTCCGTGAGCGCTTCGGTCACTCCCGTCCATCGCACGAGCAGATCCCACCCATTGAACCAGTGGACGCGCGGGCCGCTGATCTCGACATCGAGCAGGTCGCCCAGCAGGTCTTCGATAACAGCCCTGCGTTCGAGCGTCCGCCGGCGGTCGTAAGCGAGCCGGGGCATCTTTATTTTTTCGATATCTTCCGGCTCCGAAATCACCGGCCGGTAGTGATGCGATCGGATGTGTGTTCCGCCGGGTTGATTGATAACGTCTTCACGTCCCTCAACACCAAAATCCCGATCCATACCGGCAATGACCCTGGGAACATAAAAGACGCGGCTGACGACCTCATCGCAGGAGAGGCGCCGTGCGGTGAACAATTTCCGGCGCAGTTCCCTCTCCAGCGCACGGAGTTGCTCGTCTTTGCAAACCGGGGTAATCTCCTCCACCTTACCCTCCAGCTCGCCCCATGGGATCTCCGTGATCCAGAGCATGGGGCGGTGCGTACCGAGGCTGTTGATCTTTTTCCAGCCTTCGATCTTCTCCCGCTGGCACGGCCGGGAGGCGATCTCGGCCAGCTCCCCGGCCAGACCGCGTACAATGTCCCTGTCGCTGTTAACGCCAACTGCCATAAAAACCTCCTTTAGAAAGCAGAAACTTCCGATATCAGACAATAGAAGTATATCAAAGTTCGCCCGGGTAAGGCCAATGCCGGCCGGGCTTCGGGCGGATGACTTGATCGCCGGGGCCCGATGCTGTATCATGGACTTTTCCTCTCCGCAGTGTTCCGATCTCACTAAAATCTCCCGGATGCAATACAATGCCCGCAACACCAGATCAAGTCGTCACCGCCGGTCTCAATGAGAGCCAGCTCCGCGCCGTCACGTTCGGAGACGGTCCCCTGCTGGTCGTGGCGGGGGCAGGCAGCGGAAAAACACGGGTCATCACGCACAGAATCGCCTACCTGATCGAAAACGCCGTGCCCCCCTCCCGGATACTCGGAATAACCTTTACCAACAGAGCCGCCTCCGAAATGGAGCAAAGGGTGGAGAAAATGGTGGGGCGCGGGGTGACCATAAAAACATTCCATGCCTTCTGCGCCATGCTGCTCCGGCGACAGATCCACCATATGGGCCGCGAAAACTCCTTCACGATCTACGACAGGAGCGATTCACTGCGCGTGGTGAAACGCAGGTGCAAGGCCCTTAATCTCGACCCCGACTACTACAAACCCGGCGAGATACTCGACAGTATCAGTGCCCATAAAGACAGGCTTGAATCGCCCGCAGATGCAGCACGAAGGGCCGTAAGCAAGTGGGACGGGCAGGCGGTGAGGATTTACGAACAATACGAGTCCGAACTCGCCGCCAACAATGCGCTTGATTTTGACGACCTGCTGGTTCAAACAGTCCGCCTCTTCGATCAACACCCCCGCGTTCTCGCCCATTATCAGCAGCTTTATCAATACCTGCTCGTGGACGAATACCAGGATACGAACCAGGCTCAGCACGTCATTGCCCGGGCCCTGCAGGGAAAACACCGCAATATTACCGCCGTTGGCGACCCCGATCAGATGATTTATACATGGCGCGGGGCAAGGATGGAGAACATCATGCACTTCGACAGGGAGTATCCCGCGGCGACCGTGATAAAGCTCGAGCGCAACTACCGCTCGACGGCCAACATCCTCAGAGCTGCTTCCCATGCAGTGGGTTTCAACAAACTGAGGCATAAGAAAAGGCTCTATACGGAGGCGCAACAGGGAAATCCCGTACGGATTGCAGGGTGTCCCGACGCCGTTGCAGAAGCGGAATGGATTGCTGAAAAAATCCGTGGACTGACGGATAACGGCCCGGAAAAAAACGGGATCGGCGTGCTGTACAGGACCAAAAACCAGTCCCGCGAATTCGAGGCCGTGTTCTCCAGGCACGGAATCCCTTACCAGGTGGTGGATACCACGGGTTTTTTCGAACGCAAGGCCGTTAAAGACATCGCCGCCTATCTGCATCTGGTTGTCAACCCCAAGGACGAGGTCGCCCTGCGGCGGATCATCAACGTCCCGGCACGAGGCATCGGCGCCAAAACTATCCAGAGAATACAGGAGATCGCGCAGGGGACCGGCAAAACGATGCATGACGCCATACTCGACCCCGGGAGCATCAGCGGGCTTCCCACACGCGCACGCAAAGCTGTGGAAAAATTTGCGTCGATGGTGAAAGAACTGTCCCGCGCCTGCTCCGGCGCCGGGGACGTAAGAGGGGCGGTGGAGCGGGTGATCGATACCACCGATTACCTTTCAGCGTTCAAGCAGGAGGAAAAAAAACAGACCCGCGAACTGCTGGAATACTTCCTTGCCTTTGCCGAACAGTACGAGCAAGAGAATCCCGAAGGCGGCCTGGTGGGATTTATGGAACAGAGCGTACTGGCCAGCGATGCGGACGCCTGGAAACCCGACGCCGGCACGGTCTCCCTGCTCACCCTCCACTCGGCAAAAGGGCTGGAGTTCGACGTTGTTTTTTTGGCCGGGGTCGAGGACCGGATACTGCCCCATCCGCGCGCCCTGGAAGACAGGGGAACCATGGATGAGGACGAAGCCATGGAGGAGGAACGGCGGCTGTTCCACGTTGGCATGACCAGGGCCCGGGAACAGTTGTTCCTCAGCTACGCATGCGAGCGCATGATACGGGGAAAACTCGAGGTGACGGGGGAATCGCCGTTTCTGATGGAATTGCCCAACGAGGGAGTTTTGTGGGAACAAAATATGCCTGCCCCGTTGACGCCTTTGTCCGGGGGCAGCGGCCGGCAGCGGCGGAGCCCTTCAAAACGCTGGAAAGGAAACGGGACCGCCTCGAAAGCCTGGAAAAGGCGGGGGAAGAAAGCGAAAACCAAAAGACGCCCGGCAAAGGTCCCCGCCGACGTCCCTGCAGCCGAAAACGGCGGTATGCAGCCCGGCAAGGAGATCAGGCATAACAAATACGGAAAAGGCACCATCGTCAGCGTCAGCAATGCGGGCAAGCGAAAGGTGCTCCGGATCGATTTTCCGGATTACGGTGTGCTCACAATACTGGAGTAGGCGCTCAATTCTTTCTCAAGCTCTTCTTGAACAATCGGGGTTTTTTGACACCACCCCGGATGTCTCATAATCCGCTTTTTCACGCGTTCTCGGTTTGTCTTTGTTTTATGAAATATGCGGGATAAAGCAGCGACAGTAATTAACGCATGGAGAATGCCATTCGATGACATCAAAACAGCGCGTAAAAAAAGCCGTCCGGTTCGGGGGACCGGACCGTGTGCCACTGGGGAGGATGCCCGATGGATACCCGACCGACCTGCTGACCATCGGACCGGGAGAGGATCCAAACTGGCGTCCGCGCGTCAGGACCGCGACACAGTGGGAAGACGAATTCGGGTCGATATGGACCAGGCTTGAAGACGACGTCACGATGGGGCAGGTGACCGAACATCCGCTGGGCGACTACGCCATGCTGGAGGACTTTCGCTGGCCCGACTACGCGAATCCGGCGCGCTATGAAGGCGCCCGCGAGAAGGTGGGGAACAACACCGAAGATAAATTCGTGCTGGCGGGCGTTCCTCTGAGTCTCATCCACCGTCTTGAGTACCTGCGCGGCCACCAGGCGGCCTGGACGGACCCTTACGAACACCCGGAGCAACTGCGCCGCCTGCTCGACAGGCTCGCCGATATCGCCATCGATGCGATCGACAATTTCGCCGAACTGGGCGCCGATGGGATCCTGTCCTGCGATGACTGGGGGCTGCAGGACCGCCCCATGGTCAGCCCGCGGATCTTCAATGAGTTCTGGGTTCCGGCCTACAGGCGCATCTATCGCCACGCGCACAAGCGCGGCCTGCTGAACTTCCTGCACTCGTGCGGGCATATCGCCGGGTTGCTGGACGGTTTCATCGATGCCGAACTCGATGTCATACAGATGGACCAGCAGGAGAACATGGGGATGGAAATGCTGGCGGAGCGTTTCGGAGGACGGCTGTGCTTCTGGTGTCCGGTTGATATCCAGCAGACGATGTCCCGGGGCGCCCTGGAGGATATACGTGCATATGCACGCGCACTGATCGACAATTTCGGGCGTTTCAACGGCGGCTTCATCGCCCAGTGGTATGCTTCACCGAAGGCCGTAGGGCATACGGAGGAAAAGATCAGGGCCATGTGCGACGAATTCGTCCATTACGGCGGGGAGTTCTATAAGCGATAACCTCATCCATCAATCGCGACCACGCATAGCTCACCGGTAGTCCAACACTTCGATATCCACCCTGCCCATCAGCGCCAGGGTCGCGTTGGTGAGGTCGAAGATCGATTCGTGGCCGGAGAGCCCGCTGCGGGCAATCGCCAGATTTGTCACATTATGCGCACCGAGCGCCGCATCCAGCGGGAGCCACTCGCCCACCCATACCTCGGTCCACATGTGGTAATAGAACCGGGGATCCGTATCGCCCGGCATGGGCCCTCCGTAGGAGAGCCCCACAACCGCCCTTGAGGGCATGCCCGCCGCCCTGGCCAGGGCGGCGGTCAGTACGGCGTGTTCGGTGCAGTCGCCGGAAAGCTGGCGGGCGGTCTCGGCCGCCGTGGCAAAACCAAGATCAAGGCCTTTGTCCTGAATCCGCGCGAACACAAAACGCTCGATCTCGACAGCCGCGCGGTATGCATCGCTCCGCCCCCCCGCGGCCGCGCGGGCCATATCACGGATGATCGGCGAGTTCACCTCAAGCCAGGGGGTCTCGGCCAGCAACGCCGATTTGGTTTGGCCCTCATAGGGCAGCTCGTAGCTTGTTTCAGCCGACACGTCCGCCCTGGTAATCTCGACAATCATACCATCATCAGTCAGCTCGACGGATTGGAAGACGCCGGAAGGCAGTTCCGGCAGACTGTAGTCAGGATCGGTGGGAGTCAGTTTCAGCCTCAGGAATTGCAGCCCGGAAGGGTCCTGTGGCAGAGTTCCCCGCGGCTGGACCGACACATCCATGCCCACCCCTGCTCCATCGATGGGCCGGAGCGCGGCGTATCGGGGCGCCTTGCGCATCTCCAGTTCAAAAATCCCCATATCCATCTTCGAGAGCCAGAGCCGCCCCCCGGCGTCAACCCACGAAACCGATGTCACCCCCGGCATAATAGAATAGCCGGTTTCCACTTTGTGGAGCTGTTTCTTGACTCCATACAGCTGGATTTCTTCTTCTCCGCCGACTTCCACATCAGCGGTCACGGCGGTTGAAGGAGCGTCCATCAGAAAAATATCTATGGAGTATGCAGTTCCCTCTTCGAAGCCGTATTCCCTGGTGCGCAGCTCAACCGCCCAGGGCCCGAGTCCCTGCGGCGCGGCCATCACCTGCTCGACGGCCTCCGGCCCCCGGCCGCTCACCAGTTTCAGGCGGTCGTTTTCGACCGTTCCGCTCATCTCCTGGCGGAGTGGGCCCTGCTCCATGACCTGCCGGAACGCGAGCACATTGCCGTCTGCGTCCTCGGTAATCTTCTGACGCGTATCGAACTCGAGCTCAACACCCGCCCGGCTTATTTTAAAATGCTGTTCGACCTCTGTTATGTAATTGGATTCTCCGCCCTGGACGACTTCGGTCGTGCGGAAGTTGGCATATCCGACCCGCTGGTTCTCCATGTAAACCCTCATCCAGAGGTCCTGGAGGATTGTCCCGTCCTGCGACGCAACAACAGCGCCGGATTGGATCCACAGCGAACACAGCAACAGGAACAGAATGGAAAAGTGAATCGCGGGTTGTATTGCATTCCTTTTTTTCATAAAGGCCCCTTTGTGTGGTGAGCCGTCACAAATCAGAGTACTCCTTTGGTTGACGGGATAGTATCGGCCGATTGGGGGTCGATCGCCACCGCGGTGCGGAGCGCCCGGGCCATGGCTTTGAACACGGCCTCGGCGATATGGTGCGAGTTGGTCCCGCGCACACGCTGCACATGCATGGTGATTCCCGCATGGGTGACAAAAGCATGGAGGAATTCTTCGACGAGGTTCGTATCGAACCCACCTATTTTTTCCGTGGGGTATTCGACGTCATAGACCAGATGGGGCCTGCCGCAGATATCGAGTGCGACGGAGACAAGGCTTTCCTGCATCGGCGCCGCGACGTCGGCGAAGCGGGTGATGCCGGACTTGTCGCCCAGTGCCTCTCTGAAGGCCTCTCCCAGCACGATACCGACATCTTCGCACGTATGGTGATCGTCGACCTCCAGGTCGCCTTCGGCGCCGATGTTGATATCGAATCCGGCATGCCCGGCCAGCAATCGGATCATATGGTCCAGAAATCCCACTCCCGTTTCCACATGGCTCTTGCCCGTTCCGTCGATAAGGATGCTCAGGCGGACCTGCGTTTCTTCGGTCTTGCGGGTTGTTTCACCGCTCCTTTTTTTTTGCTCGCTCATCGTTCGTCGCTATCTCCTCCCATTGTGCGCACTTTAATGTCCAACCATAAGTTGTATAATACACCGTCGTTCGAGGAGTTGCAAGTGAGCACCGATTGGAGCGGGCAAAAACATGACCCCGGGCCCTCTTTTGGGGTGAGCCCCGGAGGGGCGCGACAACCTTCGCATCCGGATTTTGTTTCGCCCCTTGCGGGGCTGGTTGAATCGCGTGTTCTCTGTTTCCCCGGGCTCGCTTTGGTCGCCCGGGGCTACCTGTCTGTGCCTGCCTGTCGCTTCCGCGACGCAGACAGGTGCGACCTGCCTGCCATGCGATGGCGCAGGCACGGCGCACAGGCAGGTTGTTGAAATCGGCCCTTCGGGCCTGTGCACAGGCAAACGGCGTTTGCTTTCTGCCGCGTCTGCACCACCGAGCACGCATGAAAAGCGGGGCCGGGTGCGCACGGATCAGAGCACCGTATCAAAAAAGATTTCCGCTCTCTCGCTGGAGTGCTGCATTTTTTCGCGGCGCACTCACCTATGCGGTGGAATCGCCCGGGATAATTGCCCCATGTTCGCGAAGCATAGCCCGGATATCCTCCATCGGGAGCTCTTCCGGGTCCGTGCCGGTCCGGGCACTGAGTGCCGCCATGGCGCCCGCGGCCTGGCCCATGGCCATGCAGGGACATTCGACGCGAAGGGCCGAGTTCGCTTCGCGCTCACTGGAGAGGCAACGTCCGGCCACCAGCAAAAAGCGGCTGTCTGCGGGCAACAATGCCCCGCGCGGAATGGTAGGAAGCACTCCCTCTTTCAACGGGCGGGCGTTGATGCCCATGCCGTCGTTGAGATGTTCGTCGATCGGGTAAAAGGCATAGCAAACGGCGTCTTCGTAGAACTTGCCCGACTCGTAATCGTCGGTCGTGACCGTTGTTTTGCCTTTGATCGTAACCGTTTCGCGGATGCCGGCTTCGGCGCACAACCGATCGATCCGAAAATCTTCCAGGCCGGGTTGTTTTCGCAGGAAGCGGTACATGCGCAGCAACGCCCTGCGCCCCTCGATTTCGACCGCGGACCTTCCTTCGCTGGTTTGCGCCTGCGGGGCGCGCAGGTGGTTTGCGTTGTGCCCGTGTTTTTGCAACAGCGCCCGCGGGCCGTCCCCGCGCCACGAGATGTCGGTGGTAAGAAGCTCTCCAGCAGCAATAGCGTCGTCCGCAGCTTTTTTCAAAGCGGCCCAATCCAGCGAGTCGGGGTCGTAACCGGAGCAGCCGAAGGTCAGGGTTGCCGGCTGCACGACGTCGGGACGCTCCAGTTCGAACCCGGCAATCCCGACGGCATTGGCATCGCCGGTTGCGTCGATGACCGCCCCGGCACGAACGGTTTGAAGCCCGGTTTTCGTGCATATCTGCACCGTCCAGGCCCGATCGGCAAAGGTTAAGGCTGCGGGCATGGCATGGAACACCACGTCAACGCCGGCGTCAAGTGCCGCTTCGTCGGCCAGGGCGGCGAAGATGGCGGCGTCACAGTACATATGATGTTTTCCTTCAGCGGACGTGGGCACGGGCCGACCGGTTTCAACGCAGGTTTTGCAGAAAAGCTCCCATCCGATACCCCCGATGACCTGACGGTCCCCGGCGAAGAAAAAAGCCGGGCGGTTGATTCCTGCCACGGTCATCGTGCCGCCGAGCATGGCGTTTTTTTCCACCAGCAACGTGGTGGATCCAGCACGTCCGGCCTGAATGGCGGCGACGAGCCCCGCCGTGCCCCCTCCGATCACAATGACGTCGTATTTCGGTTGAATCTGCATACAATTTCTCCCCTGATCTTGAAAAAAAGCCTTTATCCATTGACGGACAGTACGGCGTCGATCATGGCCTTGAAGCGGGGAAAGCATTCTTCCCCCCTCCCGCGAATATACGGCGAAGCGGTGGGGCTGACGATCAACCCCCTGCAGTCGTCGAAGACCTCCTCGATCAACTTTTCCGTCATCCTTCGTATGTCATCCGGATCAGCCTCGCACATGAGATGTATCGGGATGTTGCCCTCGAAACACATCCTGCCCCGTATGCGTTCCTTCGCTTCAGAAGGGGTTATGTCTCCCATGGGCGGCGCTTCGAACGGATGAAGGACGTCCACGTCCATTTCCAGGAAATGGCGCAGCACCTTTTTTACGGAACCGTGGCAGTGTACGTGCACGTATCCCCCGGCATTGTGAACCATGTCCATGAGCGGCCTGTCGTATCCCGGATCGCCGAGCGGAAAAAGCGTTCCGCTGTAAACGCCGGGCCTGTCCGTCTCTTCACAGGCATAGCATCTTTTCAGCCGTTCTCTGCGGTCCATGGGAAACATTCCTGAACAATAGCGGATTCAAAACCACAGATTCCACTCAATAAATCCCGGGGTCAGAGTTTTCCCCTACCTGCCGGTACAATCCGGTAAAGACACAACAAAATGCTCCCGGCAAGGAGTCCGCCGCCCCCCAGAAGCCAGTCGATTCTCACCGGCGCAACGGGCAGCACGTAACGGTAAACCATAAATGGTTGCGGGAAGAGAACGTGATACATCAGGACGGTCAAAGGGAAAAGGTAAAACGTGATCGCGGCGATCAGGGCAAAATACCGGAACAGTCCGCCCTCTGCCATTTTCCTGTATGATGTGGCGGCGATATAAATGAGAAAACCCAGCCATGCAAGGGCTAAAAACAGTATCAGAGAATGACCGAGGACGATTTGAATGGCCTGCGACGTTCCCCTTGCCCCATGGGAGGGCATACCGACAAACCTGACATCGACGGCGGTGAGGATCATGAAAAGGGGCATGGCACTCAGTGCGCCGATGAACAGGCACATGGAAGCAACGATTATTTTCTTTTTCATACCCATGATATGGCAACGGATAATGGTTCACAAAAACGTTCAATGGCGCCGCCGGCGCAGCGGAAGCCGATAGTTACTCGATGATCGCCTGGTAGATGGCATTTTTAACCCTTTTGGCCGGCCGGATCTCACGGCCCGTTCTGGCCGAGACCGCACTTTTCAACTGCAACATGAAGACAGCGGCCATATTTTCCCGCGGGTCGACCCGGAATTCCGTGCCCGCCGCTCCGCCCCACCCGAACTCTCCCACCGAGGCGATACCCTGTTTTTCGGCCAGGCTGCGGACCACCGAAACCCCGAGCCCGTAGCCGATCTTGAACGGTTCGATGCACCCGCTGCCGGGCGGAAGATGATCCTGCGCCATGAGGTCGATGGTTTTAGGGCTCAGAATACGCGTTCCTTCCAGTTCCCCGCGCCGGAGCAGCATGCGGGCAAACCGGAGATAATCGCAGGCCGTCGATACCAGTCCGGATCCGCCCGAGAGGAAGACGGGATTGCCGCAGTAGGGGCGGTCTTCTTTTTCAAGCGGAACGATCCGTCCGTCCTCGCCCAGCCGGTAGATCCGTGCCAGCCGGCTGTGTTTTTCCTCCGGCACCCGGAAATCCGTATCGGACATACCCAGCGGATCGAATATGCGCGTGCGGAGAAACTCGTCGAACGGACGGTCGGACACTTTCTGGACCAGCGCGCCCAGCACGTCGTTCGATGCGCTGTATTGCCATCGTGCGCCGGGCTGGAAATCCAGGGGATGGGTGCAGAATTCGGCCGGGAAATGTTCGAGATCGATGCCCTTTTCCTCCGCTTCATGCACCGCTGCGTAGGACAAGCCCCCGGTGTGGGTCAGCAGGTCGTGGATGGTCACCGGCCGCTGGGGCGGGACAAGAGTCTCCGTGCCGTCCGGCGCCGTTTCCCGCACCTTGAGGTTCGCGAACTCGGGCAGGAAGGCGCTGACCGGTTCATCCAGAAAGAAGGCGCATTCTTCATAAAGCATCAGGGTGGCAACGGCCGTGATCGGTTTGGTCATGGAATAGATGCGGAAGATCGCGTCCTTGCGCATGGGGATGTCCTTCTCAGCATCCAGCATTCCGAAGCTTTCAAAAAAAAGGAGCCGTCCGCGACGTACAGCGGCAACCACCATCCCTGCAACCTCGTTGCGGTCGACCATTCCTGCTACAACCCTCCCGACCCGTTTCATCCGCTCCGGGCACATTCCCACCTGGTCGGGGCCGGTTTCCTCCATCGGAAAAAGCAACTCGTTGTCACCCATTTTTCGTTTTCCGGCGATCAAATAGAATCCCTTCTTTTCTGTTGCCCGGCATTTTCAGAGATACCGGATGCGGTGCGCGTTGTTTTCCAGAAGTTGTTCATTATGTTCGTCGCCCCCGTCAACATTCGCGCTGACAAAAACCGGGGGGACCACGCCGTTATCGACCAGCATCTTCACCGTTTCGGAAACGATCGCATTCACAATCGCGCAGCCGGTGACCGAGGAGAGGGGGCCGACCTTGCCGTCGAACCCGTCGATTGCAACGGCGGCATCGCCGTATGGCGCCCCGTTGTCGATAACCACATCACAGATATCGGCAAGTTTCTTGCCCGACGGATGACGGCTGCTGACCGCGCCCGTATAAGCCAGGGATGTGACGCCCACGGTTTTGAGTCCTTTTTCGCCGGCGTGGATGGCCATATCGATGGCGACTGCGTTCCTGCCCGAAGTGGAAAAAAGGAGCAATACGTCGTCTTCGACGGCCCCCGCTCCTTCGAGCAACTCGACCCCGAGTCCGGTCAGCCGTTCGATTTTGGATGTCATGGTAAGGGGTCGCACCCCAAGGTTCATACCATGGGGATAGATCGGGTTGATCAGCATCAGTCCGCCGGTCCTGTAAACCATTTCCTCTGCCATCATGAACGAGTGCGAGGCGCCGAAGGCAAACAGCCCGCAGTCGTTCTGGATTGCCGAAGTCATGAGAGCGGCCGCCTCCCTGATAGTGTCGGCCTGGTCCTCGGCGACCTGTTCTATTGCCTCTATTGCCCTGGAGAAATAACGCGATGCCGACATTTCAATACCCCCTCTTTTCATAGATTTTCTTGCTTTTTTCGTTGTATTCCGGGCCTCCTTCACTGTTATGGCTGATCAGAACGCTCGGCGGTTTCCCGTCGGCTGCCGCTTTTTCCATGGCCCTTCCCCATATCATCCAGGCGCTGCAAGCCATCGAAACGCCGGATACGGGCATAACCTTCACTTCGATTCCGGGAATGTCCACGGCGGCATCGCCGTATGGCGCCCCGATATCGATGTTGACGTCGCTGACCTCGCAGAGTTTCTTGCCCGAAGGATGCTCTGATTCCACCCGTGAAGAATAGGCCAGCGAGGAAAAGGAGACCGTCCGGACCCCTTTGTCCCTGCACGCCAGCGCCATCTCAACTTTTCCCCGGTTCCGTCCCGAGACCGAAGAGAGGAACAGGACATCGTTTTCCCTGAGTTTGCTCAGGGAAATGGCGGCCCGAATTTCCTTCAGATCGCGCTCGGGGTCGTGCCGTTTTTTTTCCAGACATTCGGGAACGGCGTCCCGGATGCGAAGCAGACAGTCAAAACTCTTTACGGATACCAGCCCTCCCGCGCGACTGCGGGAATCGCCTTCGATGCCGTGGCCGAATTTATGGCAATAAATCACACCGCCGCAATCCCATGCATTCACGATGAAGTCGGCGGCCGCGTCAACGGCCTCCAATTGCGTTGTTTCGAGGTGTTCCAGGATCCCTCTCACCTTGTTAAGATATTTTACTGGTATCATTTGCATCTCCCACATGAAGTTTTGAAAACGAAGCCAACAGACGCAACCTGTATGCCCGGTAATCGGTTTCGCTCAGCACCTTCTGCGCTCCGGCCAGTGCCACGCCGACCACCGCGGGCCATTGCGAGAGCCGAACGAACCGCAGATTCGGTGCGAAAGTCCTGATATTTTCGACAAGTTGATGCCATACAATGGAGGATTTGCAGACCACGCTGCCGATTCCTATGTACGGGAGCTTTGCCTCCAGCATGTTCTCATTGTCCAGCAGCTCGAAAAGAGTTTCGGCGAGTTCATCTGCGGCCCGGTGCAGTATCTCGCGGCTCACCCTGTCTCCCCCTTCCGCTTCCGCATCCACGACCTCGGCAAGGGCCGCGACCGTCATGCGGTCATTCGCATCGATCTTTAAAACACGGATTCTTCCCAGTTCATGGCGTGAAAAGATGGAGGGGATCGCTTCGCACAGCGAAGTGGCATGGCGCCTGTGCATGCGCCCGCGCGCCATGGCACGCAGCGCGTTGAGCCCGATCCAGAAGCCGCTGCCGAAATCTCCCACGAGCGGTCCCGCCCCGTCCATGGTCACACGCTGTCCGTCCTCGGCAAGCAAATGGAGGGACGCACCCGTCCCGGCCACCTGTATGATCCCGTGCTTTTCATCGGCCAGTGCCGTGGCCGATTCATACTCATGCACCGGCACCGGAAGGAACTCGATATCCGGGCCGAACGCCTGCCTGGCTTCCGGTTTAAAGAACGATCTGGTGCCCATGGCCGCACATAGCATCTCGCCGCTATGGCCCGCAAGCACCTCTTTGCTGGCGGACAATATGGCCGATAAGTGCCGGCCGGTCAGTCTTTTCTTCATAAAACTGTGCCATTTCAATGCGGTCCCGTCCGGCGCTACCAGCAATGCGGCGCACTTCGTCCCGCCCGGATCAACCCCCAGTAAATGCTTCATGGAAGAAATGGTCGGGAGGGTTATCTTTTTATGCCTGCACCGATGCACAGGGGCCTCCGTCCAGACGTTTGAGTTCAGGTTTTCCCGCCAAGCTTTTCATGCCTGAGGACTTGTTTGCCGTCAAAGTTCGGATTCATCCAGCGGATCAATACAGCGCGAGAGCAGTTTCTCGTGACCGCCGGGGCGTATGCGCGAGGCGGCGTAGTTGATCAGGTCCGCGAACATCGCCCGGGCTGCGCTGTCTCCGGGCTTATCCAGCAGCCTGTACTGGCAGACCACGATCTCGCCCCTGCCAAGCGGCACGGTATAGAGGGCGGCGCCCCAGCCGGAGGCGGCGGGACGGGTCCACATATTCATCGTGAAACACCCGCTGATCACGGTTCCCCCAGCCGCAACGACGTCTTCGGACGAATCAAACTGTTGTGGGGCGATCTCGGCGTACTCGTGGCCCAGCACGCAGTCCGAGGGCAGGGCCGAAAAGACCGGATGGCGCTTGACATAGGGAATGGTGCGCATTGTCGGCTCGCGGCGCAGGATCGATGGGAACAGGAAATCATACAGAGCCGTAACATTCGGTTCAAAAAGCACCGCACAACCGCCGACCTGGGCGACCTTTTTGAGCTGGCCGAACTCCTCCAGCATCAACTGGGCGCCAGGCAGCTTGTGGCGCAAATCCAGCAGGACCGGGATGTCCTTGTCGCGGTATTCGTTGGTGAACTTTACGGTTTCGGCTCCCATGGGTTCCAGCATTTCCGCGATGGAACCGGCCGGGTCTTTGACGCCCACACGGGAAGCATTCAGTGGAGCACCCTCCACCACCGAGAAATACAGCGGATGGCGGGAAACTTCGTCGCCGTTGCGCCGGACAACGGTTTCCAGACAGTGCCTCCCGACCGGCAGATCGCCGGGCAGCGCCGTCTTGCCCACCTGCTGCACCGGGTTGGCAGGGGGTACTTCGCCGGCCTGCACGTTCTCGCCGTCGAGCTCAACCTGATAGCTGATCTGCGTTCCGAGTTTATCCTCGCTCACGAGGGAAAGATCCACGGAGGCTTCGGAACCTTTGTCCAGCACGCGTTCCGGCAGGCTGGGCACCAGCAGCGGGGTGCGGCAGGCGTCCACCAGAGCCTGAAATACGGGCTTGGGATTGCGCCAGACATCGGTGGCGCCGAACAGCTCGCCGGAGGCGTCGGCCAGCTGGCAGAAGGTCAGTCCGGCCAGGACGGTGTTGACCCGCATGGTCGCGGTGACAAGCCGGATATCTTCGGCCCTCAGCCCGTTGAGCTGCTCGATCATCGTCTCGACCGATCCAAGGCTGGAACTGAGCCCGGCCTGCCGGAAGCGGGATTGGAGGGACTCGAAGAAATCTTTATGCAGCCGGTAATCCTCCAGGCCCAGCTCGCGTTCGGCGGGACGGTAGCCTTCCAGCACCCGGTGGAAATCGGGGGGCAGAAGCGGCGCGCCGTATTCGCTGACGAACAGGAGTACGCCCTCGCGCCCCATCTTTCGATAATCCTCCAGGGCGGCCTGGTCGACAGGGAGGGAACAGTATGCGTGGGAGTCCCCGATTTCGGCCGTATCGCTGGAATTCGGCAGCAGTATGTAGGTGCCGCCCGAGGAGTCCCCTTTCCCGCCGGCCCCGCCGGAGGTATCCAGAAGCAAGCGGGTGGAATCCAGCTCGCGCGCCCGCCGCGCGATGCGGCCGGTGAGCGCCTTGATCTCTTCCATGGTGAAACTGCCGAAGTGGTAGGCCTCGTTCATAAGGCACCAGAAAACGACCGAGGGATGGTTGCGGTCGCGCTGTATCATCCCCTCCACCTCGTTGCAACAGCGGCGTTCGATCTCGGGGGAATTGTAGATCCAGCCGATGGCCGGCTCCCCTTCCACCAAAATGCCCAGCTCATCGCACATGTCGAGGTAATCGGGCGTGGATGGCCGAAGGTGGGCGCGGATAAAGTTGAAACCGTTGTCTTTCAGCAGCCTCAGTTCCTTCTCCAGCATCTCGCGGCTTTCGGGGAATATCAGCGTCCGGGGATACATGCCCTGCTGCAACATTCCCTTGAGAATGATCGGCTTGCCATTGAGCAAAAACTTGTCGTTATGGATTGTAAACTCGCGCATGCCGAAACGCGCCCTGGCGGTGTCCAGCACCGAGCCATCGCGCTCCACGGACACCTCGGCAAAGTACAGGAACGGGTTCTCCGGAGACCAGCTTGTGAATCCGTCCAGCTCCATGCTGAAATGAAGATCGAGATCCCCTTCTTTGAACTCCACGCTCTGTTCTTTTGCGGCGGCCACCTGGCCGTCGTCCGCGGCGGGCACCACCTTGCAACTCGCCCGCCCCCCGCATGCCGTGCCCTTGTTGCGCACGGTAACCGTTACCTCGGCGCGTTTTTCGTCGGGCAGGGGAGAGACGAAAATATCCATGACGGTTACCGGATCGCTTACGACGATGGCCACATCCTGCCAGACCCCGCCGAAGTTGTAATACCAGGCCGCTTTCCCCACGGGAAGATCGCTCTTGTTCAGGGGCGCTCCGGCGCGGAATCCCTCGATCTCATGATTGATGGGCGGATTGATGACCCGGACCACGAGCTCGTTCCCGCCTTCACTGATGGTGTCGGAGATGTCGAACTCGAACGGGCTGAATCCGCCTTCATGGCTGCCCAGGTATTGTCCGTTGAGCCAGCACTCGCAGAAGTAAAAGACCGCTCCGAACTTCAGACGCACCATGCGTTCCCGCCATTCGGGATTGCCCGGGAACGATGTCCGGTACCAGCCGACACCGTCGTAACCGGGCCGTACCATTTCCCACACCCCCGGCACTTCGATGGGTTCGGAGTCGGGGAACGAATTGTACCACTCCTGATCTTTGCCCTGATTGGCGGGATCGAAAGCCAGTTGCCACGTTCCGTTCAGACACACGTTTTCTCTCGGCGTATTCATTGTTTTCTCCTTGTAATGGACGGTTCCCTCAGCGTGGCACGGTCACCTCGATGGCCACCTGACGCTTTTCCAGCCCCGCAGGCGGTACGGCGATCAAGGGTTCCTGTTGCAGTTCTCCATCCACCATCAGGCTGTATTGTTTGCCGTGCCGGACCGT
>PUMZ01000218.1 GCA_003551565.1 Candidatus Brocadiaceae bacterium | reverse complement strand
TTTCTGACGACAAATCTCGGTTCGCTTACGGGCGTTGTGGATAACGATGACGGCACATATGAAAGCTCTCTTACATCCACAACTGCCGGCACAGCAACTGTTACGGCCTATCTGGGTGTGGACGCCGAAGGCGACGAGATCGGCACGGCGCAGGTGGAGTTCGTGGCCGGAGAGCCGACGGGACTGGAGTTTGACGTGCAGCCGTCGTACACCGAGGCCGAAGTTGTGATGGACCCGGCCGTATCGGTCCGGGTGGTCGACGAATTCGACAACCATGTCGCTGAAGCCGGGATAACCGTTACACTCTCGCTTTCCGGCGGAGACGAAGGAGCGGAGCTTGGCGGCACGTTTGAAAATGATACGGACGAGGGCGGCCTTGCGGAGTTCAACGATCTGACCGTTGACCGGCGCGGTGCGGACTTTGTGCTGACTGCGACCGCTACCGACCTCGAATCGGCTGTAAGCGATTCCTTCGATGTGTTTGAAACCTTTACCCTTACAGTGTCGATCCTCGAAGATATCGGTGGAACGGTGACTGTGGAAGGTGAAGAGTACACCGAACCGATTGAAAGAGATGTGGTGGAAGATATCGAGCTGAATCTCGTGGCCGAGCCCAATGTGGGATGGGTGTTCGATGAGTGGCAGGACGACCCTGACGCCGAGGCGGAGCGAACGATCGTTCTGGACGACGACATATCGGTAACGGCCGTATTTATTCCTGAGCTTCAGGATAAGATAAACAGGGCTATAGCCGATCCGGAGGTGGAGGAGGTCGAGATTGAGCCTGGCCATTATATTACCGGCGGCCTTCCCATCGATATTTCCGGTCCGGACGCCGCCGGGCTTACCGTGCGTTCGACAGGCGGGTGGCTGGAGACATGGATCGACGCCGAATGCGGCGATATAGCCGTTATTATCGACGCCGATGATGTTACTCTGGAAGGGTTCTGGATCAAAAACTTCCACGAGACCGGTGTTGTGATACTTGGTGACAACGCAGAGGTGAAGAATAATGTTGTGGATGGATATTGCATGGAAGATGGAACCACGGCAGACTATGGCATCGTTGTTGAAGAGGCCGAGGCTGTGCTTATAAGCGGCAACGAGGTGGAAAACGCCGACGTCGGCATAGTGATCTATGGTGTCGAGTCAGACGGTACAGTGATTACAAACAATGCCATTTCCGATAACGATATCGGCATCAGCAATGCGGGAATTGGAGGCTGGCCGACCGATACCAGGGCCATACACAACAACATAGCCGGCAATACTGCGATGGGGGTGGACTGGAGCGACGGCGGCGATGCCCTAAGGGCCACCTACAACTGGTGGGGAGATGAGAGCGGGCCGTCCCATGCATCCAATCCTGAAGGAACAGGCGATGTGGTGAGCGATAATGTCGCATTCGAACCGTGGATCGGCGCTGAAACCGGTTCAGAAGGTGGTGGCGGATATGTGCAGGCAGATCAAGGGGTAAAACTCGATCGTGAGGGCCTTGCTGCCGAGACCGAGGGCGCGCCCGCATTTGTGAGCACGCTTAAAGACAATCCGGAAAAAACCGCCTTCAAACATGCCGAAGCGTCTTATACCAGGGTCATCATTGAATCTGAAGATAAACCGGCAATGCAGAGTATAGTCCTGAAATTTGGTTATGTAGAACCCTCCGAAAAAGTTGTTTACTGGTATGACGAGACCGAAGACCTGTGGAAGAAGTGCAGTCACCAGGAAGTGTTTCCCGACCCGTATTACTTTGACGGATATGACGGGTATATCAAAGTAACTGTAAGGGCTGAAGGCCACCTGGATGGCGAGACTTCTCCCGGAGTTGACGACTTCGGCGTGGTGAACTTCGCCTACGGCGTTAGTCTTCCGGATGGAGTCAGTCGCATCTCCGGCGGAAGCAGCGGCGACTGTTTTATCGCCACCGCAGCCTTCGGTTCGCCCGACTCCGTGCATGTGGAGGTGTTGCGCAGGTTCAGGGATATGTATCTGTTAACCAACAGCCCCGGACGAAGTTTCGTCGATATATATTATACGCGCAGTCCTCGGTATGCAACGATCATTGCGGGGCGTCCGGTTCTCAGGACGCTGGTGGCAGTAATGCTGCTGCCCGTAAGCGGATTCGCCTTTGTGATGGTCAACGGCTATGCTACAGCGTTTGCGATGTTACTGACAGCGGCGCTGTTTATAGTGCTGATGGTCCGGAGACGAAGGCGGATATTTATCAAAGCATTGCCTTTGCTCCTGGCAGGATTACTTTCAGTCACAAGCGTTTCCCACGGTGCAAAGGTGAATCATTTCGAGCCGGCGGCGGGAGAGGAGAGAACGGTTATAGCGCCAACCGCCGAAACCGTCGCAGAGGGCGGTGCTGCCATGGATTTGTTCTATTCCTATGGGCGCACGGTTCTTGAGGCCAGGGCCGGGGGGGTTGATGCAGACCTGGTGCGGCGCCGCCACATGACGCAGGCGGGGATTACTTACGGCCTGACAGGCGAACTGCAGGTGTCGGTGCGCACGCCGTATGTTATACGCCAGCGTTCGGATTTCGATGACGTAAAAAAACGCGGGTTTGGCGACACCGTCCTTGGTGCCAAATACAGGCTTCCCTGGGAGCTTGAAGGGGTGCGGTTTGCTCTGGCCCCGCATTACCGGTTTAACAGCGGGCGTGATGCGGCGTTTATGAGCGGGGACAGGCCGGCGGCGGGACTTCGGGTCATTTCCGATAAAAAAATAACCGACAATGTGGCAGCGAGTTTGAACGTTGGATATGAATACCGGTCGAAAGAAACGCTCGGTCAGATTGATCTGCAGCACACACTGCTTTACGGCGGAGGCCTGACCATTGGGATTCCGAATACCCCAGTTCATTTTTCCGGAGAGATATACGGCAG
>PUMZ01000303.1 GCA_003551565.1 Candidatus Brocadiaceae bacterium | reverse complement strand
ATTGAACAGGACTCCTGTTAGATAGGGAAGGAGGAGTCCTAATAGACCACCAGCTAGACCCATGAGAAGAATCAGTACTATATCTTTTTTCCACATAGTACTTATAACATCTTTCAACAAGTCCTTAAAGGTAAAGGTTCCTTCAGAGAAGGGACGATACAACATATAGGCTAAAGTGTTTATGGTAATATAAAAATACAGAGAAAAGAAACGAAAAATACAGAGTTAAAAAGGATCACTCCTTGGCATCCTGAATAACCTCCTTAAATAGGCTTTGAAGGAGGAAATGAAAGGATGTTGAGAGTGATCCAAATCGAGTATATCAAAGATCTGAGGGAAAGGGAAGGTTACTCAATTTCAGAAATTGCAAGAAAGCTCGAAATTGACTGGCGAACAGCAAAGAAATATGCTGATAGCCATGTCAGCGCTCAGCTTAAGCCGAAAAGGAGACGTAAATCTCCTGTCATGGGGCCTTATGAACACATCGTAGACCTCTGGCTGGAAGAAGATCTTTTACTCCCAAGAAAACAACGGTTGACATCAAGTGTTATCTTTAAGGGGCTGCTGAATCTGGGCTTTGAAGGGACATACAGAACAGTATGTTATTATGTCCGCTCTAAGAAAAGGCTACTGCAAAAGAATCACCAGGAGCCATACATCCGTCTAGAGCATAATGCAGGCATTGCTCAAGTGGACTTTGGTGAATTCGAAGCTGCAAACCCTGACGGATGCACAACAAAAAAATATAGCTATTTAGTTAGCTCCTTTCCCTTTAGTAACAATGCGTTTGCCATCGTTTTAATGTCCGAGAATATGGAATGCTTTTTATATGGTCTACGGTATCTCTTTGAGCAGGCAGGTGGAGTTCCTCGGATCATCTGGTTTGATAATTTACCTGCAGCAGTAGCAGAGGTTCTAAATAATAAGGAACGTAGGTTGACCAGTGCCTTTAGTGAGTTTCAATCGTACTACCGGTTCCAATCAAACTTTTGTGGTATAGACAGGCCCAATGAAAAAGGCAATACAGAAAACAAAGTAGGATATATACGGCGCAACATGTTTACGCCCATACAGCCCTTAGGAGACATCAATGAGTTCAACAAGGAATTGGCAAAGAAATTGATCAAAAACAGGAATCGTCGTCATTATGAAAAAAAACAAAAGAAAATCAGCGAACTTTGGATTGAGGAAAGCCGCTGTCTTTTACCACTACCTCCCACCCCTTTGGAGATCTGTTCCACAGAAGTCAAACGTGTTAACAAATATGGTGAAATTCGCATTAACAATCAACTGTATCCGTTTTCAAAAGGGCAAACAGGGCACACTGTCTTTGTTAAAAAATACTGGGACAAAATTGAAATATTCGATGAATACGGAGAAGAGCTCCTACACACCTGTCCGAGAGTCTATAATCAAAATGAAAAGAACATCAACTGGATAGATATCCTCAAGATATACCGCAATAAACCAAGAGCTATAGAACATGGCCATTATTTAAAACTGTTACCTACTTGTGTTAGAGAATTTCTTTTGCCTCCGGACCTTACCCTTCGCCGGAAGCGAATAAAGGTTCTTATTAGCCTTCTAGAGGAATACTCCATTGAGGAAGTTGTTGAAGGTGTTACAGCATCCCAAGAGTATAACAGAGCTGATTATGGGAGCATTAAGGCCCTCATAGAGTATCTTAAGAACACAGGGAAGAACCTAGAAAAAATAGTCTTTCCTTCAGATGAGGTTCTAACCTGGGAACCTGACTTAGAACAATATGACGGCCTCCTAGAGGGGGTGAAGGAAAATGGGTAGCAGGCTCAGTGAAATATGTAAGGAGCTTAAGGTATGTGATTTAGAGCAATTCATACCCGAAGTAGAGCTCAATGAACCCAAGCAGTTTTTAACCGATATCATGGAGCTAGCGTTAAAAGAGCGCCGCAATCGCAGAATTGCACGTTTAATAAAGCGAGCTGGTTTCCCAGCAGCAAAGACATTAGAAGGTTATGATTTCTCACCAATAACCTTTCCTGAAGGCTTTCAGCGAAGCGACCTGTTATCGTTAAATTTCATTGATCGTAAAGAAAACGTATTAATGATCGGGGCTGTGGGAACAGGAAAAACGCATTTATCCATTGCTCTTGGAGTCAAAGCGTGTATGACCGGCTATGAAGTCAAGTTTTATCGAACAGCTGATTTAGTAAACGAATTAGTGGAAAAACAACGATTGGGGACAATCGATAAGTTTATGAAAGCAATCATGAAATGTAACGTCCTAGTGATCGATGAAGTAGGCTACGTACCAATCAGCAAACAAGGCTCAGAATTATTGTTTTCAGTAATCTCCAAATGCTATGAGAACCTCAGTATCATCATTACATCAAACCTTGAGTTTGGGAGCTGGAACTCTATTTTTGGAGAAGCTCGCCTCACAACAGCATTAGTGGATAGGCTTATTCATCATTGTCATATCCTAAATTTCCAAGGGAAAAGCTATCGTTTTCAACAAGCTATAAAACGGAAGAATGCCATGAAGGAGGGAAGTGAATAGGCTTGACTATGATGCTCTAAAGAGCGAAAAAGAAAAAGGCACTTCAGTTGTGGAGATGCCGTGCCTGTGGATAGTGAAAACCACACTAACCACAGGCCCTTGGATAACCAAAACCAGGTTATCCACATCACCACAACTACTGCTGATTCAGATGGACTGAAAAATCAAAACCTTTGACCTCAAGAAATGTGAAAATGATAACAGGATGCCCTCTGTATTTTTAGATTTCATAATTCTGTATTTCTAGCTTGCAAAACACATAGAGGTACTGTCAATTCTGCGGTATCATATGCTTCTGATAAAGGACTCCAATACTCTTCTTGATCGATATAATCAATTATCATTTTTATGTTTT
>PUMZ01000265.1 GCA_003551565.1 Candidatus Brocadiaceae bacterium | reverse complement strand
TTGATTTTAGGTGCTTTATTTGTGCTTGCCGGTGAATCCGCCGCTGGTGAAGGTAATCCTGTCGAGCACATCGATATCTCCTGGGCGTCTTTCTATAACCGCGGCCCCGAAGGCGGTGCGGTGCCCATAACGCATCACTTTGAAATAGAGGTCGAGGAGGCTGAAGATGCGGAAATCACCTCCATCCGCTTTTACGCGCCGGGGGGCGAGTCCTATGAGCTTGAGGATGATAATGGTGAATGGTTTTACAAGTTGAACATAGATTCGCCCGAGGATCTGCACGAAATGTTCCTACCCGGCGATTACGTGGTCGTAGTGCAACTGGACGATGGCAGCACATTCGAAACCACGGTTAGTGCGGATTTAGAGCATCCAGTCAGCATTCCCGAACTCATTACTCCCGCCTACGGCCTGTCCAATGCGGCGAACGGAGGTGATTCGGTCGTCGTCGAATGGGGCGGTAATGAAGAACCTGATTTCCAGGATATCGTCCTGTTTGCCGGAAATCCCTACGGTGGGGAGAATGACGAATTCTTTACATTTATTGACCCCGAAACGACCTCTTATACCATAGAGGATCTCCAAAATAACCGTATCTACGAGGGGGGCCTGCTGTTTGGCAACATTTTCGGTCTCGATGGTGAAGCGGAGACCGATGAAGGCGTTGAGTATTTTGTGGCGCGGGTCAACGAGTCGCTGTTTCTGTTCGATACAAACGATGATCCGGATGTTTTTGATACGTTGGAGAACCTCGAAATCCGTCGCTATGAACAGGATGGTGAAGACGGTTTTGTTTTTGAGGCCCGATTTGCCGATCCTGTCAACCCTGTTGGGGGGCCGCCGCTGATCAGCCGGGCCTACCTCTGGGTCCCCGAAGATATGGACAGGAACATCTTTGATGCCGATCCTGACTCTGAAGGGGACGAAGACCGGATCAGGTACGAAATCGATGATGCGCCGTGGGAGTTTAAGTATCTCATAGACGGCTGGTATGCGCTCGCGCTCATCTTCCCGGACGATTCGGCGGCCGTAACGCCCGTATGGTTCGGTGTACCGGACTTGGATGCGCTCATGAACATGCCCGCTCAGGCGCCCAATATCATCGAGCCGGCGGAAGGGGCAACGGTGGAGAATCCCGTCACTTTTGAATGGGATTCGATGGCCGACGATGATGACGTGAAAGTTCTGAACCTGGCGGTCTATAATAACACGCAAAATTTCATGGCCTTTACAGAATGGCCTGATCGCGAGGCGACGAGCTATCAGGACGAGGACCCGCTGGATTTCGGCGAACACTGGGCGGGACTGTCCGCAGGGAGTTTCTATGCCGGAGAAATAGTCAACCCCGACGGCATATCGTATATTGTCGGCAAGTACAGGACTTCGGGACTTACTTTCAACGTGGCGCCGTGGACCGAAGGCTCCGGCACCGAGGGTGATCCATACATCATAAACAATGTCGAAGAGCTGCAGTGGGTGAATCTTGCGCCCGACGCCCATTTCGCGCTGGGCGGCGATATCGACGCTTCGGGGACGGCAGACTGGGGCTGGAACGAGGTTGAAGAATATTATGAAGGTTTCGACCCGATCGGCAGCGGAGCCGAGCCGTTTACCGGCTCGTTTGATGGTGGCGGCTACGTCATCACCGGCCTGTTTATCAACCGGCCACACGAAACAGACATCGGTCTTTTCGCTTCCGTTGCAGGTGGAGCCGTCGTTGAAAATGTGGGGTTGGTTGGTGTCGATGTTACCGGCGAGTGCCATGTGGGCGGACTTGCAGGCCGTAATGAGGGACTAATTACCACATCCTATGTTACGGGCGCCGTTGAAGGAGACGACACAGTCGGCGGATTGGTGGGGCTGAACTCAGGCGGAGAGGTCTATGATTCCTACGCCTTCTGTGATGTGACCGGCAATACAGCCGGCGGACTCTTGGGCACGAACTACCAGGGCGCGACCATCGGCACCTCGTACGCCGCGGGTGCCGTGTCCGGTGGAGGCGACCTCGGCGGATTGGTAGGTTTTAATGATCACGCAACAGTTATGGATTCATTCTGGAACTCCGAAACGACCGGCCAGCTGGCGAGTGCCGGCTCCGAGGCACACTACGGCAAAACGACGTTCGAGATGACGCGTCAGGATACCTTCGGCGGATGGGACTTTGGTGTTGTGTGGTCGATCCTCGCGGATACGGCCGAAGGGAAAGTCTCGTACCCCTACCTCCGGGAAAATGCGCAGGACCCGGAGCCGGGACTGACTGAAGCCTATACGGTTGAATTTTACGTTATCGGCGACTACGGCAATCTGACTGCGCATGTGGACGCTGCCCTGCTCACGAGCGTTGACCTCGTTCTCCCGGGATTGAACGTCGACTTCAGCGCAGAGCCGGACTCCGGTCAGCTGGTCAAGGAGTGGACACGCAACGGTGAGGTCGTCATGAATTCCTCTCCCTTTACCGGTCTGGACTACACAGAGGAAGCCCTCGACGACGACATTGTGATAACGGTCGAGTTTGAAACGGTCGTGAGCGTCTGGCCCGAAGCATCGAAGACCTACGGGCAGACGCTTGCGGATGCTGATCTCAGCGGAGAAGAAACCAACATGGACGGCGAGTTTACTTTTGATGATCCCGATATGATGCTGGAAGCGGGCACATATGACACAATCGCTGTCACGTTTACGCCGGATGACGCCGACTACGAGCCGGTCAGCGGCACCGTGACAGTGACGGTCGAACAAAAGGAACTGACGATCGGCGGGAGCTTCACCGCGCATGATAAAATCTATGACGGAACCGTGACAGCCTCGATTGATGAGGACAGCCTGACGCTCGAGAATGCGGTTGCAGGAGACGATGTGAACCTCACTGGCGTCGTGGTCGAGTTCGTGCAGGCGG
>PUMZ01000006.1 GCA_003551565.1 Candidatus Brocadiaceae bacterium | reverse complement strand
CTGGCGCCGCCGTCCCCGAGCTCGATCACGATCCGGCCTGCTCCGGCATCGATGGCGTTCTCCGCCAGCTCTTTGACAACCGAAGCCGGACGCTCGATGACTTCACCGGCGGCGATTTTGTCGACAAGGATTTTTGGCAAGACCCGGATGCTCATAACACCATCATGTTAAAGCAGGCGAAGAAAAAAAGCAACCTGACGACCCCTCCCGAGCCCGTTTGTTCCCCGATCCGTTTTCCCGGGACCGACGCCCCGGGAAAGCGGAATGTTCCGCCGGCGCAGGGGCGGGCTGGACCGGGCCGGAGGCACTTCCGATCTGTCCCTTGACATCCCCCGGAATTTGGTGTATACTGATGTACAGTCGTCGGTGCTTGCGTCGCATTTTTTTAGCAGCAATGTTGCCTTGAAAACCAGGTGTCACAGGTATAAGTCGTTACTGAACGGTCAGAAAAGGAGGTATGCGCCATGCCGAAGTTCAAGTATGAAGCAATGGATGCGAAGGGGAAAACGGTCAAGAAGGAGGTGACGGCCCGCGATACGGACGAGGCCGTCAGCAAGATCAAAGCGGACGGATTGTTTCCCACGCGCGTCAAAGAGGTCGGGGAGAAGGGGGCCAAAAAACCGATGAAGGCCCGGGCGGGCGCTTCGGGCGGAGCAGCAAAGAAGAAGAAAGGCGGGGGAGCGGGCATCAGCCTGGGAGGGGCCAGCAGTAAATCCGTGACCCTTTTCACCCGCCAGTTCTCAACGCTCATCGATGCCGGGGTGCCGGTGGTTCAGGGGCTGCACATATTGCATGAGCAGTTGAAGCCCGGGGCGCTGAAAAACACCATCGGCACGGTCTGCGAAGATGTGGAAGGCGGGAGTTCGCTCTCGGAGGCGCTCGAAGCCCATCCTAAAACCTTCGATCACCTTTACACCAACATGGTGCGGGCGGGGGAGGCCGGCGGTGTGCTTGATGTGGTGCTCCAGCGCCTTGCCGATTTCCGCGAGAAGGCGGCGCGGCTGAAGCGAAGGGTTATCGGCGCCCTGGTCTATCCGGCGACCGTTTTGACCTTTGCCATGCTGATCCTGTTCGCGATCATGTACTTCGTTATCCCCGACTTTTTCGAGATTTTTGAAGAGCTCGAGGTCTCGATGCCCGCTCCGACCGTTATTCTTCAGAGGGCCACACAGCTCGTCGTGGATTGGTGGTTCCTGCTGCCGGCGGTGCCGATCGTGGTTTTTGCCCTCTACAAGCTGATCCGCGTCTCGTCCGGCGGAAGGTACGCGATCGACTGGATGAAGTTCCGGCTCCCCATTTTCGGCATCCTGCTGCGCAAAAGCGCGATCGCGCGCTTCACACGCACGTTCGGCACGCTGATAGCCAGCGGCGTGCCCATACTGGAGGCGCTGACCATCACACGCGATACGTGCGGCAACGCCACGCTGGTCAGCGCACTGACAAAAGTGCACGACAGCATCCGGGAAGGGGAATCGATCGCCGAACCGCTGGGCGATAGCAATGTGTGCGAAGATATGGTGGTGAGCATGATCGATGTGGGCGAGGAAACCGGTAACCTCGATACCATGCTCGATAAGGTGGCCGACAACTACGATGAAGAGGTCGACAACATGGTGGAGAGCCTTACCAGCCTGCTGGAACCGATTATGATCATCGGCCTCGGGCTGATCGTCGGAAGCATCGTCGTTGCACTGTTCATGCCGCTCATCGAAATGATGTCGTCGCTGTAACGATGATGACAGGAGATTGTTTGGCGCAGAGGAGAGGCCGTCCCCACGGGACAAGCCCGGCGGGAAGGCGGCACATTGATTACTCAGGTCCTTTTCGCGACGGGAGAACTAAAGTGATGGAAAGACTGCACAACAGAGACTGCAGGGTAACGGGCCGGGATCGCCATGGCGCCCCCGCACGCCGCGGTGTCAGCCGCCGTTGCGCCGGACTCCCGCCTTCCGGCCTCCGCTTCACACTCATCGAAATGGTGGTGGTCGTCGCCCTGATCGCCATACTTGCCAGCATGCTGATGCCGGCGCTCAACATGGTGAGAAGGAGGGCCAGGGAGGCCGCAACCGCAACCGAAATCGCCAACATCGAAGTGGCCATGACGTCCTATTTCCAGGACGAAGCAAGGTATCCCGGTGACGATTACGGAGCAGGCGACCGGGCACGACAGGCCGGCCAGGCGCTGGTGCGCTCCCTCGACGAAAGGGGATATTTCGACTTCGATCCCGGACGGCTGACCGACGAGTCCATTGACGGCGACGGCGGAGGCGATTACGTCTTTATCAACCGCTTCGGCGGCGACGCCTACTACCGGTTCAGGGAGAATTACGACAGGGAAGAACCGTGTTTCGACGAGGAAGGGAATCGCAGATATGCGGATGGCGAAGGCTGGAGCGCTGCCGTGGAGGATTGGAACGTCTCCTACGTCAACCGCAACAGCGTCGATATCTGGACGGCCGACCAGGTGGAGGGAAAAGAACTGGATTTCGTGGACTGGTGGCTGGAAGAAGGAGCAAATTTCACCGCTGCGTGCGAAGTCACTGTTGACGGCGAAGCTATGGCGGTGCCCACCTGGGAGACGCTGCGCGGCATAGAGGATACCAGGCGGCGCTACAGGACCATATCGAACTGGTGAGAACGCTGGTTGAAACGTGTTGAACCATTGCGGAGAGATCCTATGATGGCCAGAATGCGTCCCGAAAACAATGGGCCCGCCCCCCGCGGGGGACGGTTCACGATGATTGAGCTGGTGGTGGTGATCGGTATCATGGGGTTCCTCGGCGCACTGATGCTGGGAGTGGGCATCAACTTGAGGGCCCGGGCCAGGGTCAGCCGGACACGGTCGACCATCGAGAAACTGGAGACGTTGCTGGAGGAGCTCTACGCCGGGGACTGGCCCGAGGAGAACGAATGGATAACAAACGACCCCGACGGGACCGAAATAGCAGCCGAGAGGCTCGGCGAATACGGGAGCGAACTGGACGTTAACGAAGTCAGAACTCTGGAGGTGGACGAAGAAGACATGGACCTGGTCGTGGATGCGTGGGGCGGCCCCATTTTCGTGCGGCAGGGCGGTCGCAACCAGCCCGGACTCGACATCTGGTCGAAAGGGCCCGACGGAGAGTCCGGCACGGAGGAGGACATCGTCAACTGGACACGCAGCTGGAGGCGCGAATAGGTTGCCGCATGCCCGCAGGTCCACCCGGTCCACCGGGTCCACCGGCTTCACGAAGGGAGACATGAAAGAGATGATCAATTTAAAGAAACCGGGAAACAAAACAAAGAAACTGCGCCGGCCGTTCTCGCTGGTCGAGATCGTGCTGGTGGTGAGCATCGTCGCGCTGATCGCGACCATATCCACGGTCGGCCTGGCGCCGATCCTGCGCGGACGCGGCCTGCAAAGCGGCGCCGGCACGGTGCAGACCGTGCTGCGGCAGGCCCGGAGCGAGGCGGCGCACACCAACCGGAATGTCACGGTTTTTTTCGAACTTGCCGCCGGCGAAGGAAGGGAGGGTGCCGGGGGTCTGATGGAAAATTTGCCCGTGGACGATCCCGATGATATCCGCTGGACCTGTCCCGATCATCCGCACGTCGATGCAGATAGTTTCGCCCAGTGCCCCGAGACGGATTGCGACGAGGATCTGATCCCGCAAGAGCGGGTGTTCGCCCGCCATCTGCCGGTCGGAATCGGCTTCGCAGGCAATCCGGCTCCGATAACATTCACGCCGCTGGGTTCGTTAAAGGACGGTTCGGCCGCCGTGACCATCGGGAACGGGGGCACGATCACGATAAGGGTTATCGGCGCCAGCGGATTGGTTCGTGTAGGAGATGTGCAGGAATAGGCCCATCCGGGCCGGGACGGACGACACTGACACGGAACGATGCCAATGAAAGGGAAAAACAAAAAACGGGCCTTCGGAACACCAGCGGCGGGCGCCGCACCGCCGCGCTGCCATCCCATGACGCTGCTGGAGATACTTCTGGCCACGTTCATACTGCTGTTCGGAATCATGGGCGTGATGTCGCTTGTGCCCCTGGCCATACATCAGGCCGCCGACGCCCTGCAGAAACCCAACGCCGCCTCGGTGGCCCGGAGCGCAAAGGTGAGCCTGATGCGGGGGCGGCTGGAGCTTGATGACAACGGCGGTACGAGTTTTAAAGACACCCTCGATTGGGACCAGGACAATGTCCGTATCCCGCATCCGGATCTGGACAATGGGACCGGATGGATCGTTGATGACGAGTATATTTACCACAACGAAGAACTCGATGAGTTTTTTGTTCTGGCCGACCCGGATAATGAACGTTCTTACGCCTGGCGGGCGGAGATGGAGAAACTTGAGGATCCGTACTGGCAGGTCAGGCTGACCGTGTATTTCCCGCCCCCATACAGGCGGGAGGTGTACCGCACGACATTCCTTATAAGAACTCCTTAAAGGGGGGCCCATGACGGAGAACATCAAATACGATCGAACGTGCGCATTTGCCGCCCGGGTGCGGAACGGGGGCCGCCGTTTCACGCTGGTGGAGCTGATGGTCGCACTGGCGATGGCGCTGATCATCGGCGCCGTGGCCGTTACCGCCCTGACACAGACTTCGGGCGTCACCTCGCTGGCCCATGCGCGCATTGACGCCATGCATAACGCACGGGCGGGGGTGGCAATCATCGAAAGCGACCTGCGTTCGGCGTATATCGAGCCCGGAGGAGAGATTTTTTCCGGCGAAGAAGACTGGCTGGAGATGTTGACGGTCTCGGGCCGGGGCGGGACGCCGGGGCCGATGCGGGTGCGTTACGACCTGATCGTGGGAGAGGGCGGCGGCAATGAGGACAGGGTGCTGTTCCGGTCAGCGTTCCCGGCAAGGTACGGGGAAAGCCCGGCACGCGGAATCGAGGAGGTGGATGTTGGGGAAAACAGCTTCACCATTGCAGGCGACCACAGCGATTATATCAACACAGACGATAACGTGGCGGTCCGCGACAGCAACGGCAACGACGGGCTGTATACCGTCCAGCATGTAGCAGTAGAGTACGATGGAGAAGGAGAAGGAGAAGGGGAAGAAGGGGAAGCCCGCACGGTGGTCCGGGTTCACCAGGACGTTGTCGAGGAGGAGGCGGATGGCTACATGGTGCTGGGGGACGTGGTGGCATTCAACGTGACGGAAGCGGAATTCGGAATGCGTTACTATCACGGCGGGCAGACCGGGGAATGGTCGCCGGACTGGGACAGTGAAAGCGATCCCGGTTCGTTCCAGTACCGCCGCCTGCCGCAGGTCGTGAAGGTGGTGATTCAGACGGTGGACGATAAGGGCCTGCTGCTGAGGGAAGAGAACGATCCGATCCACCTGAGACGACTGATCGAGATCGGCGCGGGCCTGACGCGTTGAAAGAGAGAAGACAGGCCCTTTGGAGTGCGGTGCGCAGCGACAGCGGAGCACCGCTTTGGATGGGGTGGCGGCGCTGCCGGGCGCGGTGGGGCACGCGGGCGGCTGATTGAAAGTTGCAGGGGGATTGAAAGCGGCGCTCCACTCCGTTTCGCACCGCACTCCAGAGCTACGGCAGTTTGTTTGCCGGATTTTAAGAAGGAGGTAAAGTTTTTTGTCTTACTTTTTTTCAGATGATAAAGAAAGCCCGGTAAAAATACTGTTATCTCCGGGATACACACCTTGCTCCTTGTTGGTAAACTCAACAATTGAGATTTAAAGTTTTTTGTCTTACTTTTTTTCCAAAAAAGTAAGGGAGGTTGGAGCTGATGATAAGAAAGCAACAAAGAAGCGATCCACGCCGCGGCACGGTGTTGATACTGGTGGTGGCCATACTCGCGGTGCTGATGGTTCTGGCCACCACGCTCGTGTTCACCACGCGGGTGGAGACGAGGGTGGGCGATCATTACATCACCGACCAGGCCCTGGAGTCGGTGATCGACGCTCTGGAACACTACAGCTGTGATCATCTGCTCCGGGAGCGGTTCCCGGGCTCGTTCCGTTTCCACGATGCCGAGGCGGGCTACGTTCTGACGGCACGGAGACTCGGCGATGAAGAGGATCCGGCGGCACTGGATCGTACGGATCTTCTGGAGTCTGCCCCGGACATCGATAGCCTTTTGCAAGACGACGATTGGATCGGCATCGAAGAGGTTCTCGGCGAGGATTATGAACTGATATACCGCGAGGACGACGAGAAGCCGGTCCGGGCCCGTTTTCTGCTGCATTTCGAGGACGTCGGCGGCTCCAGGCTGGACGTCAACATGACCGGCAACCACCTTGCAGGCGACAATGAGCACGATGAGGGATGGGGGGAGACGACGTTCAGGACGAGACTGGGCGGCGTTTTGGGCGAAGACGTCGCCGCGGCCTTAATCAATGCAAGGGGCTATACCGGAGCCGATTTCCCTGGTTATCATCCCGATTATCCCGCCGATGAGGAAGCGCCGTTCAGCGGCGCGGAACTGCTGGAGCTGGTCTGGGGCGAGAGCGTTTCGGGGGACTCCCCGTCCGGCCGGGTTGCGTGGCAAATCGACGAGGACGGGGACTGGCCCGGCGATGGGGAGCGGCTCACCACGGCCGGTGCGGCGACGATTTTTGCGGGTTTATCGGAGGACGCGGAGGATGAGTTTACCGGTTCGGAACATGTTTTCCGGTGGCTGACGAACAATGATTTTCCTTCCTGGACGGAGGGCGATTTGCCGTTTACGCAGGACTATGAAGACCATCACCTCCTGCTCCAGCGTCCGCTGCCGCAGATAATGAGGACCCTGAACGACGCCTTCCCCGCCGATCCCGTGGACGGCGTACAGGCATTCAGGGGGTTTCTGCAATATGTTGACGACGGCGATAATTTCCGCATTCCCGATACGGTCGACCGGGACGCGATCATCACCCGGCTCGCGCTGAATATCTGGAACATGATGGCATGGGTTGAAGAGAACGAGGACGCCTACGTGGGCGAGTGGGAAGATCCGGAGGATCCCGGCGAGTTTTATTACGGCGTCGTGCCGGGCACGCCGTACGTGGCCGAAGTCGTTGCCGAAGCCCCGCCCATGGTCGAGGTCGATGTGAACGGCAACGGCAACGGAAATGGAAATGGAAATGGAAATGGCAACGGCAATGGCAACGGCAATGGGAATGGAGAGAACGGCAACGATGTTGAACCAAGGGATGTGGACGAGGCGAAATACATCAAGCTGGTCAATCCGTGGCCGGTCGACAGCCTGGAATTTCATCTTGAAATCGATCTTACCGGCACCGGCACGGTCCGCGTTCCCGCATCGGGCGAGATCCAGATCCCGCCCCGCTCGCACCATCTGATTGTCGCCGATACGGACGCCCACAACTTTCCCGGGGGTTTCGGGAATTACGTAGAGCTGGAAGATCTTGCAGAACTCGGCACCGACGACACAATCCGCGTCATCACAGGCGATAAAGTACTATGGGAAGAAAGCGTTGCAGCGATCGGCACGCACGATGCGGAGCAGTCGCGCCAGTATGCCGGGGACCCGCGCGGTTACGATCCCGCCAGCTGGGAAGAACAGGAGCCGACGCCGTTATGGACGGAGCCCCCTTGGACGGGCAACGGCAACGGCGGTGGATGGGATTGGAGCGGCGCCGGGTGGACATGGCCGGAGGAGGAGGTCGAATGGTTCAACGCAGCCTGGCGCGATGCGGAAGACAACACGCCGGCCGGAGGCGACGGATGGTATCTGCTCCATGCGGATAATTTTGACGACGATCATCGGAACATCCTGGGCAGCTTCGACGTGCCTGCCGAGAACGGCGAGCCGTTCTTCCGCAGCCCCGCCGACCTGACCTACGTCCACGCCGGCATCGACTGGTGCACGCTGAGTCCCACACAAGCCGACGGTGATTACCAGACCGCCCTGAACGCCGAAGATGTCGTCTTTCCTGACGGGCTCGCACGCTACCTGATCGGCAACAGCCCCTACGAACACGGCGAGGACGGCGATCCGATCTACGGTATCCCGGACGACCCCGCGGATTATGAACCGGACTCCTACCCGGAATACGCACGCCTCGGCCCGCCGGTGCGCCTGCACGGACGTGTGAACGTGAACACCGCGCCGCAGAACGTGGTGGAAGCCGTGATAGCAAAACATGTGCTCGAAGATTGGCGGACGGCAACCGGAGCCACCTGGAGCGAAGAAGATATGGACAATATTATTGAAGAAATCGCGGAAGCCATCGTCAATGAGCGCGAATCCGAAGACGGGGCGTTCGGGAATCTCGACGATTTTTTCGACCGCGTGCCGGAAATATTCGGCTATAATGCGGAGGACTGGTCGACCGGAGTGCCGGATTTGCTCGACGGCATGCCCAACTCCCCCCTCCGCCACGCCATGGCGCGTTCGCTCTACAACCGCATAACCGCCCGCACGGACGTCTGGGGCGGCACCGGACGCGTGCAGCTCTACGAATGGGACGGTTCCGAGGGCGAGGTCCGTGTCGGGTGGGACGATACGATTTCGCGCTGGGTCGTTGAACGTGAGGGCGGCGACGACTTCGATCCGGGCGGCGATTGGGAGAACATCGATATCGATGGCCGGTATTATACTATCGATGTGGTTATCGGCACCGATGAGCTGCGCCTGTCCGATGAGTATGGCGAGGATCACGAACATCTGGAACCCATAGCCGGGGACGTGGTGGGCTATCGGGCCGATGAAGAAATCTCCGTTCTGGCCGAACGTGCCTTTTACATGGTGATCGACCGCTCGTTCCCTGCGCCGAGGGTGCTGTTCCGGACCCTGCTGACGCTGAATTAGTCCGCTTTTTCATGCTTCTCGGTGGCGGCTGAAGCGGCCGATGGCGGTTTACAAGACTCCTGATACCGGGGAGGTGACAATGAGGACGGCAAGCGACGGCGACGTGCGCAGCGGCGCGGTACTGGTGCTGGTATTGGCCGTACTCGCCGTGCTGGTGATTCTGGCCGCGACGCTGGTTTTGACCGCGCGCGTGGAGTCCCGGACCGCCGGACACTATACCGCAGGAGAGGCCCTGGCGAAGGTCGAAGATGCCGTTGAGCTGTGGAGCGCCGACAGAGTGCTGCTCAAAGGCCGTTTTTTCGGGGGGGCGGGCGGCGCGTTCCGTTTCCACGATGCCGATCGGGCTTTTTCGCTCACGCGGAACAGCCTGAACGGCGCATCGGGGGAGGCGGCGCAGTTGCAGAGGACATCCCTTTTGGAGCCTGCTTCCGTCTTAGAACACGAGCTGGGCGGGGACGGGTGGATCGGGGGCGAGGAGCTGTTCGGAGAGGACTATGCATTCCACCTGCGGGAGGGTGAAGGTGGAGGTTCGGGAAGGGTGGAGGCGCGCTTTTTGCTCCACCTGGAGGATTTGGGCGGCGCCAGGCTGGATGTGAACACGACCGGGAACAGGATCGACGGCGGCGGGGTGGCGCGGCATGTGGAACGCCATGGTCTCACGCCGTTCGAGACGCGTTTGGGGGACTTCTTCGAGCGCAAGGACGTTGCAAACCCGCAAGAAACGGCCGCAGCGGTCGTAGCTTCGCGCGGATACGGGCATGAAAGGACTCATCTTGAATTCCCCGGCGGCACGCCGTCCTACCCGGATTACCCCCGCAGATCGGAGGGGAATCCCGGTGAAAACCAGTATCCTTACGACAGCGGCGACCTGCTGGATTGCGTCGTTGCCGGCCTTTACAGCGAGTTCGGGACCCCACCTGCACATCTTGAGGAATACGTCGCCCGGGGGTTCGGTCCGTTGATCGGGGAGGATATCGGTGCTGATCCCGGTGTGGCCGACGACCTGACGACCACGAGTGCAACGAACATTTTCGCGGATTTTGTTGAGGATGCGCAGGACCCCGATACGATGTTCGAGGACTCGGATAGGATCTTGCAATGGCTGGGAGCCGACGATTTGCCCCTTTTACGGGACGGCGATCCTCCTTTCACGGGGGAGGGAAGAGACATCCTGCTCCAGCGTCCCCTGCGCCGGATGATGGGAGAATTTCGCGGTGATGAGGAAGCCGGCGCTGCCGCACTCAAGGGGTTGCTGGATTACATCGATGATTCCGGCGCCGGTTTCCAGATACCGGGCGGGACCGGTACTGATCGTATAGCCCGCAACATCTGGAACATGCTGGCCTGGATTTACGAGGAGGACGGGATCGGCAACGTCTCCGGCGGCGTGGTTCCGGGCACCCCGTATGTGGCGGAGGTTATGGCGCACCGTCCGGCGTATGTCATTTTTCCTCCGAATCCGGATGCGGACCGGCCCGATGAGGACGAGCTCGACGGGATGAAGTACATAAAACTGGTCAATCCGTGGCCGCCGGCGGTTGAAAGCAAGGCGGTCGAGGTGTTGGTCAATGGCGAATCCATCAAAGTTTTTGCCGACGGAGAAATTCCCGCCCGAAGCCACTACCTCCTCCTTGCCGATTCGACGCCGCACCATTACCTGCCGCCTGCGTATGACGTCAACGACGCCCTGGAGAGCCTCAGTTATGGTGATACGGTGCAGTTGCGGATTGCCGGCACGGAGGAGGTTCTGTGGGAGACGGCCGCCGGCGGACCCCATGATCTCCCCGATTACTGGCTGTTGCCGGCTTCGGCCCAGATCGCCGACCCGCGGAGCCGGCGTCCTCATAACTGGGATTTGCGCACCCCTGTCCCTTCACTGATCAATCCCATCTGGCAGGGGATACCGGTACCGACGCCGAAGGGGCCCGTGATATGGATCTGGTCCTGGAACTGGTTCTTATCGGGTTGGTACTGGCCCGGCGGCGGTACGGGAGATCTTGCATGGTACAACAGGAACTGGCGCGCATCTCCGATCGGCCGTCCGGCGGGTGGCGATGGGTGGCATCTGCTCCACACTCACAACTTCGACGACCTGCATCGCAATGTACTGGGCAGTTTTTCGGTCCCGTATGATGGCGAGGACGACGAAAGATTCTTCCGCAGCCCCGCCGATCTGACCTACGTCCACGCCGGTCTGGACTGGTGCACGCTCAGCCCGTTCGGCGACGGGGATTTTGCCGCGGCCATAGGCGCCGATGATGTCGTTTTTCTCGATGCTCTTTCTCGCTACCTGACCGGCAGCAGTCCGTATGAGCATGGGGCCGGCGGCGCTCCCGTTTATGATGATGAATCCGGGGAATATGCCCGTCTTGGCCCGCCGGTGCGCCTGCACGGACGGGGGAACGTGAACAGCGCGCCGCAGGAGGTGCTGGAGGCCGTGATAGCGAAGAATGTGATCGAGGACTGGGCGGCGAAAACCGGGGCCGTTTTGGACGAGGATCAGATCCACGGGATCATAGCAGAGATGGCCCGTGCGATCAGAGTTGAACGCAGGACAGGCGGTGCGTTTGCCGATCACGATGATTTTTTCAACCGTGTGCCGGCATTGTTCGGGGATGGCATAACGGAGCTGGCCGCTATGGCGGACTGGCCCAGCTCACCCCTCCGCCACGCCATGGCGCGTTCGCTCTACAACCGTATAACGGTGCGCAGCGACGTGTGGGGCGTTACCGGGCGCATGCAGCTCTACGAACACGAGGGCGGAGAGGCCGACATACTGGCGGAAAAGGCATTCTATACGGTGATCGACCGTTCTATCCTTCCCCCGAGAGTGCTGTTGAGGACGGAGCTGCCGATCAGGTAGGCGCTTGATGCCGGCACTCACCAAAGGCGCGTTCACCGCAAAAGCGGATGCGGCTCATCGGCACAGTATTGCCTTTGGCTTATGAAATGCGGGTTAGTACAGGAACGTCGCATCGCCGTAGCTGTAGAACCTGTATTTTCTCCCGACAGCCTCGCGGTAAGCGGTCAGTATGTTGTCCCGGCCGGCGAAGGCGGCCACAAGCATCAGCAGCGTGCTGCGCGGCAGGTGGAAGTTGGTGATCAGGGCGCCGGTGGCCCTGAACTCGAACGGCGGGTGGATGTAGATGTCCGCCCACCCGCTGTGTCCGCTCCAACTGTCCGTGCGCGCCACGTGTTCCAGCACGCGCACGGTCGTGGTGCCGGTGGCAACGATCCGCCGCTTCCCCGTCAAAGCATCCCGCACCGCGGTTGCCGTTTCATGGGGCAGGTGGTAGAATTCCGGCTCGATCGCATGCTCTTCAATGTTCTCGGTTCGCACCGGCATGAACGTGCCCGGCCCGACGAGGAGCGTGAGGTGGCGGATCTCCACGCCCTGATCGCGGATTTCGCGCAGGAGGTTCCTGGTGAAATGCAGGCCGGCGGTGGGCGCGGCCACCGCACCGGTGTGGCGCGCGTACACGGTCTGGTAGCGGTCCCGGTCGAGTTGGGGCATCTCTTCCGGCCGTCCGCTGCGGCGCCTTGCTTTCCGGATATAGGGAGGCAGCGGCACATGCGCTGAGCCGATGATTTCTTTGACCGTTCCGGCCGGTGCATCGAATCGGAGCGTCATGTAACCGCTTCCGAGGTCGCGCTCGATGCGGATAAGCGCCTCCCGCCCCGGGAGCTCGAGCGCTTCGCCCTGGCGGATTTTACCGGACGGCTGCACCAGCGCCGTCCATCTTGCCGACGAAGAGGTGTGCCGCAAAGACGGTGGGCCGGACGGACGAATCAGCAGCAATTCCACCTTCCCTCCGGTTTTTCGGCGTGCCTTGAGCCGGGCCGGGAACACGCGGGCGTCGTTGAGCAAGAGCAGATCGCCCGGATTCAGGTAGTGTTTTATGTGGGAAAACGTTTGGTGATGTGTGATCCTGCCGCTGCGTCGTTCGAGGCAGAGCAGGCGTGCGCGCTCGCGCGCCTCGGCCGGAGCGGTGGCGATGAGTTCTTCGGGCAGCTGATAATCGAACAGGGCCGCACTTTGAATGACGATTGTCCTCGATTGGAGTTGTTTCGTGATTTTTCACAACGAAATAACAACGCTTCCAGCGCCTCCACCCGCACGGAACATCAGGCATAAAGCCCATCCAATGAAAGGCTTATATGAGCAGCAACTTGCGCTTGTATATTAACAGGATGCGTCGGAAGTGTCAAATGAACGGTTCCCACCCTTCCGGTCTGGTGTTTTTCGGCCCGGCAGGGATCTCCGCCCCGGAAGTGTTGCAGCAGACCTGTTTTCATCAGATTTTTTTCGTCCCGGCTGGTAGCGGTCTATCGCGCTTATTGCACGCGTTCCGGTGGTGCAGATGTGGCAGAAAGCAAACGCCGCCTGCCTGTGCGTACGCACCTGTCTGCG
>PUMZ01000280.1 GCA_003551565.1 Candidatus Brocadiaceae bacterium | reverse complement strand
TTCTTCACTGGTACCCCACTGGAACCGGTGACACCCACCCAGGCCAGCGGGTGCGGGTTGCATTTTTCTTTACGTAAAGAAAAGTCCGCAGAACGCGGGACGTTTTCGATACCGGAAACATGTTTCCGATTTGCCGCGTAGATATCCGGAACATGTTCCGGATTTGCCCCGTCCAAATGGTGCGCATGTGTACCATTTGCCCATCCCGCCGGCGTGGTGGGGTTCATGCGGCTGCGTCCGGCGGTGTCGGCTTGCGCTTTCGGCTGATCGGCATCGGTTCCGTTTGCAGACGATGAGACAAGGTGTCGGGCTGCTCGTCGCCGGCATACAGCGCAACAGCGGCGGCTGCCAGATCCTCGGGCGATAGATCGCGGCCTTGATCGTCGGCGGCTTCCCGCAGTGCGCGGCAGTAGTCGGCCAGGGTGTAGTTGGTGTGGTTCTTCATCAGTGCATTTCCTCGCTGGTTGTCGCGTTGGCTTTATCGTCCATTTCATAGAAACCCGAATCCATGCTGAACTTGATGAACCATAGCGTGAGCATTCCGGCCTGGAAGCCGTTGCTCCAGACCGTGCCCGGAATCATGCCCGGCGGGTTCTCAAGCCAAACAAGCGCCTCTATATCGTCGCCGATGTCGAAGATCATCCCCCGATCTTCGGCCAATCGTTCAAGCGCCCAGTAACAGCGTTCCCGGCATTCCAAAGCCATCCCGCGTTCCCACTCAATCTGCTTTTGCTGGTCGGTGTTCATCTCTCACCTCATCATCAAAGGCCGACGCCGTAGACGTCGGGATGGTAGTTTTCAAATCGTGCGTAGTCGCCGCGCCAGGTCAGACGGACGAGGCCGCGCGGGCCGTTGCGCTGCTTGGCTATGTTGAGTTCGGCAATGCCCTTGTCTGGGCTGTCCTCGTTGTAAACCTCGTCGCGGTACAGAAACCAAATCAGGTCGGCTATCTGCTCGATCTCGCCCGAGTCGCGCAGGTCGGCGGCATTCGGTCGCTTGTCCGGTCGCCGCTCCAGATCCCGGTTCAGTTGCGCCAGCAGGATCACCGGCAGCTTGAGTTCCTTGGCTATCACCTTGCAGCCGGTCGCCAGCGCGCCCACCTTGATGGTCTGCGTCTCGCCGTCGCCCTTCATCAGGTTCAACTGGTCGATGATGACGAGGCCCAGGCCCGTGGTTTTCTGCCAGCGGCGTGCGGTTGCGCGGATCTCGGCGACGGTCAGCGCGGGCCGATCGTCAATCAGCAGCGGCGCGTCCTGAAGCATGGAAACCGCCGACGTCAGCCCCGGCCAGTCGTCGTCATCCAGGCGCCCGGAACGCAGCTTTTGCAGGTTGATCCGCGACATCGACGAGATAAACCGCAGCGTGATTTCGTCCTCGCTCATCTCCAGCGAATGGAACAGCACCGGCTTTCCCTTGCTGGCGACGTATTCGGCGATGCAGGTCGCCAGCGCGGTCTTGCCCATGCCGGGACGCGCGCCAATGATGACAAGGTTTCCGGGGTGCAGGCCGGTGGTGAGTTCGTCCAGATCCTGATACCCGGTCGGCACGCCGACGATGGGGTGCTTGCACTCGAAGCGTTCTTCGATGGTTTCGACGGCGTGCTGCAATGTGTCCTTGATGAAGCGCGGGCCCCGGGTCGTGGTGGCGGTTTCATCGCGTATCCGCAGCAACTCGGATTCCGCGCTGCCGAGAATGTCTTCCAGGCTTTTGCCCTCGGTTTCCCATGCCGCATTGCGCAACCGCTCATGCGTCGCCACCAGATCCCGGCGCGCGGACAGTCGGCGCACGGTGGTGGCGTAGGCGCGCACGTTCGCCGCGCTCGGTGTCTCGCTTGCCAGCTGCCCGAGATAGGCCAGCCCGCCGGCGTCAACGCTGTTTCCGGTTTCCTTCAGGCGCTCGGAGACGGTCACCATGTCGAAGGGTTCGCCGCGTTCGGCCAGGGTGGCGACGGCCTCGAAGATCAGACGGTGATCGTGCCGGTAGAAGTCGCCAGCGGTCAGCACGCCATCGACGTTCGGCCAGGCGTCGTTTGCGATCAGCAGCCCGCCCAGCAGCGCCTGTTCGGCTTCGACGGAATGCGGCGGCACTCGGAAGCGTTCGCCGCTCATGCGTCAGCCTTCGCCATCAGCGCGCGTATTTTGGCGATGTGCTCGCGCGCGGTTTTGATCTCGTCGTCAGTCGGTATCGGTCCCGGTGGCGGTTTTTCTTTTTGCGCACCGGGAGCCGCCTCAAGCGGCGCTCCGGTGTGCGGGGTCATCCTTTCGGATTCATCCGCCATCTGTGTCACCCTTACGGCGCACTCATTTGTCACCCTTACGGGCTGTTTAGGGTGACGCTGGTGACGTGCTTTCTTGGGTTTAAGGGTGACAGGCGTGACACCCTTTAGACGGTAATGGTTGCTGCTCCCGCGTCCCTTGCCTCCGGGCCGGGTGATCTCGATCAGGTCGGCGTCGATCAGTTCCTGGGCTGCGCGCTGTGATGTCCGCTCGGATATTCCGCAATCGGTCGCCAGCGTCTGGTGACTGGGGTTGAGTTGCCCGGTCTTGCTGTTCAATCGCTCGGCAAGGGCGGCCGCGACACGAAAGGCGGTGCGGTTTCTGGGCAGCGTCTTGGCGACCAGGGCCAGCCATTGCAGCTTCTGGCCGCTGTTCATCGCAAAGCCTCGCGTATCTCCCGCGACCAGGCACGCACCAGCAGCGACTGCGTGATACCGGGCGCGGCGTCCTTGATCGCCAGCGAATAGAGCGCGGGTCGCCAGTGAATGAGGCGAAAGGGGAGGGGTGTGCTATCCTTCTTGTGAAGGCCGCTCGCCTTTGCGTCGTAGTACCCCAAGCCGCCGGTTCGCCCCCGGCGGCTTTCTCGTTTTGGCGCGGCCATTATTCACCGCCCACACGCTGGCGAGTTTCCA
>PUMZ01000176.1 GCA_003551565.1 Candidatus Brocadiaceae bacterium | reverse complement strand
GTTGCCTCGGTGGGGCGCTGCTGTGTAGCGCCGGGTGGGGGGACGCGGCTGCGCAGCTCCGCGTGGCGGGGTGCTGACGCCCTGGTCTCGTCACCGGCCTCGTGGTTGGCGACCGTCGCTGTCGACGGCGCGGTCGGGAGCGACCTCGCTGCCGCGGTGCGTGCGGTCATCATCCGCGCCTGACCGGTCGACGCCCATCCGTTCTTCGACGGCGACGGTCTGACCGCACGGGGCCGCGACGCCACCGCCGGGGACTGGGACGTGTCCTCGAGGCTTCGTCATGGCAAGGTCGGCGGCGATACCCAATGTCGCCGCAGGGTCGGCGCGGCCACCGACGTGCGCGGTGATGACGCGGGGGTCGCCGGCAATACGGACGAGGAAGGCCTCGGTGATGTCTTCACCGTCGTCTCGGTCACCGGCGCAGCATCAGGTCAGGGTCGAGGCCGCAGGCCTGGCTGCTTGCCTTCTCGGTGGTGCGCGTGGACGCTCGGCAGGAAGCGATCGCTTCCTGCCCAGCCTTGGCGTACAGGAGTGGCGCGTCTTCCCTTGCGGGACAGCAGCCTCGCGCGGCGCCGAGGCGAGGGTACGACGGGCCTCAAGGCGAGGTCGACACGTAGCCCTCGAAGGCGTAGGGGTGCAACAACGCCCGCCCCCACAAGACTTGCCGGTCCAAGTCGGTCAGCCCGACCATGTCGGCGACATCATCGAACTCGTCGCGGATGGTCTGCACGAGCCGTTCGACGATCTCGTGGGCATGGTCCTCGGACACGAGGAAGTCGGCCGACGCCTCGATGCAGGTTGCGAGCCGCGACCTGCGGTCGCCGGCGCGGGTGATGGCCATGGCCTGGGACGCCTCGCCGGTGGCGCGCGGCTGCGGGTCGAGGTCGTAGGCCGGCGTGAGCGTCAGGTCGCGGCCATTCCAGAACGCCGCGTGGTTGCGGGCGTGGTCGTCGCGGTTACCGATCAGGACGTTGAAGACCATGCGGCTGTACAACTCGATGAGGGTTGCCCGCGGGTCAGTGAAGCGGGCGCGGACCATGTCGGCGAAATCGGGATAGGTGGCGTACCGCGCGTGCATCTCGCCGAGGTTGAGCAGCGTGAGCGCGGAGACCAGCGCGTGACGTCGACCCGTGCCGGGCGTGCGGTCGAACCGCTCGACCAGCAGCACGTCGCGGTCGCCGACGGTGATCCGCTCGCTCGCCGCGACATTGAGCCCGGCGCGGCGGGCGAGCTCCAACGCGGCCGCCTCACCCTTGACAACCGGATAGGTGTCGGTCGGCGTGGAGAGCTTCGCGATCAGCGCGCGGCCGTCGGCAGCGGTGACGTGCGCCTTCGGACGAGCTCCGCCAGCCGACGAGCCAGCGTCGAGCACCTGGTCGATCTCCTTGGAGAACCGCTCTCCGGCCTGCAGCCGATCGGAGGCGAGCAGCAGCTCCTCGAGCGTCGCGCTCGTCTCCCTGGCAACGTAGGTCTCCGGGGAGGATTGGAAGTCGTTCGCGCCGACCCGATCGGTGCCGGACTCGAGCAGGTAGGTGATCTCCGGCAGCGCAGACGGGTCAGCGTCCCGAGCGTCGCTGGCCAAGAGGCGTCGCAGGATGATGCGGCGACCCCACGCGTCCGGCGCGCCGTCGGCGAGGCAGCCAGCGAGATCCCTGCCGTACGGTGGTGGCTGGCCACCACGTTGGAGCGGCAACTCGGGCTCGGACAGTGGGACGGCGTCAGGGCGCTCAAGGTAGCTCCGGCCGTAGACGAAATGCAGGCGACCGTCGTCGTCCGAGTCAAGAGCGCCGGCGACGACCGGCTCCTCGCGTCCGGCGAGCCACGTCCACACGTAGACACGGCTAGAAGTCATCGTCTGGCTCCCGAGCGTCGCTGCGGACGCGGTCTGGCAGCAGCGCCCGCAGTTGCCGGCCGGAGGCGACGTGCCTCGCGAGCCCTTCCGCGTCAGTATCGAACAGCGGGACGCCGAGCAGCACCAACAGCTCGAGTGCGGTGCCGATCGCCACGGCCGGGTCGCCGCGCTCGACCCGGTAGAGCGTGTCGCGAGAGATCCCAGCGCGCGCGGCGAGGTCGGCAGCGGTGCGGCGTTGTCGGCGCCGCTCCGCTGCGACCAGCTGCCCGACGACGGTCACCGCGTCGCGGGTCATCGGGGACAGTGCCCGCGTCAACCCCACCTCCTGTCTGACATAGCAGACGGTATCACAGATACGGTCTGCTGCATCGGACACTGCCGACGGTGCCTATACGCCGTTCCTGCGCAACCGGTCGCCGTGCCTGCGGCGCCGCTGGCGCGTCTCCCTGCTGGCCCATCGCGCGGGTCGCGCCGGACGTCCGTCTCGATCTACAGGCGCGGCCACCGCTGCTCGTCTGCGCCACCGTCCCGAGAACGCCCACGTTGAGGAAGACGCCGTGCTCAGCGCGGTGAGTTCGGCAGCGGGTGTTGGTGGATGCGCGCAAGAAGCGCGTCTGGGAACCCGGCTACGTGCCTGCTGCGCCGGGAGCCGCGCGGGGTACAGTGAAACGTGATAGACGTCACATCCGGTGGAACCGTAACGGAGTCGTGATGGACCGCACCGCGACAACCACGCAGGTCGCCGCTGCCCTGCACGTCAAGCCCGCGACCGTGCGCAAGTACGCACGGGAGCACCGGCTGCCGTTCGACACCACGCCTGGCGGGCATCGACGGTTCAACGTCGAGGAGGCCGTCCGATCCATCCGCGGCGAGCGGGACGTCGACCCCAGCGTCCTCGACGGCGAGGATCTCGTCGAAGCGGTCCCCTACGCGCGGGTCGCCCCACGGTCGGTTCTCCCAGCAACTGCGTCGTCGGTGCGCGTCGCGCCGGCCGCTGTCCCTGTCCTCGACACCGCAGACGACGCCCGGGACTGGGCAGAGGAGACCGTCGTTGTCTGACTGG
>PUMZ01000186.1 GCA_003551565.1 Candidatus Brocadiaceae bacterium | reverse complement strand
TCCCTTCTCCAAAGAATTTCTTCCCCGCATATGGGAGTGCAAAGGTACAATATTCTACCCTTATTCGAAAAGATTTTTTTTCTTTGTAGATAAGTAGGCTGTTGGCGATTGGCTATTGGCTGTTAGCTTTTGGCGATTGGCAATAATACCCAACCCAGTTAACAGCTATGTGCCGGTAAACAAGAGGATTCCTCACGGAGCCAGTACTGAGCCCAATCACTTCCTTCAGGACAGGCTCCGAGAATGGATTCGGAACAAAACGTAGAACCCAGAACCCATTATATGAAACTTCCATGACAGGTTTTGACACACAGGGGGATGATTATTGTCGCGGGGGCTTTTGGACGAAATAGGCTGTTGGCTATTGGCTATTGGCAAGAGAGCTAAAAGCCAAAAGCTAAAAGCCAACAGCACTTCTATAGAAAACGTAAACTTCGGATAACCAATAATTTGCAAAAATATAAACAAATGAAACGCCCATGTCAGGCTTTTTGACACACAGGAGGATGATCATTGATCGCGCTGGCAGCGGGACGCCCTGAAAGGGCAATTCAATTCAGCCCAGGGCAACGCCCTGGGTAAACATGGGACAACATCCCACCAGCGCCCTGTAAATAACGCCATTTGGCTTGAAAAAAGCCAATATGTCGCTATTTGGCTTTGTGCCATATGTCATTGAATCAGCCATTTAGGAAAAATGATAAAAGAAAGAAATTATCATTTTTCCAAAATTTGCCATATGGCACAAAGATAAGGGCAGGTCAATTCCATGTGGTTGTTTTTAACCTGCCCTTTCAGGGCGATCCGCTGCCAGCGCTCATAATCATCCCCCTGTGTGTCAAAAATCCTGTCATGGGCGTTTCATCAAACCACAACTGTCGGTTGAAATGGGGGACGGTTAGGGCGTTGGTAATCATTCCATTTTTTCATCAAACCACAACAGGATCCAGAGAAATGCAGGAAGTAGTTAAGTTGGTAATCATTCCATTTTTTCATCAAACCACAACTTTTTAACTTTTCTTGTGTTGACAAGGGGAGTTGGTAATCATTCCATTTTTTCATCAAACCACAACTGTGTGTCCATGGTCAAAATGGTAATTCATGTTGGTAATCATTCCATTTTTTCATCAAACCACAACCGGGTTGCTGGCATCCTTTTTTACTTTTGTGTTGGTAATCATTCCATTTTTTCATCAAACCACAACGATTAACCATGAGCGGAAGAAGAAACATCAGTTGGTAATCATTCCATTTTTTCATCAAACCACAACCGCACGACAGCAACGCCAAAGATGACCCCGTTGGTAATCATTCCATTTTTTCATCAAACCACAACCAAGCCGATAGCACACCTTTTTAACGCATCGTTGGTAATCATTCCATTTTTTCATCAAACCACAACACGGATTGCTGGCATCCTTTTTTACTTTTGTGTTGGTAATCATTCCATTTTTTCATCAAACCACAACTAGTTGATTTTGAAACAGCAAGCAGAAAAGGTTGGTAATCATTCCATTTTTTCATCAAACCACAACCGTCTTTGGCAAAGGCCGGGGGCCAAAGGGTTGGTAATCATTCCATTTTTTCATCAAACCACAACGCCACTGCGGCAATAATCGAACCGTTAAAAGTTGGTAATCATTCCATTTTTTCATCAAACCACAACTGTTTTGTGATCGCCTCTTTGACTTCCTCGTTGGTAATCATTCCATTTTTTCATCAAACCACAACGTGCGAAGTTGTTTATCCTCTCTGTAACTGTTGGTAATCATTCCATTTTTTCATCAAACCACAACTCTCCCTTGCTCATTATGCCTCCGGTATTGTTGGTAATCATTCCATTTTTTCATCAAACCACAACACGTCCACTTGGTGTGAATTTTTCAACGAGTTGGTAATCATTCCATTTTTTCATCAAACCACAACTGCCGTGGCCGCCACCTTGGCCCTCGTTATGTTGGTAATCATTCCATTTTTTCATCAAACCACAACCAAAACATCAACCATGAAGAGCTGATTATAGTTGGTAATCATTCCATTTTTTCATCAAACCACAACTGGCATGGGTTATGAGTCTTTAATAGGTGCGTTGGTAATCATTCCATTTTTTCATCAAACCACAACTTATCGTATTAATTGGGATGAACCTGATAAGTTGGTAATCATTCCATTTTTTCATCAAACCACAACTCTTTCCTGGTATCATCCCACTGATGTGCTGTTGGTAATCATTCCATTTTTTCATCAAACCACAACTCCCAGACAACCCTTGCGAAAACACAGAAGTTGGTAATCATTCCATTTTTTCATCAAACCACAACCTATATGTGTGGTTTATTAGTTGGGTTGCGTTGGTAATCATTCCATTTTTTCATCAAACCACAACGCTGGGGGTATAATTGGAAATGGTGGAGTAGTTGGTAATCATTCCATTTTTTCATCAAACCACAACTTGTTGGTGACGATGTTTGCACCCAAAATGTTGGTAATCATTCCATTTTTTCATCAAACCACAACATAAGTGGCACCAAATAAAAAAGCCCCTCCGTTGGTAATCATTCCATTTTTTCATCAAACCACAACTTATTTCGACAAACCCTTTTAGGGCCTTCCAGTTGGTAATCATTCCATTTTTTCATCAAACCACAACTCCAGTGGCGCTATCACCTCGGGATTAGAGTTGGTAATCATTCCATTTTTTCATCAAACCACAACTTAGATAATATTCTTAATGTCCTGTCGGGGGTTGGTAATCATTCCATTTTTTCATCAAACCACAACTTTTGAGCATGAGATAACCAAATTTTCAGAGTTGGTAATCATTCCATTTTTTCATCAAACCACAACTTCAGAACGGCCGGGTCGATGTACTGGTAAGTTGGTAATCATTCCATTTTTTCATCAAACCACAACATA
>PUMZ01000187.1 GCA_003551565.1 Candidatus Brocadiaceae bacterium | reverse complement strand
GGTGCAACCCGGATTTTCCGGTATGAACAGCTCCGATTCTTCAAGGTCGAGTATTTCAAGGAACGCCCGGATCATACCGCTGTTGTGCGCCACACCACCCTGAAAAACCACCGGCCGGACAAGTTCTTTCCCTTTGCTGAGCGTACCTTTGAAATTGCGTGCCATTGCAAAGCAAAGACCCGCAATGATGTCGTAATCGGGCGTACCCTGCTGCTGGAGGTGGATCATGTCGCTTTTGGCAAACACCGAACACCGGCCCGCCACGCGCGGCGGGTTCTCGCTTTTCAGTGCCAGCTCACTGAATTCTTCGATACTGACCTTGAGCCTGTTGGCCTGCTGATCGAGGAACGAGCCGGTCCCGGCGGCACAGATGCTGTTCAGTGAAAAATCGACCACCTTGCCGTCCCCGTTTTCCCCGGGCTCCAGCCGGATAAGTTTCGAATCTTCCCCGCCGATTTCCATAACGGTTCCGGCCTCGGGAAACAAATGCATGGCCCCTCTGCTCTGTGCCACGATCTCATTGACAAACGGAATGCCGAGTTCCCCGGCAATCCTTTTGCCGGCATTGCCGGTGACGCCCAGGTTCTTTGCCCCATCATACGTGTTGAATATCTCTTCAAGCTGCTCCAGAGTGACTTTCAGCGGACTTCCGTATGTCCTGACGTAGCGCGATTCGATCTCGTTGCCGCTGCTGTCCAAAACAACAATGTCCGTGCTGACGGAACCGACTTCGATTCCTATGTTGTATGTCATGTATACACCTCAGTCAAGTTCGGGATTCAAAACGCCTGACACCAACTCCCGGATATCTGTCCACCTTCCCGGTTCATTCTCACCACTGCGGATTATGACCTGCAGGAGAGAGCGCAAACACATTGCAGCTTATTCCGTGAGTTCAGTGAGAAAACAGCCGATCTTCTGCAAGGCGTCCGAAATTACTATTAAAGCATAAAACGGCGGTGATTTCAATTGGAAGTTCTCCGGCGGGAGACTATTTCACTTGTGGTTTCACGGTATTAAATATTAAAATATGTTTATGAGTAAACTCCAGACATATGTCCTGAAAGAGATATGCAAAGCGTTTGTGCCCGCTTTTTTTGCGCTTCTGGCAGTTATGATGCTGGGGCTGGGAGTGCAGCTTTTGCAGGAGGGGCTGGATATCGTACGCCTGCACGGACTCCCCCTTTACATGGCCGTCTATTGTGCTCCATGGGTTTTGCCCTCCGCATTGCTGACAGCGGTGATTATGGTTTTTGGCCGGCTCTCCGCCGATAAGGAAATCCTTGCCATGCAGGTGGAAGGTATGCATCTGGGGCACATATTGTATCCGATCTACTTTCTTGCAGTCCTTCTCAGCCTGCTCGGCGTGCATCTCCATTTTGAAGCTGCACCAAGGGCTCGGCATAAAATAGAGAATTTGCAATCCGAGGCGATTCTCCAGGTGCTGCGGGACCGTATACTGTACTCCGCGGGCAGGCAGTTTCACCTCTCTCCGTTCATCGTACGTTACGAAAATTACGAAAACGATGAGTTGAAGAACGTAAGAATAATACAATCCGGCCCGGAAGGGGGCATTGCAGCCATGATAAATGCCAGAACCGGTACCCTGCAGCGGTCACCGGATCAACCCCGCATCCTTGAACTGACCCTAGAAGAATGCCTTATAACGCCATTGGCCGAAGGGGTCATGGGCGGGCCCGGGGCCGTATGGACCGCTACGCGGACCGAATTCCCAATACAGGTTGGATCCTCTCCGAAGGAAGGGGACAAAGACATCAGATACATGACGCGTTCCGAAATGAGGGGAAAAAAACGGCAACTGCAAAAGCAGATCGCAGAACACGATCAACGGTACCGCAACCCCGGAGAAAAATCCGACAGAATCGATGAAAAAATGGATCCGTTGCTTGCAGAAAGCAGTGAACTGCGGCGGGCAAAAGACAGGATTCAAAATCGTATCAGGGACCTTGAAAACGAGTTGGAGAGTGATCTGGAACTTGTAGAGGGCGAGGAAAACGCTTTACAGCGCCGCCGTTCGGATCTGCTGGCGCTGCGTGAGCAGAGGGTGGAATATCTCCGGGAATTGGAGCAACTGTTGGATACAGAAGGAAACGACGAAAACGAACGTTTCCAGCGGATTTCCGAAACCCAAACGAAACTGAATGATGTCCGCGAACGGATCAGCGATCGGGAAAAAGAAAAAGAGGACATTAAAGAGAACCTTGCAAGCCTGAAAGCGGCTAAAGAAGTTAAGGAAAGGAATATAAAAAGGTTGAGAAGTGATGAAGATGAACTGCAACAGGCGATCGCTGAACTTGTCGCCGAACGGAACGCGCTGTTGTCGCAGCGACGGGCAGCTGACCTGCAAGATGATTACAGAGAGCTGGAGATTCGAACGCAGCGACGCCTGACCCTGGCTTTTGCCGCATTGGCCTTTACCGTGCTCGGCATTCCCCTGGGACTGCTCTCGAAGCGCCGCAGCACACTTCTGGCGTTCGGAGTCGGTTTTTTTGTCATGCTCGCCATTTTCTACCCGTTCATGGTATGGGGGCAAATAATGGCGGAGACGGGTCTTCTGCATGTCATCCCGGCCATGTGGATGGGCAATGCTATCACGTTGTTTATTGGTATCGTCATAACTCTGGCTCTGTTCAGGCACTGAATACCCGTCGCGTATGATGATGGAAGCTGCCTCCCGGATTGCCGTAAGCGCGACCTGCATTAAAACCCGCATATTTCATAAACCAAAGACAATAATTAAGAGGTGTTTGCTTTCTGCCGCATCGGCACCACCGAGAACGTGTGAAATAAGCGCGTTAGTTCTTCGGTTAAAACATTTATGGCACTGTCCCCCAAAAAAACTGTTGCCGGACCGGCCGTAAGGATTGTGTGTGCGGTACTGACCGGCATTTTGCTTTACCTCGCATTCCCGCCCGTTGATCTGTGGTGGCTCAGTTTCGTGGCACTCGTGCCCCTTCTGCTGATCCTGCCCACGGCGCCGTCCCTTCCGAAAGCCGTCCTGTATGCCGGCATTTCCGGCATCGTTTTTTATGTTCCGGCGACCGTCTGGTTGGCCAGCGTTACGCTGGCCGGGTGGTTGATGCTGGCAGTCTATCTGGCTCTGTATTTTTGTCTTTTTGCCGTTCTGGCCCGCCTCTGTGCCGGGGGGCGGCCCCGGACTTATCCCTTCCTGCTGCCTGTGATATGGGTTGGACTTGAAATTGTGCGCGCAACTGTTTTCACCGGATTCCCGTGGTTCACTTACGGCTTCACACAGTACCGGTTCCCACCCCTGCTGCAGGTCGCATCAGTGAGCGGAGCTTACGGACTGAGTTTTCTGCTCGTTTTTCTGAACGCATCGCTCGCGGAACTGCTGCGGGGACTGAGGAGGGGGGAGGAGGGGACCGGATCTCATACCCGGAGGTGCAATGCATTCGCATTCGCTCTTTCGGTGGCATGCCTGGTTTTTGCCGGGATTTTCGGCCGCCTGGCACTTGATCGTCTGCCACAATCAATGTCGGAAGGGCCCGTAGTCGGGGTTGTGCAACAAAACATTCCCCCCGCTCTTCCTCCCGATGATATACAGCAGATCTACAGGATGCTGAACAGGATGTCCGACGAGCAGATACGAGCACTTTCGGAGGAGGAAAAAAGCCGGATCATGGAACGGCTGGAAGATTATGCCGCTGAAGAGGACAGGCGCGCACGCCGCGAAATCGATATCCTTGCGCGGCACTCACGTGAACTCGCCGATGCCGGCGCCACCCTGATAGCCTGGCCCGAGACCGCCGTGAATGTCCCGCTGAACCCGGAAGCCGGGCGTATCATCACCGACCGGCGTGAACGCAACAGGCGGGAGTATGCGCTGGATACCATCGGTACGCTCGCAGAACAGACCGGCAGCTTCTTCCTTGTAGGGGCCCCGGCGAGAACAAGTACAGGGCCGCCACGGCAGCGGACAGCCAACAGCGCATTCCTTTTCTCGCCCGCCGGGGAAATCATCGGCAGATACGATAAAAAACGCCTTGTACCGTTCGGAGAATACACTCCGGGCAGGGACCTTCTGCCGGCGCCCCTGTCGGGTTTGCTACAGTCCCTCGCCATAGCACAGTCGCAGCCTGGAGACGAAGCGGTTGTTTTCGATGTCCCGCTGGAATTCGCCGCCCCCATCTGTTATGACAACGTCTTCAGTGATCTTATGCGCACCTTCCGGCGCAGGGGCGCGCGCGTGCTGATAAACATATCCAATGAAGGGTGGTACCATATACCGGGCGAACTGGAACAGCACCTGGCCATGGCGGTTTTCCGCGCGGTCGAGACCCGCACGACCGTTGTGCGCGCAACCAATACCGGCATCTCCTGCTTTATCGATCCGACAGGGACGATCTACGGAACAGTACGGGGGGAGAAAGACGGGCGGAAGGTCAGGAAAAACGTGGAAGGCAGCCTTGCGCTGCCGGTCTGGCTCCTCGATCAGGCGCCGCCCTACACGTATTGGGGAGATTGGTTCGCGGTTCTGTGCGCCGTCATGACGGGCGCCGGCATCGGATGGGCGGCGATGAGGAAATATGGTGAACCAAAATGACGGTTTGCACCATGATCAGCGGCGTTTGCTTTCTGCCACATCTGCGCCACCGGGAACGCGTGAAATAAGCGGGATAGCGAGCCTGCCGTCGCGCATCAGCCCCGGTAGCTCCGTATTTCCAAAAGGGTCAACACTATCCCTATCAGGAACATCGTGCCCGACCCGATCAGCATGGTGATGATGTACGGGCTGGTCCCTGGTTTCATCTTTTCGGTTTCCTTCTCCCCGTTGTCCTCTGCCATCATATGGTCTCCCTCGGAGCAGTTTTCCGCTTAGCAGGTTATCGGATACGTGTGGTCACACGATCGCCAATCTCCAGCGGCGTCTCTTCCAGATCGGTCAGCTCCCTGTCCACGCGCGCCAGCGAATGATTGGGGAAGACGTCCATCACGTAGACCCGGGCGATAAAAGAATCGTCCCGATAGACTACGAAATCGTAATTGATCTCGACGCCATGTTCTTCGCCCCTGTTCAGCACGGCCACGCCGATCTCGTTATCCACTTGGGAAAGGATGCCGTCGACGACGGGCAGCGGCTTGCCGATATCGACATGGACGCCGCGGGCTTCCAGCTCGGCAAGCTGCCGTTCCCTGTCCCCGAGCCTGGTGAGTGCTTTCAGCTTCTCTTCATCCAGTTCCGCAATGGTTCGTTCAAGATCGTCGATCGTTGCGGTGTGCGTTCTGACCTGTTCTTCGAGGTCGGCGATCTCATCCATCCTCCGCTTGAGGCTCGCGTCCCGGTCGGCAATCGTGGCCTCATGCTCCTCAATGATAGTGTCCTTCTCACTGAGGCGCTCCCTCTTGGACTCCTGGACTCTCTGCGCCTCCGACAACTGGTCAGAGCGCCTTTCCAGGTCACTTTCCAGGCGGCTGATACGGGCATTCCGATCCTCGATGTCTTGCTCCAGGTCGGCTATTTCGCTCCTCTTCTCCGCCCGGACCCGATCAAAGTCGTCTTTCAGTCGCTCGAGTTCCCGGCTGAAATCGTCCCGTTCGCTCTCTGCGTCCTGGCGCAGATCCGATTCCCGCTCGTATTCATCGCGCCACCTGACCCGCTGCTCGAATAATACCATCTGCGACACCGCAAACCCGACACTGAGCAGAAACACAACGACAACAAGTACCTTACCGAAGATATTCATTATAGTTCTCCAAAAAAATCCTTAATGCCACAAAGCTGTACAAACCCTTCCAATCCGGACCATGCCGGAAATGCTATAGTAGCATAACAAACACCGATAAATCAATCGAACGGGCCGTCGCAACGGAATACTATAATAAATGACCCAAAGGGGGAAGTCAAACGCCTGACTCTGCAGACAGGTGTTTTCTCCTGTAATTTATCCCTAAATCCTTTTTGTCATCGACTTGTAAAGGCTGCTATTTGCCCGAACGATGTTGTCCACAGGCGATGGTCTTCCGTTGAAAAATCCGCCTGCGGACCGCGAATGGAACAGCAGGTGAATTGCCGATAGTTGCAAAAAATGATGGTCACCACTATAATCTGGACAATACAACTATCATGGAGGAGAGCATGGACCGAACACAACTTATCCGAAGCATCCGGGACGAGGCCTATATTGAGGGGGATTTTACGCTCCGAAGCGGAAGAAAAAGCTCTTATATTATCGATAAATACGCTTTCGAAACGCGCCCGCAGTTGCTTGCGGCCATTGCCCGTCTTTTTGCCGAGCGTCTGCCGGAGGGCACGGGCCGCCTGGCCGGCGTTGAGCTCGGGGGAGTGCCGCTCGTCGTGGCGCTCGCGCTCCGGTCCGATTTGCCCTATGTCATCGTGCGAAAAAATGCCAAGCAGCATGGTTTGGACAGGCCGTTTGAAGGTGCGATGGAATCCGGAGATCATATCGCTCTTATCGAGGATGTAACGACCACCGGCGGGGCGGCCATCGATGCAGCAGGCGCTCTGCTGGAGGCCGGCGCCCGTGAGGTGACCGTTCTGGCGGTCGTCGATCGCATGGAAGGGGCCACGGAGGCGTTTGACGCCGCGGGGCTGGATTTCCGGCCTCTGTTCACCCGTGAGGACCTGAATCTTTCCCACAGCACAACAGATAAGAGCCAATTGCGCAGTACGATAACTAACGAATGATTTGCAGTTTGTGTCGGCTTTGAAAATTTACCTTCCCCGATTTTGCCTTCTCAGTGCCTCATACTGGTTCTGGAAGCCATCTTTTCGGAAGAGCGTCTGCCCCAAAAAGAGAGTTTTGCCGCCAAAGCCCTTTCAGAATTTTTTCCGGAGGAAAAATAAGGAATTTGCGCCCGTAACACGCGGGGAACGGAGAGAACCTATGGACAATTTGCAACCCGGTTCACGCAAAAAACGCTACAGCGCAAATTCCTCGGTCATCTCAATGTTTGACAAAGCCAGGGAGAAAGTTGATAATCTATAAGAGAGCTATTGCACAAACGGTCTTTGACGAACTGGGAGCTGCCCGGTGTTCGGGAGGTGAAAGGTGTTCGGGAGGTGAAAAATGAACAAGTTCACGATGTTGACATGCTTTGCCGCATGCGTGCTGGCAACAGGGCTGACGGGATGCGCAACAGGAGGGGGAGCGGTTTCGCCGTCGTTTTACGAACGGCGCCCGGATCGGATAGCCATAGTGGATGTCGGTGGTGATATCCGCGGACGCGTCCCGAAAAATCAGGTGGAAGATTTTTTCACGATGGAACTGTTCCGAAAGGGATACGGAGTTGTCGAGCGCAGCAGGGTGGACCGGCTGCTCGAGGAGCAGGATTTTCAGCGCTCCGAGGTGACAACGGCGGACGAAGCCGCGGAAATAGGCAGAATCCTCAATATCCCGGCGGTCGCCATGCTGGATGTCACCGTGGACGGGGATAAGATCAGCATGACCGGAAGGATTGTTTCTCCGGAGACGGGCGAAGTTCAATGGGTGGGGTCGGGCAGAGGCGGCCGGGGAGGCTTTTTTGCAACCGTTTTCGGAGCGATCCTCGGCGGGGCCGCCGGTTCGCAGGTCGGGGGGGGAAGCGGAAGAACCGCTGCAACCATTGCCGGCGGCGTACTGGGCGGTGCGGCCGGACATGAGCTGACGCCTCAAACAGCACGTATCGTGGAAAGGGCCATACGACAGATGGTCGACGACTTGCCCGAGAGGGGCCCCTCCCGGTAAAACCCGCAGATTGTGAACCAGGAAGATTCAGGCCGCAAAGCGAATGACGGGAATTCGTTTGCCTTCCATATGCGGCGACTCAGATGCCGGTGGAACAGAACATGCCGGACAACGAAATCAGCGGTGGTCATCATTGGATCGTAAGGCCGAGTTTCAGGATAAGGACCGCTTCCGGACGTGTCATGGGTACGGATGAGCGTCCGCTGATTATGGGCATCCTTAACGTCACCCCCGATTCTTTCAGTGACGGTGGGGAGTTCTGTCGTATTGACCGGGCGTTGACGCACGCACGCGATATGGCGCAGCAGGGAGCCGACATCATCGACATCGGTGGTGAAAGCACCCGCCCCGGTGGAATGACGGTCGACCCCGATATTGAAAAACAGCGCGTCCTGCCCGTCATAAAGGAGCTGGCAATGGAGTGCCGGATCCCCCTGAGCATTGACACCCGCAAGGCCAGTGTGGCGGAAGCCGCTCTCGAAGCGGGAGCAGAGATAATAAACGACGTCAGTGCTTTGCGTTATGATACCGATATGGCGTCTGTTGCGGCTTCGAACGGCGCGGCGGTATGTCTGATGCATATGCAAGGCGAGCCGCAGACCATGCAGAACAACCCCTCGTACGGAGATGTTGTTGAAGATATCGGTCAATGGCTGAAGCGGCGTGCGGAGGCGGCGCTCGGGGCCGGAATAAGTACGGACCGGATTATGGTTGATCCCGGCTTCGGATTTGGAAAGCTGCCGGAACACAACCTTGAGATACTGCGCAGGCTTGGCGAATTTCATGGGATCGGCCTTCCCCTGTTGATCGGCGTGTCACGCAAGTCGACGATCGGGGAGGTGTTGGATAAACCGCCGGACCAACGACTGAGCGGGACCCTGGCCGCGGCGGTAAGTTCTGTTCTGGCGGGCGTCCACATCCTGCGGGTGCACGATGTCGGTGCGACCGGTGATGCAACAAAAATCGCGGAGGCAATCAGGAGAGGTATTGGATGGCGGAAATGATGGAATTATTGCAGGATCTCGGCAGGTGGTTTTCCGTCCGGGGTGGAATATTGCTTAAGAACGGTTTCGAGGTATTCCTGATTTTCCTCCTCGTTTATGCCTTCCTCCGGCTTCTGCAGGGAACACGGGGCGTGGGGGTGCTGAAAGGACTGAGTATTTTTTTGGGTATCCTGCTTTTGATTACCGTGATCGTGACGCACTGGTTCCCGCTGGAGACAGTTAACTGGGTACTGACCAGCATGGCGCCGGTGATTTTGATCCCGATGTTCATCCTGTTCCAGCCCGAGATAAGGCGTGCAATGGTCAGGGTCGGGCAGAACCCGCTTTTCAGCATGTTTTTCCGCCCGCATGCGCATTTTACCGATGCGTTGGTGCGAGCTACTTTTGAGATGGCGCGCGACAAAATCGGCGGGCTGATCGCCATTGAGCGGCAGGTGGGTCTTTCAAGTTACGTTGAAGCCGGGGTGCGCCTGGACAGCGAGGTGTCGGTGGAACTGATCAAATCCATTTTCTGGCCCGGCAACCCGCTCCACGACGGAGCGATTGTCATCAGGCAGCAGCGTATAGCAGCGGCCGGATGTCTTTTTCCGCTGACGGACAACCCGCATTTTTCGGCGGAAATGGGTACGCGGCACCGGGCCGGCATCGGCGTGACGGAGGAGTCGGATGCGGTGGCGATTATCATCAGCGAGCAGTCCGGAAAGGTTTCGCTGGCCGTCAAAGGCGCCATTCAGCAGGATCTCGACGAACGCGCCCTGATGCATGCTCTTGAAGATATTGCCGCGGAAACACTTGCAGGTGAGTGACATGAGAAAACATCTTAAAAACATTTTTGTCGTGCATTGGCAGATAAAACTCCTGGCGCTGACGATTGCTTTCGCCATCTGGTTTTATGCCGACAGCCGATTGAAAGAAGATGTGGTGTTGCGGGAAGTGCCCGTCAATATCGAAGTGCCGGACGGCTACCGCCTGATTTATCAGTCCGCATCCCGTGTATGGCTGCACCTGAGCGGGCCGCAGCATCTGATGAAGAAACGACAGGAGGAAGCCAGGGAAAATTACCTCAGGTTCACCGTGCGGTTATCCAGTGCAGACATCCCCAACGGACCTGTACAACGCGATGTGGATCCCGAGTGGCTGAACGTGCCGGAGCCCGAGTTTCTCAGGATGAATGTGGCAGCCATGCACCCGCGCCGCATCGAGCTGTTTGCCAGCCCGGTTGTCCGACGTACGCTGCCCGTCGAACCCACTTTTTTGGGCCGGCCGCCCGAGGGATACGAAATCGTCAGCCATAATGTCACCCCGTCGAGGGTGACCGTGGAAGGACCGTCCGCCGTTTTGGAGCGGATGGAATCGGTTAAAACGGTTCCCATCCCTGTCTGGGACGCCCGGGAGAGTTTCGGAGAATATCAGCCATTGCAAAACGAACACGAGTTTGACCTCAACGACGAAAGCGTCAGAGTGTCCTACGAAGTCTCCCAGTCGCAGGTGACGGTTAACGTGTCGATCAACGTGGAATACACGCAGGTTGAACTCGAAGATGTTCCACTGAAACTGCTTCAGCCAAAGGGGTTCCCATATCACGCCGAGATCGACGAATCCCGCATAACCGTTCTCCTCTCCGGCCTGCCGACGGCTGTGGACAATGTTACAACTGCCGACGTAACGGCGTATGTGGATTTGAGCGACCTTGAAGATGAGGATATCGCTCCCGGGACAACCGCCCCTTACAAACAGGCGGTGCAGATCATCCTGGGGATCGATGCGGAGGTTATTGGAATAAAACCCGATGAAGAAGTGACCGTACGGCTGACCAACCGGTAGCCCGTATTTTATAACTCAAAGACAATAATTTTACTTGGCGTTTGCTTTCTGCCACATCTGCACCACCGGGAACGCATAAAATAAGCGGGGCCGTGCCACCCGGCATCCTGAAGTGACCAGAGAGGCTCCGCCCATGATAACGCCAAATGTCACTTCACGCCAGATGTCGTGGGGGTGCATTTGGCACAATCGAGGATAGTACGACGGATACCTGAAAATATCTCTACCGGCGGAGGGCGGATCATGTCGTTTTTAGGGGTGAATGTTGATCATGTTGCAACATTGCGGGAGGCGCGCGGAACATATGAACCCGATCCCGTATGGGCGGCGGTCGAAGCCCAGCTCGGTGGAGCCGATCTGATCACGATCCACCTGCGCGAGGACCGGCGTCATATATGTGATCGCGACCTGCGGTTGATGATGCAAACGGTCTCCGTTCCGTTGAACCTGGAAATGTCGTTGCATGAGGAGATCGTAGCTGTTGCGCTGGAAGTGCATCCACCGATGATAACCGTTGTTCCAGAACGCCGCGAAGAACTCACCACCGAGGGAGGATTGGACGTCCAGGCGGAGGTCGAGCGCATAAGTGAGGTCGTAAAGCGGTTCAAGGATAACGGCACAAAAGTCAGCCTGTTCATCGATCCCGAGATCGGGCAGATCAACGCTTGCAGGGAAACCGGCGCCGATATGATCGAATTGCATACGGGTCCATACGCCGGCAGCAGCGGGGAAAAACGGGCACGCGAGATCGACAAACTCACCCGCGGCGCCGCACATGGGCGCAAGCAGGAATTGGTGGTCAACGCCGGCCACGGCCTGACTTACAACAATGTCCCCGGAATAGTGGAAACCATAAAACCTTGTGAGTTGCACATCGGCCATAGCGTCATTGCGCGTTCGGTTTTTACCGGCATCAGGGCGGCGGTTGAAGAGATGAAAGATGTTATACAAAAAACGTTGTTGATGAAGGGGTAGGCGTTTGCGTTTTCCACATCGGCAACAAATCGCCGATGCGCTCGTATAATAGAAGGGTGCATTATAATATTTCTTTATCCAAACTAACTGGGTGTCCAAATTGGCTGTGGATCACAAAAAATTGCAGGATGGTGTCCGTTTGATGCTGGAAGGCATGGGAGTCGACGTGAACCGGCCCGGAATCGAAGAGACCCCCCGCCGTGTGGCCAGGATGTATGAGGAGGTGCTGAACGGGAACGAGAAGGATCCCGCCGACGTCATAACGGTTCTTCGCGACGAATGCTACGATGAGCTCGTGCTGGTCAAAGATATCCCGTTCTACTCGCTTTGCGAGCATCACCTGCTGCCGTTCCACGGCCACGCACATGTCGCCTATATACCGGAAGAGAACCGTATAACGGGGATCAGCAAGTTGTCGCGTGTGGTCGAATTGTTTGCCAGGCGCCTGCAGGTCCAGGAACGCATGACCTCGCAGATAGCCGATGCGCTTGTCGGATCTCTTCAGCCAAAAGGCGTGATGGTGGTGGTGGAAGCGGAACACCTTTGCATGACAATGCGGGGCGTTCAAAAACCCGGATCAATCACCGTCACCAGTGTCGTTCGGGGCATTTTGAGGGAGCAGCCCGCCACCCGGGCGGAAACTCTGGCGCTGATAAACAGGAGATCGGAAGGGTAGGAAAGCGTGGTATCAAAGGAAAATAAACTTGCCCAATTTGTTGAAATCACCCGGGAAGACCGGAAGATAAAACAGGTATGTCTTTGGGTGAAAAGATGCTACGAGAACGGCAAAACGGTTGCCATCAGGGTGAAGGACGGCCATAGCGCCGGGTACGTGGACAGTCTGCTATGGACATTCGACGATGAGGTGTTCATCCCCCACACAATCGTGGATCACCGGTCGGGGCCGGCAATGGAACCCGCTCTGATCTGCACCTGCGGGAGTGCACCGCCGGTGATGGATGTGTTGATCGAAGCAGCCGGCGGCGACCCTTCCCCGGGTTTTGAGAAATTCATGCACATTATCGATTTTGCCGACCTGTATGACGATGAATTAAGAAGCTACAGCCGGCGCCGTTACAAGGCATACCAGACAGCCGGATACACGTTACGCCTGATAAAAGATGATACACGGTAAGTTTTGGTTGACAATCCCCGGACGGAACTCCTACAATGATGGATCGTACTTCAATACTCAGTGAACTGCGTCAAGCCATCCCCACCGGCACAGGGCACGGCGGGGATTCAACGGGTTCCCCTGAATACTTGTGATCGTATGCTGTCCGGCCGTTCAATTTTCCCTTCTGGAGAGGCTGAGATGGAGATCGGTGTCATCAATACTTTGCGCAATGGAGGACGATGTTTCGAACACGTTCGTCAATTCGGCCTGAATGTATGCCAGCTTCAGAGTTGGGACGAGGACCTGGCCACGCGCGAGATCGCCGAGACCGTGGTGAAAGAATCTCAGGACGCAAATGTCCGGATCTGTGCCGTATGGGGCGGCATGCCCGGACCAACCCATTGGAACTTTACAGAAGGACCTGTATCTCTTGGGCTTGTGCCGCCACAGTATCGCGAGCAGCGCATCGCCGCCCTGAAGAAATGGGCGGATTTTGCGGCCTGGATCGGCGCGCCGGCATTAATTACCCATTGCGGCTTTATCCCGGAAAACATGACCGATCCCGAATACATGCCGGTGGTCGATGCGATTGCCGAAGTAGCTTCCCATTGTCTGC
>PUMZ01000297.1 GCA_003551565.1 Candidatus Brocadiaceae bacterium | reverse complement strand
TGTGGAATTTGACAGAGATCATTTCTCATGTATTGGACCGGCGGCCGCACGGTTCCACTCAGACCCCGGCGGTGCTCTCCGGCCACAGTATTTTGTGGAGTTGCAACTGGAGCCTGACCTGCAAGCCGGATGCGATGATCCAGGCCGCCAGCTCGCGGGCGCCGGCAAGGAATGCTTCGGTCTGATTATAAGCGTTTTCATGCCCGCGGGGCAATGCTACGGGAGAGAACAATACGGGACAGACCTCGGTGAAACGGTATGTCCCGACCAGACCAAGCGCCCATTCGAAATCCGCCCTGTCGGCCACGACGAACTTGAGGTTATCTTCCGGCCCCAGGCATGCAAGATTTGATTCCAGTGTGCTGCCGCATTGGCCGCTGGAAGGGCATTTGACATCCACCACGCGGCACACCCCGGGGGGCAGCGCCGAGATATCAAGACTGCCGTTGGTCTCCAGGCTCACCCCAAAACCACCGTCCAGAAGCCGTTGTATAAGGTCGACCGTGCGGGGCTGAAGCAGCGGCTCGCCGCCGGTGACGCAGACCAGTTCGTTACCGAAAGCCCGGACCCGCTGCATGATACCTTCGATTCCCGTTGCAACGCCCGCCCCCCCCGCCGCCTGCGGCGTATCGCACCAGTGGCATTGCAGATTGCACCCGGCGAGCCTTATGAAGGTGCATGGCAGGCCGCTGTGGGTGCTTTCACCCTGTATGCTCTGGAAAATTTCACTTATCTGTAAGGTATCGCACATAGGAGACGAACCGCCTCCGGGCCCGATTTTCTTTCTGCCGTCTCGCGCGTTCCCTGTGCTGGAGCATGGCAGAAGGCAGACGCCGACGCTTTGTTAGGAAAAAACCGTTGCATCCTCCGGGATGGCCGATATGGATCTCATGTTCGGCCTCCAGGCCTTACGAGTTGTTGGAAGCGCCGGACCGCTTATCCCTTCGCCCGTCCCCGGCGAACGATCTCCTCGGCGAGTTCGTGGGGCACAGGCTCATAATGCTCGAAACGCATATCAAATGTTCCCCTGCCGCCGGTCATGCCGCGGAGCTCGGTGGCGTAACCGAACATCTCCGCAAGCGGAACCATACCGGAAATCGTCTGGACCTGACGTTCCCCGCGCTGTTCAATATTGGTAATACGTCCCCTCCGTGAACATATGCTGCCGGTTATGCTGCCGCTGAATTCCTCGGGGGCCACAATGTTGACCTCGCAGACCGGTTCCAGCAACTGCGGGGATGCCTGCAAAAAAGCTTTTTTAAAGGCCTCCCGCGCGCAGGCATCAAACGCCTTCTCCGAGGAATCCACTTCGTGGAATGAGCCGTCAACCAGCTCCACCGCCAGGTCGACCGCCGGGGTGCCGGCATAAACGCCCTCGGCCATCACCTGGATGATCGCTTTTTCGATCGCCGGGATGTATTCCCTGGGTATGTTCCCGCCCCGGACGGAATCGTTGAACTCGAAACCGTCTCCGGGGTCCAGAGGTTCGATATTCAGTTCCACGTGCGCGTACTGTCCGCGTCCGCCGGTCTGCTTGACATACTTGTGGTCCACAGAGGACGGCTTCGTAATCGTCTCCCTGTAGGCCACTTTCGGTTCGCCAACGGTCGGCGTGACCGAAAAATCGCGCCTCAAGCGCTCACAGATGATATTCAGGTGCAACTCGCCCATACCGCTTATGACCATCTCGCCCGTTTCCTGGTTGTAACCGGCGGTGAAAGTCGGGTCTTCATCGGAGAGCTTGTTCAGCGCATCGAAAAGTTTGTCCCGCTCGGACGCCGACTCGGGAGTGACACTGATGGACAGAACGGGCGCCGGAAATTCAATGGCTTCCAGGTGAAGCTGATCCTCTTCCGTACAGAGCGTATCGCCGGTTGTGGTGTCCGAGAGCCCGACGACAACCCCTATCTCACCGCAGCGCAAAACCTCCCTGTTGACCCTCCGGTCGGCGTGCATAAGCATGAGCCGCCCTACACGTTGCCGCACATCCTTTGTCGAATTGTAAATGTAGGTCCCAACGTGCATCTCGCCGGAATAAATACGCACGTACACCATTTTGCCCAGATGGCGGTCGGATACGACCTTGAAAGCCAGCGCAGCCAGAGGAACATCGCCGCTATGCTCCTTTTCGACCTGTTTTTCCTCCCCTCCCTCTTCTCGGATTCCGATGACCGGCGGCAGGTCGGCCGGGGACGGCAGATAGTGAACGACCGCATCCATCATACGCTGGATGCCCTTGTTTTTCAACGCCGAGCCGCACAGTACAGGCACGGCCTCCTTGGAAAGGGTGGCCTCGCGCAGGGCACGGCGGATATCGGCGGGATCCAGGGGCTCATCCATGCAGTATTTCTCAAAAAGCGATTCGTCCCACTCGCTCACCACCTGCAATAAGTGTTCGCGCCCGTGCTGGAAAACTTCCATATGGGACCGGGGAACCTCCTCCTCCCGATAGGTGGCCCCCATATCGCTGTCACTGTAATAGACGGCCTTGCCTTCGACGAGGTCCAGTATGCCGCGAAAATCCGCACCCTCCGAGATCGGGATAACGACGGGCACCGGTTTGGCCTCCAGCCTGTCCTGTATCTCACGGGACACCCTCTCGAAATTCGCCCCGGCGCGGTCCATTTTGTTGATAAATGCTATGGCCGGAACGCCGTATTTTTCCGCCTGACGCCAGACAATCTCCGATTGCGGCTCAACGCCCCCGACCCCGCAGAAAAGCGCCACCACACCATCAAGGACGCGCAAGGAACGCTCCACCTCCACCGTGAAATCAACGTGCCCCGGCGTATCTATCAGATTGATCCTGAAACCTTTCCATTCCGTTGTTGTGGCAGCACTGACGATCGTTATGCCCCGCTCCCGCTCCTGATCCATCCAGTCCATCGTCGTGTTGCCCTCATCGACCGTCCCCATC
>PUMZ01000255.1 GCA_003551565.1 Candidatus Brocadiaceae bacterium | reverse complement strand
GCATGGAACAGCCACGGGAGGAAAAGCCCCATGACAGCGGCCGGTGGCGTGACGAGAACCAGCGGCAGTATCCACTGGAGAATCCGGCCGAAAGCCAGGTTACCATAAAACCACTCCGAGAACGGATAAACCAGAAGTATCGGCAGCGCCAGAGCGACGACGCCGAGTTCGGCCACCAGCAGCCAGAGCCAGCGATGCGCGGGTTTGGGCAAGCGCATCGATGCCGCGCCGGCACCGAGCGCCAGGCCGATAAAAAAAGCACCGATAACCTTGGAAAATGTATCGGCGTTCCCGCCCAGCACATCAACCATCGCACGCACCCAGACCGTCTGATGCCCGAGAGCGGCCGCGCCCGAGAGCGCAGCAACGCCAAGCAGTATGATGAATTTACGGTGATGAGTATCGTCGATTGTATTCATAAGATTGCAGGATTATTGAGCTCGTACGCAATTCTTGACAAGCGAATCATAAGTCTTATAAGTCCTATATGTCCTATAAGTCCTATACGTCCTATTTTGTAACCACATAGGAGAAAAAAGCACCCATGATAATAAAAGCAGCGGGGCGCTGATTCCACAACATGCGCCCCGCCGTTACTTTCATTACACCTTTACCGGAGCGCCGAAGCGAACGTCTCGACCATATTATCGAGGTGCTCGAAATAGCTGCCGGCTTCCGGACTCCTGCCCGGCACGGAGAGGTCGGTGATAACAACTTCCGCACCCGTGCGCTGCGCCACAGAATTCGCACCGCGCTCGGGGTAGAACGGCGCCATGATGATCGCGCCGATATCCCGGTCGTTCATCAGTTCTACAACCTCCCGCAAATGGCGCGGGCTTGGGGGGATGCCCGGCTTCGGCTCGAGTTCGATCGGAACGTTCAGCCCGTAGCGCTCAGCGAAATAGCCCCAGCTTTTATGGAAAGTCACGACTTCGGCGCCTTTGAACTGACGCATACGCGCCTTCCATCCGCCGAGCTTATCCACCAGATCATTATCCGCGAGGTAAGAATCCAGTTCTCCTTCCAGCTCGAGCACCCAGAGCCGCTCGCCGCCGACCTCATCGACAAGCTCAGAGCCGAACGTGCGGCGGTCGATTTCGTCCTTGAACCTTTCCAGGTTGCGGCTGAACGTCGCCCTGTGCGCCGGTGCGAGTGCCGCCAGACGCCCGGCGATCGTGTCGGCCACGATACGGCCCTGCAGCGGATCGGTCCAGTAATGCGGATTCCCCTGTGGATGCACGTCGCCCATAGCATAGGTGACGCGTCCCTCGGGTATTTCGATTTTAATCACGTTCTCCGAGGCGTCGAGGTAGCCCTCGGTGCCCGGGCGGATGCGGCGGTTGCGCGAGCCATCGATGACCGGGCGCTCCCAGCCGATTTCCAGATCCATGCCGACGCTGATCCAGAGGTCGGCGCGGCGGGCGATCGTGATGTAGCTGGGCGCAGCTTCAAGAAAATGCGGATCGTCCTCGCCGGCGCAGATCGGTGTGACATCGACCAGATCGCCGCCGATGAATTGGGTGATCGAGGCCAGATCGGTCGTCGTCGTGACCACATTCAATTCCGCGGCCCCGGCGGTTCCTGCCAACAGCAGGCAAACGCCCAGCAGACCCGGAAGTGCCGATTTCAAACATTGCGTAAGTCTTTTCAGTAATTGCATTTTTATCTCCATAAATTTTTGAGTAATTGTTGTTATAGAAATTTTATCTTCAGAGCCTACTGCACAATCCATAACAATAGTTATATATTGCAGGCTATAGGTCTTATAAGTCCTTTATGTCGTATATTTTGAGCAGAAACCAATAGTGCATCAGCTCTTTACTTCATTTTAAAAAGCATGGGCGCCGTGCACGCCGAGCGAGATGATCATCTGGAACTGCACGTCCCAGACCCTCTCGGTATGTCCATCATGCTGGTAAGCGCCGCGTCCTCCCTGCAGCCGGAAACGCGAGAACTCCGACGGGGTGAAATCCACCATCAAACTGCTGCGATAGCTGTCGTCGAAACTCCGCTTACCGGCCTCATGTGCACGGCGGCTGGAGTTTTGAAGCCCGACATGATCCCAGCGCAGACCGGCTCGCCAGCGGGGGGCGAATCCGTATATTGCCTGCAGATAATAACCGTCCTGTCGGTCGTACTGCTTGCTGCCGACAATCGGATCGTTAAAATTCATAAAGCGTTCTGTTACATCTCGAGTAACGTCATTACCGTCGGAATCGGTACCTATGACCTCCGTGACAGTCCGTTCGTTGCGTAAGGCCAGGTAATCCATGCTCGTGCGCCTTTGCATGTATTCACCCTCGAGCGTGAAATTGCCCTGTCCGTAATGCTGACCGGGCCGTCGGTATTTGTAGACCATATCCACGCCGGCAAAATGGGCGTAGCCGTCAACAATCCGTGAACCGTGATGTTCGCTGTTGCGCCCATAACCACCGAACGTGCCGAACTGCACCTCGTGGTTCAACGGGAGGATGTCGGGACTGTATTTCATCCAGGCGGTGCCCAGACGCGGTCCGCTGTGGCCTTCATCGTTCTCGAAAGAGACCTCGTTATCCCCCTGGAACACCTCGATACCCGAGAGCAGATGCGTTCTCTCAAGCGGGGCCAGCCAGGAAAGCTGCACGCCCGTCTCCTGGAGACCGTGGTCACCGAACATCTGCTGGTTGACCAACGGGCGGTCCACAAAATCCCAGTCATGCACATGCTGGGAGTTGATGCGGCCGATATTGCTGTAGAACTTGCCGGCCTTGAACTGCAATCCGCCCGGCATGAACGTATCGGTCACATACGCTTCCTCGATATCGATATGATCATCGTGGATGCCCAGCACAACGTCCGACGTGAAGTACGGATCGACGTCGGCGCTGAAGACGAGTTCAATCTCGCGCAGGCTGAATCCGGAACCCGCGTCGTGAGCATGC
>PUMZ01000361.1 GCA_003551565.1 Candidatus Brocadiaceae bacterium | reverse complement strand
GCCCGCAGGGCCTGCCTGCAGCAGGCAGGTCAACCGCCGTTTGTCCGGCGCAGATACACACTGTAGAATCTGAAACCCTGAAAAAAAGCTGCCCATCATACTGGTGTTACATCCTTTATATTAATTATTGTCTTTGGTTTATAAAATATGCGTGCTACAGTGCCGGCGTTACCCATCCGCGCAGGCGGCGCAAAGCTCACGGATGGTTTTTTTCAGTTTCGGGTGGCGGGCGCCGGGTGCGATCTCGCACAGCGGCTCGAGCACGAACCGGCGTTCATGCATCCTCGGGTGCGGGATTTGCAGTGCGTCCTCTTCGATGACCTCTTCTCCGTAGAGGAGTATATCCAGGTCGATGGTTCTCGGCCCCCAGCGGACGGATCTTCTCCGCCCCAATTCATGTTCAATTGTTTGAAGAGATTCCAGTAGCTGACCGGCCTCCAGTTCGGTCTCTACCAGGGCCGCCCCGTTCATGTATTGTCCCTGTGGGGGACCGCCCACAGGATCTGTTTGCGTCAGTGACGAGATTTCTTTGACCTCCATACCGCCGGCGCGCCCCATAAGTGCAAGGGCTCTGCGGATGTTTTCACACCGTTTCCCCATGTTCGAACCCAGGCCGATGTATGCGGTGACTTTTTTCGTCATGGCAGTGTTTATCGGAACTCCTGGATTATGCATCCGGACGCTACGACGGCAGCCAGTTCGGTTCTGAGCCTGCATGGGGCCAGTCGCAGCGGGACGGCCTCTTTTTGATCGAGGGCTTCGATCTCGTCCGGGGAAAATCCGCCCGGGGGGCCGACGATGCATGCGATGCGGTCCTCCTCCCCGTGCGGAAGTTTCCGGCATTCGCTCAGTTTCCGCCCGTTCCGGTGGGCATAAAAAATCCGTTCCTCCCCTGTTTCCGCTAAAGCTTCTTCAAAGGTTCCGGGCGCTTGCAAGCGTGTAAAGTGCGGGTTCAGCGCCTGCTTGGCGGCGGCGGCGATCGTTTTATGGAATCTGTCCCGGTATTGCCCCCACCGTTGTTCCCACCACTGTTTCTGGCAATAGCGGCAGACAAGGGGCAGGACGCTTGTGATGCCGAGGGGGGCGAGCGCTTTGAGCGCGGATTCAAAGGCTTTTTTCTCCGGCAGGCCGATCATGATGGTTATCCCGGGGGTTGGCTCCGGACGGTGTTTTTTTTCCAGGATGGTCGCTTCGGCGGTTTTGCCCCGGAAGGCGCTCAGTTCACAGAGGAAGACGCGGCCTTTTCCATCGGTGACCGAAATCCTCTCGCCCACGTCCAGGCGCAGGGCTGCACGGGCGTGATGGGTTTCGTCTTTCCCGAGCGCGAGCATCCCGCCCGCGAACGAATCGGAATAAAACAGGTGATGATCGCTTTCCATTTCCACTTCGGGCTAAAGGTGCCGCATGAGCAAAGACAGGCTTTTTTTGTCCAGGGAGTGCCAGTCTTCGATTTCATACCTGTTTCCGTCGACGTCTTTGACGATCAGGCGCTTCGGGCCGATGATGCGCACGTTTTTCCTCGGACGGCGCACTTCAAACGACCGCTCTCCCCTGTTGGTGCGGACCCTCCACAGTTCCAGTCCCAGGTGATCGGAGATTTCATTGATCTCCTCGATGACGGGCATGAAATATGCCTTGTCCAGCTCTTCCTGGAGCAGCTGCAATGATCTCTGGTCGAGGTGGGATGCGTTTTTAAGGAATCCGATCTCCTTGCCCTCCGTGTTGAAAAGGACGATCCGCTCAAATTTTGCCGACAGGGGGAAGGCGCTTGTGATCCGGCCCAATTCGAACCGTTGGTCGTTGAAATGCAGGTGCAGCCTCTGTTCCTCCCGGCGCCTCCCGAGTTTCAATGTGTCGGTGGCGGCATCGAAGTCCAGGTATGACCGTTCCTTGACTTGCAAAACATCTTTTGCTTTTTCGATCTTATCATTCATGGTTGAATCGTCTCCCGGAGGCCTGATCTGCGTCGTTCATGCGCCGGCAGGTCCCCCGTCGTTTGTTCTGACAACGGCAACTGTACTGTTTCAGCCCGTTCTCTGTCCGGACAGCAGATCCTGTATTTCCACCAGGTTGCGGTATATTCCGCCTTCTTTCGCCAGCAGTTCTTCATGCGTGCCGGTTTCGGCGATTTCTCCTTCTTCAAGGACAACCAGCCGGTCGGCATTTTGCAGCGTCGAGAGCCTGTGTGCGATGGCAAAGGTGGTCCTGCCTTTCATCAGCCTGTCCAGGGCCTCCTGAATCATGGCCTCGGTGGCGGTGTCGACGGCGGATGTGGCCTCGTCGAGGATAAGTATGGCGGGGTCTTTGAGGATGGCGCGCGCTATGGAGATCCTCTGTTTTTCACCGCCCGACAGACCCACTCCGCGCTCGCCCACCCTGGTATCGTAGGCATCCGGCAGGTCCATGATGAAGCCATGCGCGTTGGCCGCCCGGGCGGCGTCGATAATCTCGTCCAGCTTCGCGTGCGGATTGCCGTAGGCAATGTTGTCCCGCAGCGAGCCGGTGAACAAGAACGTATCCTGCAATACCATACCGATATTGCGCCGGAGGTCTTTCAGCCGCAGCTCCCGTATGTCGCATCCGTCCACCAGGATCCGGCCCTTGTCCGGGTCGTAAAAGCGTGCCAGGAGCTTGACGATCGTGCTTTTGCCCGAACCGGTCTGGCCGACAAGGCCTATGATTTCGCCCGGCATGACGTCCAGATTGATACCTTTGAGCACGCGTTCGCCTTTTTCGTAGGAAAAGTCCACGTTCTCGACCTGAACCCGGCCTTTGACATCGTCGAGATTCTTGGCGTTTTCTGTATCTGTGACGTCGGAGGGGGCATCGATAATGTTGAAGACCCGTTCGGAGGAGACGGCCGCTCGCTGGAACGTATCGGTGAGTTGTGAGAGCTGGCGAACCGGCGCGTAGAACTGGGCCAGGAACGTGTTGAACATGACAAGCACGCCCACGCTCAATGCGCCCGTAATCACCAGGTAGCTGCCGTAGGAGTAAATGATCAGCATCCCGAGTCCGGTGAGGAAAATCATTGAGGGCTGGAATATGCTCAGGAGTCGCACGGATTCCACGGTGGTGTCGCGGTGGTCGCGGTTCTCGGCGCCGAAAGCGTCGATCTCGCGCTCTTCCTGTGCGAAAGATTTGACGATATGCACGCCGGCCACGTTCTCCTGCACGGTTTTCAGCAGATTGGCGGCCTTGCGTCGTATGCGCCGATAAATGTTTTTGGCCCTCCGGGCAAAAATATACGTGCCCAGTCCGATCACCGGCATCGGAAGCAGCGTCAGCAGTGCCAGGCGCCAGTGGAAAGAAATCATGACGACCGATAAGACAAGGATTGTCAGCACATGCACTATGATCTGCTGGAAACCGGTCGCCACGAACTGGCGCAAAACATTGGTATCGTTGTTAACCCGGGACATAATGCGTCCGCTGTGTTCGTTGTCGTAGAAGGACAGGCTCAGGCGCTGGAGTGCCCGGTAAAGGTGGGCCCGGATGTCGTGCATGAGCCTTGCGCCGAGCGATCCCATGATGTTTGTCCGTCCCCAGATGACGATCGAGCGCAGAATAAATGCCGCCAGCAAAGCGGCCACAAGCAGCGCCACCATCGCGAAACGCGAGGGGCGTATGGCGTGGATCACGTCCGTCCTGCTGATCGAATCGCTCTGGAGCTCGCCGGCAAGCGAGCGCAGATCCACCCCCAGGTGAAAGGCCCACAGCCGGGTGTCGTCCGGCACCCTGATCTCTTGCAGGTCCTCGATGTACGCCTGAACATCCGCGGAGCTGATGGCGCCTCCGGATTCGGGGAATTGGGACGCATTCAGACTGTTGGCGTAAGCAAGTTGCTGCGCTTCTTCGCTCTCAAAGAGCTGGCGGTCCCGGAGGTACCGGTCGATATCCTGCGCCCTGATGCGGCCCTGTTCGCCGCTGCCGTGCAGCAGCTCCGGGTCGATGCCATGGGTTTGCGCACGCTCCGCCAGGTCCCGGGTTTCGAACCGCATTTCGACCGGCAGTTCGGACAGTAATTCAACATCGGCCGGTGAGGGCACGGACGGCAGGCGCAGGGGGCCGTCGATCAGCCGCTGCAGGAGGACGCCGGGGGCCATCTGTATTGCGGCGAGCATCAGTGCCAGCGTCAAACCCAATAACGCACCCTTCCAGTAGGGGCGCAGGTACTGGGCGAGGCGCAGGAGCACCGAACTGATGTTGACGCACTTCGGGCAGACATCGCCCTGGTATTTCAAGGGATACTCGCAGTTCGGGCACCGGTAATAGAGCTGCTTCTCCGAGGGGCTGTCCGCCGCCCGGCTTTCCTCGCGAAGCTCCTCTGTAAGTCGTCCGCCCAGCATCTCGTTGATATGCTCTTCCGCCTCCTGAAAACGTTCGGAGAGGGTTTGGGTGTAGCGTATCAGCGGCACCTCGCGTTTGTCAAAGAGCTGGGCTTCCATCTGGCCGTTGCCCACGTAATCCCGGCAAATGACGTACCCGACCTCGTCGCGGGCGACAGATATCTGCTCGCCGCCGAGTGACCGGACCCGTATTTCGGTCCCGGTCACTTCGAGGATTGATTCCTCGTAGTCCCCGCCGAGGGTCATATCGGACTTTACGCTGTAGAGAACCTTATCGTCAGCCGTTGCGTCATCCGGCTCGTTCGTGTTTTCGTCCGTGTTGTTGTTCTCGAAAATCATAACCTTTTGTTTTGCTTGAAAAAGACGGCAGAAAAAATCTTACTATGCAACAGAGCATCCCGGACCCGCCCTTATGGCGTCAAAGGGGATGCAAGGGCGGGAAAACATCAAGGCGTGTCCTTTATCTGCTGTACCGGCTAGCCGTTGCAGACAGGATACAGGTCGCATTTTAAGCTGGACCGGAGGAGCCCTTCCCTTTTTTGAAATATTCAACGGGACACGCCGCCGTGATGTAAGTGTTCAGTGACCCCCGTTGTTTCCCCGCCGGCACAGCGCACGGCGGGGATGATTTGACGTTGTTTACTGAGAATTTACGCCGGAATTGTCACGGTGGCGGCGGTACTTCAGCACTGTCCGCAGCCCCCACTTCCATGCGTTATCACCGGGCGATCCCGGCGGCAGAAACCCGGAAAAGAACGTGGATACCGCGACAACTCATCCCTTTGAGCGCAGTTGAACGATTCATGACAGTTTAACGGATTCCGGGGAGAAGAGTCAAAAGGATGGTCATTCGAGGATTGTTATTTCCGCAGGGGCGGTGACCACGATCTGAGCAGCGCCGTCATATTCTTCGATCTGTCCGGTGACTGCAATTTTCCTTCCCCAGTATTTTTTTTCCGGTGGATGGGAAAATTGCGCCCGGCATTCCCCCCAGATCACAACCGTGAACCTGTTTTCTTGCGGGTAGGGCCTGCCGAGGTTCAAAAACGTGGGCCGGCCTTCGCTTCTCTGTGCGTAATGCGTATCCACGACCGGTCCGTGCACGGTCCGGTATTCGCCGGCATGCTCCATGGCCCGGTTCCATTCGATCGTTTCCGCGGCGGGGGGGAGTTGCGTTCCGGGTTCGCAGGTGCGCATCAGCACGGCCAGGCCCAGCACCGCCAGAATTGTCAGCTGGAAGGCCCTTCTTGTCAGGTGACGGTTCACGATTAGTCCTCTTCTCCGTGCTTTTCCAGGCCCCAGATGCCCCGCCCGGCGCTGCGGGCCTGTGCCTGTGCCGTTTGGAACTCGCCGGCCAGTCTGCTCTCGCCATAGACGGTCCAATAAAGCGACCAGCCTTTCCTGACCATCTCGATGTTGGCGCACATGTCTCCGACATAGACGTAGGCGAGCAGGCGGCCGAAGGCGTCCCGCGCGAGTTCTCCGGGCCGTTCCCCCTCCAGCCGGACAGGCCCCCGTCCCACAAGTTCCTTCAGCGCGGCGCCGGCGCGATTATGGCCGTACTCGTCCACCTCGGGGGTGTCGATGTAAAGAAGCCGCACGCTTTCCACGCCGCCGTCCAGCCAGACGGTCAGCGTATCGCCGTCGATGACCCGCATAACGGGATAAAGTCCGCCCGATGCGGGCGTTGCCGTGGCCGGGTCCTCCCGGCGGGGGTCCGGGGCGCCGATCAGGTAGCCGGCGGCGGCGCCTATGGCCAGAAGAATCAGGCTGCCGGTGATTTGATGCTTTGAATTTTGAATTGTTTCACTCAGTCAATAGCTGATAGAAATACATGCTGTTACGCACTCTGTGAACGCCCCAGAAAAGGACGCAACAGGTCCGTAGTGGGCCCATGCAGGGGCTCCGGACTCCGTAACAAACGACGGTCAACCGCCGTTTGTTTGGCGCCGACACACACTGCAGCATCTGAAACCCTGAAGAAAGCTACTCATCGTGCTGTTGTGACATCCTTTATGTTTTTTGTCTTTAGTTTATGAAGTATGCGGGTTCAAGCGCCCGTTCTACGGGCGGTGCGGGGACGACGGGCCGCGTTCCCCGCGCGCGGGCAGCGATCAGCGCGCCAGCACCTTCAGGAACTCGTCGGGATCTGCACCGGCATCCATCTCTGCGAGCGCATCCATCACTTTCACAGTGGGATAAGGTTGTTCCCCAACCCGGGCAAAGAACGCGTTTTTGGCCCGGCGGTCCGGCCCGAAATGGGCGTCGGACCAGTCTCCGCACAGGCCCACACCCGCGCACATCATCAGCAGCGTATGCCCCCATGCGATCAGCGCTCCTTTCCGGAACGTTTCCCGATGCGGCGCCAATGCCGGGGCATCGAAATCGTCGATCAACCGGTTTCCGTCCTTGTTCATCTCGGTGCCGGCAAGAAACGTCATATCCAGTTTTTCTCCGGCCTCCATGAGTTTGTTGAGGTTTTTAACCTTCCACCCCCTCTGTTCCTGCGGCACGTTCCAGTTGCGGTCCGGGATGACCGAGACGCTTTCGCACCCTTTTCCCCTTAAAAACTCCAGATGCCGCAGCGGGTCCTGTTCTCCTTTGCTGCTGCCGTCCAGCCAGCACGCGGAAGGAATTGCGCCGCATTGCCTGATCATATCCACCACATCGTCGATCACCGGGAAGGAGCTGGAATCGGGGCGTGCATAGCCGGGCCCGCCGTGTTTCATCAGTTTTTTTCGGATCATCGACTGCAGCGCGGAGGGGTTTTCCACCGCTTCTGCAATGATCTCCGGCGGTTCATCGAGCCTGTCGGCCCAGAAGGCACAGAGGTCGCGGGGGGCCGGGAAACGTTCCCGCGCTTTGTCTTCGTAGGCGCTCAGCATGTGCCGCTCGGTGGCGTTTCCTGCGGGGGTTCGGGTCAGCACGTCGCGCTCATAATCGATTGCCGCCTCTCCGAGGTGGGCGTTGATCCTTTCCATCATCGCGATATTGCGCCTGCGCGCCCGCTCGCGCATGGAGTCCAGGACACCGGCGGGGGGGGTGCCGGGCGGCGGGGGGGTGATGAACCCTGTGCCCGATATGTAAAACACGCCGGGTTCGTTCGGTGAGTTGATGACCACATCGGCGTATTGGGGGACGAAGACGCGTGTTTCGAGCCCGGCACAGGTCTTGAAGCGCAGCAGCTTTCCGGCGTCAAGGAACTCTTCGGTTCCGTCCAGACAGTCGAAATCGACGATTCCCCCCGCTTCCCAGCCCGTGTGCCATCCTTCCCAGGCGAGGCGTGAAGGCGAGTATCCGTACGCGTTGAAAGAGAAAAACGTATGGCAGTGCATGTTGGTCCATCCCTTGCGTAGCACGCGTTGCATCCGCCCTTTGCGTGCTTCGGCGGCAAGGGATTCCAGTGCTTTGTCCCTGGCGGAGGCGTTGAAATCGTCCAGTTGTGACAGGAGTGCGTTGTCGTTCATGGCAGGCAAGTGGATGGAAGTTATAATTAACGTCTTTGCGGAGGCGATCCGATGCCGCCCATTAAGCGCATATTGCCTTCCGCGCGGTGCTTCCAGCGTCCGGCGGCCTGCTGTCAGGCTTCCATGATGGTTGCCCGGGCGACTTCTTCGACCGTGGTGTTGCCATCATAGACGGCGAGCAAACCGCTCTGGCGCAGCGCGCGGGCCCCATGTTTTCGCGCGCACATCCTGATCTCTCCCGTCGAGGCGCCGGCGGTCATCAGGTCGCGCATTTCATCGTTGATGTTCAGTATCTCGAAAATGCCCATTCTGCCGCGGTAGCCGATATTGTTGCAGAGCTGGCAACCCCGGCCCCGGTAGAATTGCTTTCCTTTCACGTCCTCGGCATCCAGGCCCAGGCTCAGCAGACTTTCCTGGCCGGGCGTGTATTCCTCTTTGCAGTCGGGACAGATGCGTCGCACCAGCCGCTGGGCGATCACCCCCTCCAGGCTTGCATTGAGCAGGTAAGCTTCCAGCCCCAGGTCCAGCAGCCTGGTCAGGCTTGTGGCGGCATCGTTGGTATGGCTGGTGCTGAACACCAGGTGGCCGGTGAGTGCGGCCTGGACCGCGATCTGTGCGGTATCGAGGTCCCGGATCTCACCGACCAGGATGATGTCGGGGTCCTGACGGAGAAACTGCCTCAGCGAGTTTGCAAAGGTCACGCCCAGCTCTTCCTTGATCGGCATCTGCATGATCCCCTCGAGCTCGTATTCCACGGGGTCTTCGGCGGTCAGTATCTTTACTCCTTCGTCGTTGAGTTCACGCAGGATGCTGTAGAGCGTGGTGGTTTTGCCGCAGCCGGTGGGGCCGGTACAGAGGACGATCCCGTGCGGTTTTTTGATCAGTTGCTCCGCTTTACTCATATCGTCGCTGCGCAGGCCTATTTTGTCCAGATCCAGGGCGACCTGGCGCCGGTCCAGCACCCTGCACACCACGCTTTCGCCGAACATGGTCGGCAGAGTGGAGATCCGGAGATCGACCGGATTGCCGCTGATATTCAGATCCAGGCGCCCGTCCTGGGGCAGACGGCGTTCGGCGATATCCAGTCCAGACATCGCCTTGATCCTGGTGGAGAGGGGCAGGTGGAGGTGGCGGGGCGGAGGCACCATCTCGTACAGGACGCCATCGACCCTGTAGCGGATTTTGAACTCGTCTTCAAAAGGCTCAAAATGTATGTCGCTCGCCCGGTCCTGAATCGCCTGAAGCAGGACCAGATTCAGCAACCTGCGCACCGGCGCCGTATGGGCCATCTCCTCGAGGCTTTCCAGGTCGATGGATTCACTGGTTGTGCCTGCAAATCCATCGCCTTCGTCGAACTCATCCTGCAGTTCCTGCAGGACGTTCTCCACGCTCTCGGTGTCCTGTGCGTAATATTTGTCGATCATGGCTGTAATGCTTTCTTCGCCTCCAACCACTCCGTCCACTTCGCAATCCAGCAGAAAGCGCAGGTCATCGAGTGTTTTCACTTCACTCGGATCGCGGAGGGCAACTGTCAGCACGCCGTCCTCAAACCGCACCGGGAACACCTGGTAAGCCTGTGCGATGGCGGGAGAAATGCGGTTGATGACGTCTTCCGAAAGCTCGATCTCATCGAGATTCACCACCTCCATTCCGCTCTGTTTGGCCAGGGCAAGGCGCAGATCCTCCTCCTCGATATAGCCCAGTTCCACCAGCGTCCGTCCGATCGTTCCGCCTTTGTCCTTCTGTACGGCCAGAGCTTCCTGGATCCGGCTCTCGCTGACCTTGCCCATGTCCTTCAAAATGCGCCCTATCAGCCGTTCCTTGTATTCGGTCGCCGTTCTCATTGTTGCATTTCCTCCAGCTTGTGCTTCAGATAAGCCTCCATAAATGGAGAGAGTTCACCGTCCAGCACCGACTGCGCGGAGCCGGTCTCATGCCCCGTGCGCAGATCCTTGACCATTTGATACGGATGCAGCACGTAGGAGCGTATCTGGCTGCCCCACGCAATCTCCCCCTTATCATTATACAGCTTTTCAAGATTTTCTTCACGTTTCCTGCGTTCCAGCTGGTGCAGTTTCGAGCGGAGTATGTTCTCCGCCATCCGCCGGTTCTTGTGCTGGGAGCGTTCGCTCTGGCACTGAACCGTGATGCCCGTGGGGATGTGCTTGAGCCTGACCGCCGTGGCCACCTTGTTGACATGCTGCCCGCCGGGGCCGCTGGAGCACATGAAATCCATCTCGATCTCGCTCTCGTCCAGCTCGATCTCGATATCGTCGTCAAATTCCGGGACCACATCGACGGCCGCGAACGACGTATGGCGGCGGCTGCTGGAATCGAACGGCGAGATGCGCACGAGCCGGTGCACTCCGACCTCGCATTTCAGATAACCGAACGCAAACGACCCTTTCACGCGCAGGGTGGCGTTCCGGATGCCCGCTTCCTCCCCGTCTCTGCGGTCGATAAGCTCCAGCCTGTACCCTTCCTGCTCCGCCCAGCGCGTGTACATTCGCAGGAGCATCTCGGCCCAGTCGCAGCTTTCCGTGCCGCCCGCGCCCGCATGGATGCTGAGGAACGCATTGTTGCCGTCTTCCGGCTCTCCCAGCATGCTTTTCAGCTCCAGCCGTTCAACGGCCTCCTCCAGGGCCGTGCTACGCCGCCGCACCTCCCGGCGGGTGGCCTCGTCGTCCTCCTCCTCCGCCAGCTCCGCCAGCACCTGGATCTCTTCCAGCTCCCGGTCCAGTTCCCCGACCGGTTCGCAGACGTTTTTGACGTATTTCATCCTCCGGATGACTTTTTGCGCCCGGTCCTGATTTTCCCAAAAATCCTGTCGTTTCATGCGGGATTCCAGCTCTTCAAGCTCCGACTCCTTGCCGGGGATGTCAAAGAGAATCCCGCATTTTCTGCAACCGTTCCGTCAGATCGCTTATTTGCGGGGGCATGACGTTGATCCTCGTAAATTATTATCACAAAAGCACCGGCCTGCACAGACGCCGGAAAGTTCTTAAATTCAAGATCCCGGACTTCCAATAAATCCTAAATCCTAACATTAATATTCATGACCGTTAAGTCTGGAGGCGAGTCCTCGTCGTTTCCTCCCCACCGTGCCCTGTGCCGGTCGAAGAAGATTATCCGCTATCGCCGGCATGCACAATACCTTCCGGCGCTCCCGGCAAACGGCTACGGTATGCAGGTTCGATACTTGGCACGTATAATCATTAAGCGCCTAAAGCTCAACCAGAACGGCTCGTTCAACCGCTTCGGCCGCTTCGATCTCGCCGATGGCGTCTGCTCCGCAGCGGCTGTCGAGGTTCAATGCCAGCAGGGCGCCGCCTCCCGCCTCCTCGCGCCCGAAGGCCATCCGTGCGATGTTGACCCCCTTGCTCCCCAGCGTGTCGCCGATCGTGCCGATCAACCCCGGCCTGTCGCGCCCGAACACCAGCAGAAGATGCCCTTCGGGAACCACTTCGGTGTCGTAACGGTCGATCTTCACGATCCGCTGGTGCCGGGCCCCGAGCAGGGCGCCGGCGACCTGCATCTCGCCCCGGTCCGTCCTCAAACGCAGCTCGAGCAGGTTGGTGAAGCCGGCATCCTGTCCCTGCGTGCCGGTGGCGGCGGACGCGATCCCGCGCTCGCGGGCAAGGTGCGGTGCGCTGACGATGTTCACTTCCTCTTCGCCGATGATGGTTTGCAGAACGCCGAGGATCGCGTGATCCTCCAGCGGGCTGATGTTATGCTTGGCCACTTCACCGGTGCACGAGAGCTCGATGGAGAGGACCCTTCCGCGGTTGAGCATCCCGGCGCTGCGGCCCAGCTTCCGGGCCAGCTCGCAGAACGGAGCCAGGCGCCGCATCTCCTCGGGGGCGACCGTGGTGATGTTCAGGGCGTTGCGGTACGTCCCGTTCTCCAGCGCCTCCACCATCTGCTCGGCCGCCTGCACGCCCACGGCCGTCTGGGCGGCTTCCGTCGACGCTCCCAGGTGGGGTGTGGCGAGGATGCGGTCGTCGCGTGCAAACGAGAAATCCTCCGGCGGCTCGCTCTCATACACGTCGAACGCCGCCCCGGCCAGCATGCCCCCCTCGACGGCCTCCGTTACCGCCCCCATATCCACCACCTCGCCCCGGGCGCAGTTGACGATCCGGGCACCGGGTTTCATCCGCTTGATCTCTTCCCGCCCGATAAGCCCCTTCGTCTCATCGCTCTTCGGTATGTGGACCGTCAGGTAATCGCAGCGCCCGAGCATTGCATCGAGCTCCTCCACCAGCTCCACGCCCATCCTGGAAGCCGCGTCCCGGGAGATGAACGGATCGAAGCCCGTCACTTCCATCCCGAACGCCGCCGCGCGCACGGCGACCGCCCGCCCGACCCGGCCGAGGCCGATGATCCCGAGCGTGGCGCCGCACAGCTCGTCGCCGGTGAGCCGCTTGCGCTCCCACCGGCCCTCCCGCATGGCGATATATGCCGGGCCGATGTTCCTCGCCAGCGCGAGCATCAGGGCGATGGTATGTTCGGCGGTGCTGATCGTGTTCGCACCGGGCGTGTTCATCACGACGATCCCCTTGCGCGATGCCGCGGCGATATCGATGTTGTCAACCCCCACGCCCGCCCGGCATATGGCGCGCAGCTTCCCCGCGCCCTCGAGCGCCTCCGCGGTGAGCTTCGCACCCGATCGGCATATCACGCCCTCGACCTCTCCCAGCGCCTCCTTCAGTTCGGCGGGCTCCAGGCCCGGCCGCTCCAGCACCTCCGTCCCGGCGCTGCGAAGCACCTCGACGGCCTTGTCGGCCACTTTATCGGCAAGCAATACACGCGGCATGTGGAATGACTCCCCGTGGCAAAAGTTGATGGTCAACAGTTGATAGTTGATGGTTGTCCGTTGGTCTCCGTCGTCTTGTGGATGTTACTATCAACTATCAACAAGTATGATACAAGTGTTCCGCGGTGATTGCAAACAGACGTGCGGATTGTGTCTCAGCTCATCCACTCATTCCATTGACACCACCCGTCGTTTGCGGTAGAATTTGCAGAACGCTATAATTGAGGTTGGATTTCTCATTGGACTTTTTCTTGACAGTTCCTTTAATAAACAGGAGCCCGATGAAATGATACCGAATTTCTCTGGTCATCGAAGGATGTCCCCCCTTTATCCGCACTCCGAAGCGTCCTCCCGCATCTCCGCCCTCCTGCTGGTGCCGCTGCTGTTGCTGCTGTCCCTCGCCGCCGCTCCGCGCGATGCCATGGCGGATCATGATTTGAGTGTCGAATCTAATCCTGTAGATTCGATAACGATAGATTATGATTTTGATGCTGGATCGAATGATGGTCAATTTGAAACGCCAGAGACTATAACAGGGTTAGATGATGATATAACTATAATCCTAACAGCTCCGACCACCCACATTCACAATGGACAGGAACTGACCTTCTCGCACTGGGAGCTGGACGGCAGTGATATGACGTCGGATCCCGACAACGAAGAGCTGACCTTCAACAT
>PUMZ01000022.1 GCA_003551565.1 Candidatus Brocadiaceae bacterium | reverse complement strand
TTATTAATTCCCGCTTCATGGCACCACCCCCTTCCCGTGCAATGCGTTCTTGCAACCGTAATCAATGCGGATCAAGCATCCGGATTGGTATCGACAGCATCCAGTTCGATCTCAAACAGCAATTCCCGCCGGCGTATCGACTTTTCTTGGCATGGTTTTCTTTGCCACTGCCTGCCTTCTATTTCGCTACCATACGTTGCTACCAAAGAAGCAAAGAGGTTGCGATTGGAGAAGGCAAAACCAAGAAGCGGCAACAATCATCTTTTAACATAACAAAAGGTTACCCATTGCATTCAGATGGTGGGCGGACCGAGACTCGAACTCGGAACCCCTTGCGTGTAAGGCAAGTGCTCTCGCCAATTGAGCTATCCGCCCTTCATGCACTCCCGACTCTCCGGCTGGGCCGCATCGCCTTATACCGCCCCGCGGGATTTTCCCGTCCGTTAAGGTAACAACCGAGCCGGCAAAAAGCAAGTGACAGGCCGTGCCGAATCACGACCTGTCAAGATTGATGCTCATCAAAAACTCGGCATTATTCTGGGTGTTTTCCAGCCGTTCGCGCAGCACCTTCAGGCCCTCGTTGGGGCTCATATCGTTCAGCATGCGGTGCAGCAGGTGCACTCTCTTGAGCTCTTCCGGGTCCATCAGCAGCTCCTCGCGTCTTGTGCCGCTGCTGGTGACATCGATCGCAGGGAAGATGCGACGGTCGGCCAGATTTCTGTCCAGGTGCAGTTCCATGTTGCCGGTGGCTTTGAACTCCTCGTAGATCACCTCGTCCATCTTGCTGCCGGTATTGACCAGCGCGGTGCCGATGATCGTGAGGCTGCCGGCCTCCTCGGTGTTGCGGGCGCTGCCGAGAAATTTCTTTGGTTTCTGCAGCGCCGTTGATTCCACGCCACCGGAGAGGATACGTCCGCTGTGCGGCACTTCGTTGTTGTACGCCCTGGCCAGACGCGTGATCGAATCCAGGAATATTACGACATCCTGACCATACTCGACCATCCGCCGGGCTTTTTCCATGACCATTGTTGTCACCTGGATATGCCGGCTGGGCGGTTCGTCGAACGTCGAACTTATCACTTCCGCCGCGGGCACATTGCGTGTCATGTCGGTCACCTCTTCGGGCCGTTCATCGATGAGCAAAATGATGACGTAGCAGTCGGAATGGTTCTTCAGTATCCCGTTGGCCATCTTCTGCATCAAAACGGTCTTTCCGGTTCTGGGGGCGGCGACGATAAGGCCGCGCTGGCCCTTGCCGATCGGCGTAACCATATCCACAATTCTGGTCTCCATTGCGTCGTTGTCCGTCTCCAGCAGGAGGCGTTGCTCCGGGTGGAGGGGGGTGAGATCCTCAAAAAGCACCGTTTCGGATATATCTTCCGGATTTTTGAAATTCACCGCCTCCACGCGCAGGAGGGCAAAATAATGTTCCCGGTCTTTGGGCGGCCTGATCTGGCCCGAAACGATGTGGCCCGTACGAAGGGCAAATCGCCGGATCTGGCTCGGGGAGACATAGATATCATCGGGACCCGGTACGTAGCTGTAGTCAGGAGAGCGCAGGAACCCGAAACCTTCCGGCAGGATCTCCAGGACCCCCTCCCCATACATCTTCCCCTTCTCATTCACACGCGATTTCAGAATCGTAACGATCAAATCCTGCTTTTTCAGCCCCGTATGGCTGCCCACATCCTCTTCGCGAGCCACTTTCTGAAGTTCCTTGATGTTCATCTTCTGGAGCTGTTCGATATGGAATTCGGTCGAAGAATTCTTATTGTTTGTTTTCTTGTTTGTTTTCGGCTGAGTCTTTTTCGTCTTCGCTTTCTCTGCTTTTGTCTGGGTTTTTCCCATCAATACAACCTCCTCTTGTGAATAAAATCGCATTTCCTATGCTTTACTTACGGTCGAATTACTCCCATGCTTCAAACAGTTGAAATCCGTTCAATGGCGTCCCTGACCTTCGTCTCCAGTTCATCGGGGGACCCGTTATTGGAGATGATCAGGTCGGCTTTCTCCCTTTTGGTTTCCAGCGGCTGCTGCATCCTCTCGCGCCGCAGCAGCTCCCGCGGGCCCCATCCCCGCACCCGGCCGGCAAGTTCCCGACGCACCTGCAGTGGCGTGTCCACAAAAAGCAGGTGCGTGCAGAAGCGCCTGTCCAGTTGCGTCTCCACCAGCAGAGCGGCGTCCAGCACCACCGGAGACCGGGCCTCCGATATGCGCCGTTCTATGACCTCTATGACCCCGGGATGGAGGATCGCATTGAGCCGGGCCAGCATAGACCGGTCTTCAAAGACCACATCGGCGAGAGAGTCCCGGTTAACGGAACCGTCGCTGTGGAATATATTCTGCCCGAAAATCCGGCGCAGGTTCTCTTTAACCTCCGGCGTTCCAAGCAGCGAATGCACGATACGGTCGGCGTCTATCCGGAGAAAACCCTCCCTTTCGAAAACTTCCGCCACCGTAGTTTTCCCGCTGCATATTCCCCCCAGCACACCCACCACCGGCAAACGTGCGTTTTTTTTCGTTCGGACGGGCTTCATTTGGCATCTTCCCAGTTTTTTCCCGTGGCGAAATCGACTTTCAGCGGCACACTCAACTCCATCGCCGCTGACATCTCTTCGCGGACAAAAGCCAGCACATCGGCAAGTTCATCATCCGGCGCCTCGAAAAGGAGTTCGTCATGGATCTGGATCAGCATCCTGCTGCGCTTGCTGACACGTTCCAGCTTCCGGTGGATGTTGTTCATGGCAATTTTGATGATATCCGCCGCTGAGCCCTGGATAACGGTGTTGACCGCCACCCGTTCGGCGGCTTCACGTACGGCGCCCGGTGTCTCCAGCCCTCTGATCGGCCGCTTGCGGCCGGCCAATGTCTTCACATACCCCCTGGAACAGGCCGACGATACGGTCTCTTCGATGAATCCCCTGACGTGCCGGTAGCGGGCAAAATACTGATCGATAAACTCCCTGGCTTCTTCATGGGAGACATTCAGGCTCCGGGCAAGTCCATACGCCGTCTGCCCGTAAACAATGCCGAAGTTCACTGCCTTTGCCTTGCTTCGCATTTCCCTGCTGACATCCCGCTCCTCCACCCCATAGACCTGGGAGGCAACGAAGCGGTGTATGTCCCTGTCTTGCAGGAAGGCTTCCTGCAGGGTCGGATCGGCCGAAAAATGCGCCAGCACCCGGAGTTCCACCTGTGAATAATCGGCGCTCAGAAACGACATGTCCTGCCGCGACGGAACAAAACCCCTCCGGATGCGGCGCCCGAGCGCGGTGCGCACCGGGATGTTCTGCAAATTCGGTTCGCTGCTCGATAGCCGCCCCGTCGCCGTGCCCGTCTGATTGAACGATGTATGCAACCTTCCGGTGCGGGGATTCACGATCTCCATCAATGCATCGGTATATGTATTCTTGAGCTTGCTGGTCTCCCGCCATTGCAGCAGATAATCCGCAATCCGGTGTTCGGATGAAAGGTCCTCCAGAACCTTTCTGTCGGTGGAATATCCCGTCGTTCGCTTCTTTCCCCTGGGTGGCGGAAGCTCAAGACGCTGGAATAGGATTTCACTCAGTTGCCGGGGGGAGTTGATATTGAATTCTGTGCCTGCCTTAGAGTATATCTTTTTCTCGAGCTCTTGTAAAGTCAACGCCAGTTCGCCGCTCAATTCCTGCATATACCCGGAATCTATCATGATCCCGCACCACTCCATCCGGGCCAGGACTTCGATGAGCGGCAGCTCCACCTGCGTGAAAACTTCGTCGACACCCGACTCGCGCAACCGGGGCGTTAAGACGTCATGGAGGCGGTATGCAAGATCTGCGTCTTCGCAGGCATACCGTACGATGTCGGGCAATGGAACCTGCTCCATGCCGCGCCTCTCATCCCCCGTGCCCGTCAGCTGCTCTATGGGCAGCGGGCTGTAATCGAGATACCTTTTCGACAGTGATTCAAGGGAATGGCTGCGCCCGGTCGGGTTCAGGAGGTGGGAGGCAATCATTGTATCGGATACGATCCCGCGGAGCCGGACTCCGTGAGAAAACAACACCATCATGTCGTACTTCAGATTCTGGCCGATTTTCCCGACCCCGGGATCTTCGAGTATATCTTTGAGGATCCCGAGCCCTTCCCGCCCGGGGCACACTTTCTCACCTTCCGGCCCCATAAAGGCCACATACTCGCCTTCTCCGCCTCTGCGGCTGAACGCGATGCCCACGATTTCGGCTTCGTGCGGATCCAGACTGGTTGTTTCCAGGTCGACGGCAAAGGCCCCGCCGGAGTTCAACCGCTCCGCCAGGTCCCTCAGCCCGTCCAGGGAATCCACCAGGCTGTATGATGCCGGCGCGGATCCGGTGTCCCCATGTTTCCCGGCCGGCTCTCCGGCCCCGTTGCCGCCAAAGAGCGTTCCCTGTCTGCCGGTCACTTTGTTTCCTTCCTCAACTCTTCCTTCCTCCCCCGCCGTGAATTCCTCCGACAACGATCGGAAGCCCAGGGCGCTGTAAAACCGCCGCAGTTTCTCTGGCGGCTGCGGATCGAGGCGGCACGCATCGAAGTCGATTTCTAGGTTCAGATCATCTTTTATCGTTACCAGCCTGCGGCTCAGTTCCACCTTTTCCCGGCCCTCGTGCAACTTTTTGCGCACCGACTCGCTTGCGACCTCCTGAAGGTTGCGATACAGGTTGTCCACGCTGCCGAACCGCCCGAGCAATTTCAACGCAGTCTTTGGCCCTATTCCTTTCGCTCCTGGTATGTTGTCGCTGTTGTCGCCGGCCAGTGACATCAACTCCACCACCTGCCACGGTTCGATGCCGTATTTGTCCTTCAATCCGTCGGCATCGAGCATTATCTCTTTGTTTTTGTGGATATGCAGGACCTTCGTCTTCTCGTCGATGAGCTGCTCGACATCTTTATCGGTCGTTACCAGGATCGCGTCCATGCCGTTGGAAGTTGCCTGCCGGGCGGCCGATCCCATGACATCGTCCGCTTCATATCTCTCAGCGGTCAAAAGGGGGATATCATGCATTTCAAGCATCTCATAAGCCAGTGGGATCTGACGAAGCAGCGATTCGGGCATCGGCTTGCGCGTCGCTTTATAATCGTCGTATATTTCATGCCGGAAGACCTTCCCCGGCAGGTCGGTGGCAACGGCGAGGTAGTCGGGGCCATGGTCGCGGATGAGTTTGCGCAGCATTCGGGCGAATCCGAAAACGGCATTCACCGGCTCGCCGTCGGGCGAGGTAAGCCCCCTGATAGCATAAAAAGCCTGGTAGAGGTATGAATGTGCGTCGATAAGGAAGAATTTCTCTGGCATCTCTGACAGCCAAGCGTGCGGTATAAGGATATGTTACATATTTCGTCGAACTTCAGCCAAGTGAGCGGGTGGAGACCGTTCTCCAGTTCCACGGGGGTGTTCAACACTCATGGCTTGACATAACGGGCAAAATCAAACGGTCTCGAAAAGTTTGTGGACATGCCGCGCGTCCAACAAAAAGGTTGACAGGTCTTCTCCGGAGGTCAACATGAGCAAAATGACCGATTCGCGGGGATAAGTTTAAAACAGTGTGTTACAATCAAGGGATGAACCTGCAGTATTTTTGGATATTGTACCGATCCTTGAGGATAAAACATCGGCCGTTTCCGGTGGCGCCTTCTGAACAATCAGTATACCACGGTGCGCCATCGATGTCAACTGCGAGAGGTGTTGAGGGTTGGCACTGCATGATTTTTTACGCGTTTCCGGGCACAAGTCGTTCAGAGAAAGCCTTTTCCCCCCGCTTTTCCTTTGCATGAAACTCCCCGGTCGGCAACGGCTGGTGATCAATGCTGTTTTCGGTTGATGGAATGTGGATTCCTTGCCGTCCTTGCTGGGAGGGCTGGTGTATGGCGCCTGCGCCTGCCACGGGCTCCGGCGTCCATCCTATTCCCACCGGAGCGTTTCCACCGGGTCCATCCGTGCCGCTTTGAGGGCGGGCAGAATACTGAAGGCAAGGCTCAAAAACAACGCTCCAAGCCCCATTATTATTGGCGTTAGCGGGCTGAGATCGACGGGTATTTCGGTGAAATAGTACACGTCGCTCGGGAAGGGGGTCCATCCGGTGAGGGCTTCGATACGGTCGGCGATCTCATTGATGCGCGAGATAAACCCGAATCCGCCCGCCACGCCCAGAAGGGCGCCCACCACTCCTATGGCGCCGCCTGTGACCATGAAAATGGCGGCGATACTCCTTGATGTGTAGCCGACGGCCTTCATCGTGCCGATATCGTGGCGTTTCTCATAGACGCTCGTTATCAGGATGGCAAAAATGCAGAAGCCGGCGAGTACGCCCACGAACGAGAGAACAATCGCCATGAGAACTCTTTCCATCTGCACGGCTTCCAGGAAACTGCGCTGCTGGTCCTCCCACGTGTTCGAGACATATCCGCGCTCGGCCAGTTGGGACTGGACGGCCGGAGCGTCGCTGTAATCGGTCAGTTTGAGATTGACCCCCGAGACATGGCCGCGGGAGTCCAGAAAGTCCTTGGCCGACTCCAGAGAGACAAGCACCACGCTGCTGTCGTAATCGTAGCGTCCGGTATGGAAGACGCCGGCCACCACGAATTTTTTCAAACGCCTTCTCAAGTCCTCCGTCGCGGTCATCAGAACCACTTCGTCGCGCAGAACACGCCCACGGTTTGCCTGGATCAGGCCGGCCAGGCGGGGATGGCCGGCTTCGGCCAGCAGCCGTGTGAGCTCCTCCACTTTTTCCACGGCCTCCGTCCACCCGGTTTCCGTCCTTATCTCCTCCATCAGCGCCAGGCTCTCTTCCCGGAGTTCTCCCTCCAGTCCCTCCGCGATCATTTCATAGATATAATGGTGGAGTGACAGTTGCCGGGCCATCTCGCTGCCGATAAAAACCGCCGGCGTCTCGGCCTCGTTTTCATCGATGTAAACCCTGTTCAGCGCTTCCAGCGAGCTGTGTTTCAGGTAATGGCTGCCGAATTCACTGACATCCGGCTCCAGTTCCGGGTCCATTCCCCGAAACATCACCGTCGATGTATGGTCGAGCTGCGGCACGCGAAGGAGCGCCTGGCTTTCGATGAAGGGGGCAACGGCCTCGACCTGCGGTATTTCTTCCAGGATCCGTGCGCGCACCGATTGCCAGTCGCCCATACCGGCGATCTCCCGCGTCGGAGACTCCACCCGGATATCGCTCAAATATCCCCTTATGACAGCGCGTAGCTCCTTTTCAAAACCGCGCATCACGCTCATCACGACGAAGAGCGTGCCGACGCTCAGGGCCACCCCGACGATGGCCAGGTAAGAGAGCCTTTTCTTGAAAAGATACCTGAGTCCGAGATAAAGAGATGTCATATCGTTGCCGTTCCGGTCATGCAGCAGGCGAACACATCAAGGTCCATTGAAGAGGCAGGCAGACATACTTCCATTCTACACGAAAATGCCCTGAAGCTCAAAAGGGCAGGGGGGCGGTGACGTTGGCTTTTCCGTCGCTGTTCAATCTTCTTCAAGTTGTTGCAGAGAAGATCGTGGCTTCTTGCGCATCTCCAGGATGCCGTCCCGTTTCTTTTTTGCCTCCTCCAGCCAGGCAGTGAGGCTTTCAAAATCACCTCCGGCGAGGAATTCTCTCGCGGTTGCAAGGCTGCCGGAAAAGGAATCGAGGGCTTCCAGTATTCCGTGCGGATTGCTCTGGCAGATGGTCTTCCAAAGGTTCGGCTCCCCGCTTGCCACACGGGTGGTATCGATCAGACCGCCGCCGGCGTAAACGCCTTCATGTTCTTCGATGGTGTTGATCAGCGCCGAGGCGGCAATATGCGGCAGGTGGCTTATCCGTGCCACAAGCCTGTCGTGTTCCCGGGGCGTCATAAAGTGCACATCGGCGCCAAGCGCTTCCCAGAGGCGTTTGAGCCTCTCGGTGGCGCCCGGAGGGGTGCCGCTGACGGGGGTGAAAATGCACCTGGAACCCTCGAAAAGATCATGGGTTGCATTTTCCGGCCCCCTTTTTTCACTTCCCGCCATGGGGTGAGTGGGTATAAAGGCGAGATCGTTGCGCGCTTGCAATGCCCGGCTTATTGCCTCAACAACATGCTCCTTGGTGCTGCCGACTTCGGTAACGAGGGCGCCTACTTTCATGCACCGCGCCAGTCGCTTGGTCAGCTCCCCGAAGGTATTGACCGGCGTGGCCAGCACGACCAGCTCGGCGCTGCGCGTTCCCGCTTCCAGATCGGTGGTTGTACTGTCCGCGGCGCCGGCTTGCCGGGCTTTTCGCAGCGATGAGGCCCTCCGGCCGATCCCCACCACGTGGGCGGCGAGGCTTCTGCGGCGGATGCCCAGCCCGATCGAACCGCCGATAAGCCCCGGTCCCACAATTGCTACGGTATCGAAGATGTGTTCCATGGCGAGAAAAAGAAAAAGGGTTTTTCACTCCGTATGGTACCTGCGGGCGGTCTTTTTGTCAACCAATCGCCGTTCCATGAGTGTTTTTCATTTGCGCCCGGCACGAGTTTTTCATAAAGTAGATTATGAGGATGCACGTGTCCGCTTTATTTAACACTTTTTATGGAGAACCGTTATGAAGTACCTACTGATCTCGTTCTGTCTGTTGATGGCAACAATTATGCACGCAGCCGGTTATGTTGTCGCTGAGGAGACGGAGCAGACGCTGGATGACAGCCGGGAAAAACTCAGTTACGCCATCGGCATGCAGATCGCCGAATCGCTGAAAGCGAACGATTTCGATCTGGACATCGACAGGTTGATTCAAGGGTTGCGGGATGTTTACGGGGGGCAAGAGCCGCTGATGAGTGATCGGGAAGTCATGGAGGTGCAGAGGCAGGCCATGGCGGAGCAGGAAGAGGAGCGCGCCAGGATGCGAGAAGAGAACCTGCAAAGGAGCCGGGAGTTTCTGCAGGAAAACCTCCAGCGTGAAGAGGTCCGGGCCACGGACTCCGGAGTCCAGTATGAGCTGATTGAGGACGGCGACGGGGCCAGTCCGGCCGCGGACGCTGTCGTGGAGATCCATTATGTCGGGCGGACAACGGACGGAGATGTTTTCGACAGTTCCCGCGAGCGGGGTGAACCGGCTGCTTTCCCCTTAGAGGGCATCGTGTCCGGCCTTTCGGAAGGTATTCAGCTGATGCGCGAAGGCGCTTCCTACCGCTTTTTCCTTCCGCCCGAGCTGGCCTATGGAGAAAGGGGCGCCGGCGCGGCGATCGGCCCGAACGAGGCGCTGATTTTTGAAGTCGAATTGATCAGGATCCTCGAAAACGATTGACCACCGCGAGCGCGCAATGGCGCCGGTTTGTCCGGGCCAGGGGGCTTTGATGCCATCAGACACAATCCGGTGGGTGGGAGATGAGAACGGTCATGCCGAATTGATCGATCAGACGCGTCTGCCGTTGGAGTGCGAGTACATAACATGCCGGACCATCGAGCGGATGTGGGAGGCCATACGCGTGCTCAGCATCAGGGGCGCCCCTGCGCTGGGCATAGCTGCCGCCATGGGACTTGTGCTGGGGATAAAGGACAGCCGGGCGGAAACTTCCGCGGGATTGCTGGAAGACATCCAAAAACAGAAACAGTATCTCGAAACGAGCCGTCCTACGGCAGTCAACCTGTTCTGGGCGCTGGAGCGGATGGAACGGGTGGCCCGAGAAAACCGGCACCTGCCCGTTGCCGCGCTCCGCCGCAGGTTGCTTGATGAGGCGTTGGCGATGCAGGAGGAGGACAGGCGGATATGCCGCGCCATCGGTAAAAACGGAGCCGAACTGTTGCATCATGGCGATTGTGTTCTGACGCATTGCAATGCCGGTGCACTTGCAACCGCCGATTACGGCACCGCGCTGGCGGTCGTTTACCGGGCAAATGAGGAGGGCAAACGGGTCTCCGTTATTGCCGGTGAGACAAGACCCCTGCTCCAGGGTGCAAGGCTCACCGCCTGGGAGCTGAAAGAATCGGCCATCCCCGTGACCCTCATCTGCGATAACATGGCGGCCCGGGTCATGCACGAGAAGAGGGTCGATGCCGTCGTGGTGGGCGCCGACAGGATTGCTTCGAATGGCGATACGGCCAACAAAATAGGCACTTATGGTCTCAGCGTTCTGGCCATGTGGCATCGGGTTCCTTTTTACGTTGCGGCCCCGATTTCCACCTTCGATATGCAGGCGGCCGACGGCGATGCCATCCCGATCGAACAGCGCGGCAGGGAAGAGGTTGCATGCTGGGGCGGCCATACGGTAGCTCCTCCGGAAGTGGATGTTTACAATCCGGCCTTCGACATAACGCCTGCAGGCAATATAACGGCCATAATCACCGAAAAGGGCGTTGCCAGCGCTCCCGACCGAGCAAAAATGGCTTCCCTGCACGCCGGCCCGGATTCCTCACAAAACAACACCAAGACATCGCAATAAACGGTTTCCGGGCAGCCCGGACGAAAACCCGGCCCGTCGTGGTCGCTTCCGGGGTTGCCTGGCGCAGCCGGGGGCCCTGCGTTACCCCGGCAGTTTGCGGATTCCCGAACCCCTGAAGTGGCTCGCTACGAACCTGTGACGGCCTGTGCGAAGAGCAGCCAGCGGAGATTTAAGGAGCGAATCGCCTGGCTTTCTTTTGGTTGGAAAGGGAGGGGAGATTTGTGGTATAATAGTCTGGTGATTGTGCAGCGAACCGGGCGAGGCAGCGCTTGCGGCAAGGAGGGGATATGTCTCTGAGAAGAACGTTGATTGTTATCAATTTGTTGATGCTGGGGACCGTGGTCTCTATGCTGACGCTTCCGTTGCCGGGGACGGATGGCGACGGCGTTGCGGGAGATGCGACGGGGCATCCCGGCAGCGCTGAATACTCCGCCCGCGAAACAGGAATGGGAAGCCTGCCTGCGCCGGGCGAGGAGGATTACGACGCGCTTGTCGAACGTGATCTGTTCGGAGTTATCGCAAGGGAGCAACAGCAACGCAGAAGAGACGAACAACAGCAGGAGCCTCCCCGGGCTGAATCTGCGGATTCTCTGGAGTTGAACCTCCTCGGCACGATTGCGGGCGGATCGGGTCTGGCCAGGGCGATCATTCAGCCCGAAGACCATAGCCGGCAGGGCATTTACAGAACCGGCGACAGGGTTATGGGGGCGGAGATCGTCGATATCTCCCGCAAAAAGGTTCTGCTCTCCCGCGACGGCACGCTCTATGAGTTGACCATGGATATGACCCGGAGGGTGGAAGTGGGGGGGAAAGATGTTATCCTGGCGGCGGATGAATTCAGAGATGTTGTCAGGGCCGGGGAGGACGGCGTGGTGGAAGTGGACAGGAGGGAATTGCTGGAGCGCGGGGGCGGTATGTTCGCCATGCTGCGGGAACTGCAGGAGAATCTCCGGGCCGAACCGTACAGGGAGGGGGGCGAGACCGTCGGGCTGAAGCTCGCAGGGGTGGAGAGCATCGGAGTGGCGCAACTGGCCGGGATCGAGGAGGGAGATGTTTTGAGGAGCGTCAATGGGCATGCGATATCGAGCGTGCCCCAGGCCATGCAGATGTTTCGCCGGGTCAGGCACCTCGAGGATATGGACGTCACGATCCAGCGCGACGGCGCGACGGTCGAAATGTCTTACAGACTCAAATAAGCGTTGTCCTCCGGCGTACAGGTGGCCCATCACCCCGCTCGCCGGCGCTATTAACTGAATTTAACGACCTGGAAATTCGGGAGATGATATCGGTGAACCAGTGGAAAAAAATATGTGGTCGGAGTCCGGTCGCTGCTTTTCTGGCGGTTGCCGTCCTCTTGGCCGGGCCTGTCGGATGCACGACCGTTGTTGATGTTGAGGATGCCGCCGGCGAGCGCCGCAGGGAGCCGGATGTGGTTGTTGAGCAGAACGGCGATGAGGAGCCCGGCGGCGAGCCCCGCCCGGACGCTGCTGCGGAGTCCTGGATCTTGTCCCAGTATGAGCGTGCCCTGAGTCTTTACGAAGAAGGTCAGGTTCAGGCGGCCGGTGCGCTGATGGTGTCGGTCCGGGAGCAGGCGGAAGCGATCCAGGTCGAGCTCCCGGAAGGGTTCGAGGAAAATTACCGGCGCATAAAGGACGTCGGAGAGGGAGGAGAATCCGAACCGGCGCACGATCAGGGGGGGGGAGAGGAAGCGCTGCTGGAGACGTTTGGCGATGAGCTGCGCCGGATAAGATCCGAAGAAGCGCAGACGGAGCCCGCACCTGCCGGCGACATGCAGGCGGGTGAGGGGCCGGTTGCATTTGGCGGCGATGGGGATGAGCATCCATTATACGGGGAGATGATAAGCTCATTGACGGAAGCGGATTACGATCAGCCGGAGTTCAGGCTTCCCGGTCTGCTTGATCCGGAACTGGCCGAAGAGGAGATCATCCTCGACTTCAACCAGGTCGACATAAGGATCGTTTTGGAAACGATAAGCGATATAACGGGGGCCAATTTTCTGGTTGACGGGGCGGTCAGCGGAACCGTTACTCTGATCTCATCGAGCGAGGTGAAACTTTCGGAGGTGTTCCGGGTGCTGGAATCGATTCTGGACGTGCACGGGTGGGCGGCCGTGCCTTCGGACGATGTGATCAAGGTGCTGCCCAGGGGCGAGGGCGTGAGGAAGCACATACCGACCCGCATAGGGACCGACCCGGCCCGGATACCGCGCGATGACAGTTTCGCCACGCAGGTGATGCGCCTGCAGCATGTGGATGTTGCCGAGGCGGCGCCCCTTATCGAACCCCGGATGTCTCCGGACGGCAGCCTCAGTGCACACGAACCGACCAATACGGTTTTCATCACCGACATATCCTCGAATATCTACCAGATCGCGCTGATGCTCAACCAGATCGACCTGCCGCGCGCGCGGGAGGAGCTTGTTATTTTTCCGCTCCGCTACGCTTCGGCCCGTTCGGTGGCCGAGAAGATCAACACGCTGATCGAGTCCGCCAATAACGCCGGGCCGCGCTGGCGGACGGAACTGAAGATACTTCCGGATGCACGCACCAACTCGCTGATCGTCTTTGCGGTGGAAGAGATCGTTGAAAGCATCGGGAACCTGGTGGAGAACCTGGACGTGCCGCGGCCGGAGGAAAGTGTCAACGTGCATGTCATCAAGCTGGACAATGCCGATGCCCAGGAAATGGTGGATTCGCTGTCGACGACCGTGGATGCGCTGACCGACTATGATGACGCCGAACCGATCCATATTACGGCCGACGTTCCTACCAACTCGTTGATCATCGCCGCTTCGCCGCAGGATTTTCAGGTGCTGCGCACCGTGATCGGCGATCTCGATGTCGTACGTGAGCAGGTGCTGGTGGAGTTGCGCATCATGGAGGTCAGTCAGTTCGCACTCGAAGAGCTGGGGTTCGACTGGGCAACCATGGATGCACCTTCCGAGGATAGCGTAAGGGGGCTGGCCGGTACCGATCTGGGGCCGCGCCGTGAGCTGATGACCGACCCGTTCGGAATGACTGAACCCGGACTGGGGGCGGCACTTATCAAGGGCCGGCAAGTTGGAGCCGCGATGAGAGCGCTGGAGCGGCACCGGTCTGTCGATGTGCTGTCGACTCCCCACATCCTCACCTCCAACCACCAGACGGCCAGTATATCGGTGGTGGAGAACGTTCCTTTCGTGCGTGAATCAAGGATCGTTTTTGAGGAGGATCGGGATGTTATCCGCACCTTCGACTACAGGGACGTCGGTATTCAGCTGAATATCACGCCCCATATCGGTGCGGGCGGGATGGTCCGGATGGTGATCGGCAGTGAATTCAGTAAAGTTGTGGAGGAGCAGGAAGGGCAGTTGAGAACCTCGAAACGTGAAGCAGATACGACCGTAAGCGTCGAGAGTGGCGAGACGGTGGTCATCGGCGGGCTGATACAGGATGATAAGGTCATTCTGACCAAACAGGTTCCTCTGCTGGGTTCCATACCGTTGCTGGGCCGCCTGTTCCGGTTCGAGAGCGAAGATGTCGAGAAGACCAACCTGTTGATTTTTATAACTCCGCACGTGCTGAGCGACATGCAGGATCTCGCAGAGATGTCGCAGCGGAAAGAAACTGAAACGCGGCAGCAAAACGAAGACCGGGCGCAATAGTTTAACCCGCGCTTTTCTCACAAAGTTGTTGTTCGGGTCCCTGCCGCCGGGCTTTATTCCCGGTGCACGCATCATTGCCGGTTTGAAAGAGAAGTGAACTTTTCCCCATGTCTGAAAAACAGATAGGACAAATATTGCAGGAACGAACCGGCCTGGACGATGAGGCGTTGGCGGGGGCGCTCCGGCGCCAGAGTGTCCTGGAGGTGCACAGGCGGATCGGACGGTTGCTGGTCGAAGAGAGCCGCGTGAGCGAGGAGGAGGTCATGCGCGCTCTCTCCGAGCAGGGGGAGCTGCCGTACCTGCAGCGGATCGATCCTGACCGGCTTGACAGGAACCTGGTTAAGGATATCCCCCTGCAGTTTCTTAAAAAACGTTGCATATTGCCGGTGCTCGACGGCGAGGGGGGCGTACTCATTGTCACCAGTGATCCGCTGGATGTGGAGTCGTTTGACTCTCTTTCCAACATCCTCGGCTCCGGTTGCAGGCGGGCGCTGTGCCTGCCCGATGCGATCGAAGAGGCCATCAGCCGCTATTTTTATCAGCACGCCGGTGTGGAGGAGGAATCCGACGCGGAGCAGGGGGACGAAGGTGCGCCGCGCGTTGAACTCAGCACAGATGAGCAGGCGGAGGATTTGTTGAATCTTTCGGCGACCGCGCCGGTGATCAAGATGGTGAATTCCATGTTTTTCCAGGCCGCCAGGAGCAGGGCCAGCGACATTCACCTTGAGTATTTTGAAGACGACATCCGCGTCAGGCTGCGGATCGACGGCGTATTGCACGATTTGCAGCGCCTCCCGTTGCAGCATGCTTCGGCTCTCGTGAGCCGGCTGAAAGTTATGGCGAACCTGGATATTGCCGAGAAGAGGCTGCCGCAGGATGGGCGGTGCAAGATCAAGATCGGAGAGGATGAAATCGATGTCCGCCTTTCGGTGATCCCGACCTCGCGGGGCGAACGTGTGGTGTTGCGCCTGCTCGACAAGAGTACCGCGCGTCTGGATCTGGGCGAACTGGGATTCTCGGCTCCGGTGGCGGCAAGGTTTCGGGCGCTGGTGCGGAGCCCGCACGGCATCATTCCCGTCACCGGCCCCACAGGCAGCGGGAAAACGACCACGCTATACAGCTCACTGAGGGAGCTGAACACCGAGGAACGCAACATACTCACGGTGGAAGACCCGATCGAGTATGAACTGCCCGGTGTGGGCCAGATGCAGATACGGCCGCGGATCGACCTGACCTTCGCCAACTGTCTGCGCCACCTTCTGCGGCACGATCCCGATGTGATTATGGTGGGCGAGATCCGTGACCCGGAGACGGCCGACATGGCCATTCGGGCCGCTTTGACCGGACATATGGTGTTCAGTACATTGCATACGAACGATTCCGCGACGGCGATTACCCGGCTTCTCGATATGGGCGTGGAGCCGTATCTTGTCTCGTCCTCCATCCTGGCGATTCTGGCCCAACGCCTCGTCCGGGTCATATGCCCCAACTGCAGGACCGAAACGCCCGTGGACGAACAGGCGCGGTTTGCCTTGAGAATACCGGAGGGGATGGTATGGACGGGACAGGGCTGCCCGGAATGCCTGCATACCGGTTTCAGAGGGAGAATTTCCATAGGGGAGTTTTTGGAAATCAATGAAACTATACGGGATTTGATCATGAACCGCGCCAGTGCCGAGCATATCAAACGTGCGGCCATTGCTGGAGGTATGAAGACCCTGAGGGAAGACGGCCTGGATAAAGTCCGCAACGGCATTACAACGCCGGAAGAGGTGATAAGGGTCACACAGGATGCACCTGCAGGCGATGCACAGGCCGCCGATTAACGACAATGGGAGCTGACCAACGATGCCCGATTTTGAATATACCGCTCTGGATGCCAGTGGCAAGCGCTGCCGGGGTAGGATCGGTGCATACAGCGCAACGGAGGCCCGTGGGAAGTTGCGTGAGAGGGGCCTTAACGTGCTGTCGATGCGTTCCGGGGAGAAACAGGCGCAGGCCGCGGAAGCGCCGGAGAGGACGGGCCGGGTGAAAAAGCGAGAAGTCGCGACTGCTTTCCGTCAGCTTTCCACCCTCCTGCGGGGGGGAATGGCCCTTGTTCCGGCGCTGGAGGCTCTTAGCGAACAACTGGGCGGAACACATTTGGGCCGGGTTATGACGCGGATGCAGGAACGGGTGCGGACAGGCGCCGGCTTCGGCGATGCGATGGCCGAATATCCGGCCGTGTTCCCCGAACTTTTCGTCTCAATGGTGAATGCCGGGGAGGCCGTGGGCGCTCTGGACGAAGTGCTGGGCCGGCTGGCGGAGATGACCGAGAGGAGCCTCGAGGTGAGCGGCAAGGTCAAGGCGGCGATGGCCTATCCAGCGGTGCTGCTCTTTGTCGGCACGGCGGTGATCATTTTCCTGCTCACGTTTGTCGTGCCCGGCATAACACGCCTTTTTGACGATCTCGGGCAGGGGCAGCTGCCCCTGCCGACCGTGATGCTGATGGGGATAAGCGGTTTTCTCAGCGCGTATTTCTGGCACATAACGATCGGCATCGCGCTGGCCGCCGGGGGGGGCAGGATGGCGCTGCGATACGAGGGGGTCAGGATACGCCTGGACTGGTTGAAGCTCCGCGTTCCCGTGGTGGGCCGGTTGCTGATGAAAGCATCCCTGGCGCGTTTTACCCGTACCCTGGGCGTTATGCTCGGCAGCGGTGTCCCGGTCCTGCAGGCGCTGGAGAATGCCGGGCGGGTCACTGCCAACGCGGCGCTGACCGCCAGGCTGAAGGAGGCAACCCGGCAGGTGGAAGAAGGAGCCGGTCTGGCCGGACCGTTCGGCCAAAGCGGCATCTTCCCGCCGATCGTCGTGCATATGGTTGCCGCCGGCGAGGCCGGCGGCAACGTCGAGGGGGGGCTGATGAACGTCTCGGAGATCTACCAGACCGAGATTGAAAACAGCATAAGAACGCTCACGTCACTTGTCGAACCCCTGATGATACTGGTTATGGGGGCGATCATCGGTTTCATGGTGCTGGCGATTCTGCTGCCCATCTTCGAAATCAACCAGTTGATAGGGTAGGCGTTCATGCTTTTTCAAGCTCCGTCCTGGAAAAGCGGAATCTTGCGGATGCAGCCATCCCGGCAAAGGGCCAGCCCTTTCACGTCCTGGTTGCCTGCAAACCTGAAGGAAGCTGAAACGACCGAATGGGCGCCGGAACGTTGCACGAACACCGAGAACGGAGTGACTCCTTACGACGGCGGTACGATCATGTCCGCACGATTTCCGGAACATACCGGTGAGGACATCTCACGGCGTGTTCTCGAAGCCATATCCGAATACGAATTGTTTGCGCCCGGAGAACGCGTCGTAGTGGGGCTCAGCGGGGGGCCCGACTCCGTAGCACTCCTGCATGTTTTGCTGGAATTGACGCGTTCCGGAGCGTTTCCTCTCGATCTCGTGGCCGCGCACATGAACCACTCCCTGCGCCGGGGCGCCGCCGATGCCGACCAGAGATTCTGCGAAGAAATGGCCGCACAGTGCGGCCTGAGATGCGTCACCCGCGCCATACCCGTGCAAAGCAACAGGGAGAAGGGGGAATCGGTGGAGCAGGCGGCACGGAGGCTGCGTTACGATTCTCTGTTGCGCGTTGCCGGGACGGAAAGAGCAGCAACGGTTGCCGTGGCCCACCATGCCGACGATGTGGCCGAGACGCTGCTTTTGCGGATGCTTCGCGGGTGCGGCTTGTATGGCCTGGCCGCCGTGGCGCCGGCCAGGCCGGTTCAAAGCGGTTCCGATGTGTCCCTGGTCAGGCCCCTGCTCCACTTGCAAAAGCGTGAACTGGTGGATTATCTCTGCGGGATGGATGTCCCGTACCGGATCGATTCGTCAAATGCCGACATACAATACCGGCGCAACGATCTCCGAGCGCATCTGATCCCCGCTCTGCAGGAGGCCGGTTGCAGCGGCCTGACGGCGAGGCTTTCAAGGATCAATTCCCTGGCCTGCGCGGCGCGATATCGCCTGGAAACGCTGGCTGATGCGCATTGGGAACGCGTTCTGTGCGGGCGGGACGCGCGGGGCGTGAGCTTTTACGCCGACCGGCTGCTCGATCTCAGCCCGCCCCTGCGCACTGCTCTTTTCCGGCGCGCGATCCAGGGCCTGAGCGGGCGCGAACATTGCGCACCCGGATTGCAACGCGAGCACTGGAGGGGGCTCGATGCGATGCTCCGACGCCCACCGGGCGCAGCATTGAGCCTGCCCGGCAAACTGACGGCGAGGCGCGAGCATGGGAGCATCTATATTTTTTGTGCGGAGCAAGAGCGGCACACCGACAGCGTGCCTTTGCCGGTGCCGGGGCGGAGCGGACCGGTGGGCGCCTATCAGCGGATCAGTGCTGTTGTAAAAACAATCCCCGCCGGGGCGGGCCTGCCCGATATCGCGGGGGAACAGGATCCGTTTACGGCGCGGCTTGACGCGGACCACGTGCCGTTGCCCTTAAAGCTCCGCACACGGCGGGCCGGCGACCGCTTCCACCCTCTGGGCGCGCCCGGCGGGAGGAAACTCAAACGGTTCCTCATTGACAGGAAAATTCCGCTCCGGGAACGCGATCGGATGGTCCTCGTGATCGACGCACGCGGCCGCATCGTCTGGGTGGCGGGGGAAGAAATTGCAGATTTTTGCAAGCTGACCACGGCGTCGGAAGATATCATCGAGCTGCATGCCACTCCCGGGTGAACGGGCCGGTCGCAGTCCGATCATGTCGGCTCTTCCTGTTTTTCGCAAGCCCCGGGAGCAATGCGGTCATGGGGCGTTTTGCTATGGCGCAGCGTTTTGGAGCTTTAAAAAGTTCGCCAGCAGTTTCGGCCCTTCGTCCGTCAAAAAAGACTCCGGGTGGAATTGAACGCCTTCCACCGGGTAGCGGCGGTGGCGTATTCCCATCACCTCGTCCTGTTCGGCACGGGCGCTCACTTCCAAACAGTCCGGAAGGGATTCCTCCGGCACCGAAAGCGAATGGTAGCGCGTGGCGCGGAAAGGATTGGAGAGCCCATGGAAGATCGTCTTGCCGTCGTGAGTGATCATACTCGTCTTGCCGTGCATCAGCCGCCGGTGCCGGACGACATCCGCGCCGAAGGCGTGTGCAATGCACTGGTGGCCGAGGCAGACGCCGAGAATGGGGATTGTATCCGCGAGATTTCTGATGATATCGTTGGAGATTCCGGCCTCCATCGGAGTGCACGGCCCGGGCGAGATGATGATCCGCTCCGCTCCCATCCGGCGCGCCTCATCCACACTGATACTGTCGTTGCGTCGCACCTGGATTTCTGCCCCCAGTTCACCCAGCCTTTGCACCAGGTTGTAGGTAAAGGAATCGTAATTGTCGATGATCAGCAGCATGTTATTGACCCGCCCTGCGAAATGTGTGATGATATTGACTCCCTCTGATATTATCCTTGTGTTCCGGCCTGCAAGTCAAGCGAGGGCGCACTGCGGGGGAAGCATTCGGTGGACCTCGCCCCGGGAACGCCGGGGTCCGGCCCTGCACTTGTCCCGTCCCGGAGGCCGGCGGCCCCGGCAGGCAAAAGTCATGGCAGCGGCGGATAACGAGCGAACAGTCGCTTCAACGACAACACGCACCAGCGAGTTGTTAGTGTGCGTAAGGTCTTATTTTCAGGATACTATGTGGTGTCAGGCGCCGGAGTGCAGCATGCTTTGTGAGAAACATCTGAAAATATTTCCCCTTTGCAGGATGGATTACAAAAGTGCCATGGCCAGGCAACTGGAGATGGTCGAGAGGTGCATTGGCTCGGAGGGTGCGGAAAACTTCCTTATGCAGGTCGAGCATCCGCCGGTCATAACGCTGGGGCGCTCGGCGGAGCGGGAGGATATGCGCACCTCAACCACCCTTTTGCGCCGGCGCGGCATCGAGGTCGCGGAGACGAACCGCGGCGGGAAAATTACATACCACGGGCCGGGGCAGCTTGTTGTGTATCCGATTATCCACTTGCGCCACCGGGGGCGTGACCTCCACCGGTACCTGCGGGAACTGGAGGCCTGGGTGATGGAGCTTCTGGCCGCCTGGGGTATTGCGGCGCAGACGAACCCGCCCCATACCGGTGTATGGGTTGACGGGGCCAAGATTGCCAGCATCGGCATCGCTGTGCGCCGGTGGGTGGCCTACCATGGAGTGGCGCTCAATGTGACGACGGATATGGATTGTTTCGACCATATCGTGCCATGCGGTCTGGAGGATGCTGAAATGGTATCCATGGCATCCCTGATCCGACGGAACCTTCAGCTGCATGAGGTGGCGTCCGAAGCCGCCGGGAGTTTCAGGAAATGTTTCGACTTTCCCTGACCCGAAGGGACCGGAACGGTGAAATGTGAGTTTCCGGGTTTCGAACCCTCCCCTTTTGATCGCTTTGTGAACATCACGTGGGGTTGAAAGATGCTTTTGGATGGCACGGATGCCTGCAAAAACAGGATAAAATGCGACCGGAATGAGGGGAGGGAAAGGGGGAAACTCATCCCGGTCGCTTAGAAACTCTACGGACAGCGGAATACGACCCGGTCAATATTCGCTCCAGCATCGTGAAATATTATAGCTATTCCCCGGCCCAGCTTCAACCGCCCGGGATCTTGTGGAGGAGGTGTGACGCAGCAGGTATTTCCTATCTCCATGAATTTAAGAGCCATAGAGAGTTTTTTATGGCAAAGGAGTTGGGGGGAAGCGGATGGTAAAGAAATGGGCGCATATCCTTCATTGTGTGCGGGGGCGCCTTCGTCAGGCGTCGGCGATGAACGTTGCGATAAGTTCCAGAAAACTTTCCCAGTCGGAAGGATATTCAAAACATCCCCGGTATGTCAGGTATGCGCGATCTTCCAGCGAGACCACCATCCAGTTGCCCGGTGCGGTGATCGTGCCGGGTTGCCCGTAGTTTTTCCGCCATCCGTGCAGAAATCCCTCGATTTCCCATACAAAATCGTCGGCATCTCTGCGGCTTTTTTCCAGCTCCTCCGGTTGGCCGCCGCCCGCACGATACAGGACGTGGCCGTCTTCGCTGATGGTCAGCTCGCGATTGTTCCCGCTGGCATCGGTGATGCTGATACTGAGTATGATAGCTGTCGCCATCATGTTATCTCCATTATTGGAAACCAAACCGTTCAATGACTGAATAATCGGCGCCCCGGCGCGTGAGCTTGCTTTGCATCAGTGCCAGCCCGTCCACATTGACGTCGCCGAAGTCCGTATTATCGAGTTTCTCCGCCAACGTTGCAACCCCGGGGCAGCCGTTCTTTCTCCGCATCCTGCAAAGCGTAATATGGGGGATGAAGGTGCGTTTGTCTTTTTTGATTGCTGCCCCTTCCGCGAGTTCCGTTTCAACCTTCCCGGCAAGCCGTTCCAGTTCGCCGCTGCGTTCGCGCACAGCGGCGAACAGGACCTTCGGCCGCCTGTCCGTCGGGAAAGCCCCCAGTCCTTCCACATGCATGGTGAAAGGCACGGTTTCCCGGCATGCCCGCCGGAGTCCGTGGGATATGAGCGGGAGCCGTTCATCCGCGACCTCGCCGATAAATTTCAGGGTCAGGTGCATCTTGTCCGGGGCGACCCATTTCTGTTCCCCGGCGAACTCGCGCAACCGCCCGAGTGCCTCCCCCAGTGCGGCCCGGCATTCTTCATCGATTTCGATTGCAGCAAAACAGCGCAGGATGTTGTTTTTATTCTTCATCGTTCTGTTTTCCATGTCCTTGGGGCCGTTGCAGCGAGTTTTCTGTGGCTGCGGAAGTGCGCAAACGTGAGCAAGGACCGTGCGCATCCGGGAAACGTGGCTCCGGCCCTTATTGTGCTGTCATGCGGTCGGATGCGGACAGGATCTTGCGATGAGTTTGACATTGCCGCCTTTTCCCCATATACATATACTGTTCGATTTGCCGGAAAAATTCAAACAAGGACGCCACCTTTGACCACTGTCGCCACCAACAGGAAGGCGTATCATGAATACGTCATTGAGGAACAATACGAGGCCGGCATGGTGCTTGTCGGCTCGGAAGTCAAGAGCCTCCGCCAGCACGGATGCAGCCTGCAGGAAGCTTACGCCCGGCCGATAGGGGACGAAGTTTACCTGATCGGAATGCATATCACCCCCTACAAGCAGGCCACCATCGACGCGCCCGATCCGGATCGGGTGCGCAAATTGTTGTTGCACAGGGAGGAGATTGCCGATATCGTCTCCCGCTGCACCCAGAGAGGCTACACGCTCGTACCGCTGAAGGTCTATTTCAAGAGGGGATGGGCCAAAGTACGCCTGGGGCTGGCACGGCAAAAAAAGAAGGAGGACAAGCGGCGAAAACTGATCGAACGGCAGGAAATGAAGGAGGCCAGGCGGCAGCTCAAACGCCACAGATGACAACATTCGGAGATTTTGAGATGAGCCAATCCAGACCCAATATACTTTTTATCATGTCGGATGATCACGCTTCCCATGCAATGAGCTGTTACGGGAGCCGGATCAACAGGACCCCGCATCTCGACCGGATTGCCGAAGGCGGCATGCGGTTCGATAATTGTTTTTGCACCAACTCCATTTGCACGCCGAGCCGGGCTTCAATCCTGACCGGAACATACAACCATATCAACGGCGTCACCACCCTCGCTACGCCGATGGACAACCGGTTGCAGACGTTCCCGAAACTTCTGCGTGAAAGCGGGTACCAGACCGCAGTGTTCGGGAAATGGCACCTGGGCACCGGACCGCGGCACTGTCCGAGCGGCTTCGATGACTGGGCGGTGTTGCCCGGGCAGGGGCGGTATCACAATCCCCGATTCCTGTTCAAAGGACCGGACGGCGGCGAACAACGGACGTTGCAGGGCTATGTGACCGATTTGATCACGGATATGTCCCTCGACTGGCTGAAGGGGCGGGACAAGGAGCGCCCGTTCTGCCTGCTGTATCACCACAAGGCGCCGCACCGGCCCTGGTATCCGGACGAGAAGCATGCCGGGATGTTTCTGAACGAAGAGGTCCCGGAGCCGGAGACGCTGTATGACCGGTATGAGAACCGCGCATCCGCCGCCGGAGTTGCCAGGATGCGTGTCGGGCCGCACATGGATCGCACGGATCTGAAGTGCGAGGTGGCCGGCGAACTGCCGGAAAATCAGTTGCGCAAGTGGGCGTACCAGCGGTATATCAAGGATTACCTCAGGGTCGTGGCAAGCATCGATGACAACGTCGGGCGCGTGCTCAACTACCTGAAACGGGAAGGGCTGGAAGAGAACACCCTGGTGGTTTACACCTCGGACCAGGGGTTTTTCCTCGGTGATCACGGCTGGTATGATAAACGCTTCATGTACGAAGAATCGTTGCGCATGCCGCTGATCCTCCGTTATCCCCGCGAGGTCGCCCCCGGGTCGGTGAACGACGATCTCGTCCTGAATGTCGATTTCGCGCCGCTGTTCCTCGATCTGGCGGGAATACCGGTGCCGGAGAAGATGCAGGGACGGAACCCGCGCCCGCTCCTGCGGGGCCAGACGCCGTCCGACTGGCGCCGCGGAATGTATTACCGGTACTGGATGCACAGGGACACCTCCCATAACGTCTATTCCCACTACGGCATCAGGACCCGGCGTTACAAGCTCATCTATTATTATGCGGATGGTCTCGGGCAGCCCGGCGCGATGGATGAGCCCTGCGCGCCCGAGTGGGAACTGTTCGATCTGCGTTCGGATCCGCAGGAATTGAACAACCTCTACGGCGATCCGGCGTACAAGGGGGTTTGCAGCGAGCTGAAGGCGGAGCTGCACCGCCTGCAGTCCGAACTCGGCGACGAACGCTACCACAAGGACACGGAATGAATATTCACCTTTGCGATAAATCCTCAGTGAACCCCGTTCAGATTTTGAAACTATGCAGCAATGCCAGAAATCGGGATCGCTATCGGGATTCGGCGGAGAAATATTGCATGAAATATACCACAACACATTCCGCAACGAATAGCAGAAACGTTGACGCGATGGCAGGCTCAATCCGTCTTGTTTTCACTTTGATCGTCGCTGTTGCATGGTCGGCCGTTGCATTCGGCCAGGCCACACCGACACCTGGTGATGGCTGGCCCGACGAAATGCCAAACATGCCGGCGGTCGGCGCCGAAGGCCAGCCCGGCTATCAAGCAACCGCCATCGCAAGATGGAATGTCGTCCCGCACCAGACATTTGATGACAAGTTTGAGATCGGTGTGGTGGCGTTTCACATCAACGGCATCGAACGCGTAGCACTGGCGGTCGAAGGCGGCGAATGGGTGGATATCACCGAGATGACCTTCAACCCGCGTACGCGTACGTGGGAATACTGGGCGACATTGGACGCCGATCAGTTCACCGCTGACCAGGAAGGCCCCGTCGAAGTACGTGCGGTGGTGCATCCCCGCGGTGCCGGCCGCCCGCGGGTGTTGGCCGGTGGCTCGGAGACCCAGGTAGACCGCGGCGATGGGTCGATGATTGTGGTCGTGGACAAGGGCGGGCTACAGCACCCAAAAGTCTGGGTTGGCCCGGATGGCGATGATGAACAGGGCGACGGCACCGAGGATAATCCCTTCCGCACCATTGACGGGGCGTTGGATAGCGCGTTTCGGCAACAAACTCGCCCCTGGGAGGCCGACACCAGCGGCGTTCTTGACGGGGCAACGATTTACCTGATGGAAGGCGAATACGCAGGCCCCGGCGACGGGTACTACTACGACATGCAGCGGTGGGCTACGATCACCGCTGCCCCGGATGCCGACCCGTCGGAAGTACGGCTCACAAGCAACGGCGGACGCAGCAACATCCAGTTGCTTCGGCTTGCCAACATCACCTGGAAGCCGGCGTATAATCAAAGTCTGATCCGCCCCAATCGACCCGGGCGCAATGTCTGGTTTGACGGTGTCACCGGCATCGGCGGCGATCGCGATACGTTCGGAAACCCATGGGTCAACGGGGCCGAAACTTACTACACCGACACCATCATCCGAAATTTCACCCAGGGCGTGGACACATGGAACGGTCAGCCCTGGCTGATTCGCCACGTTACCGTCGAGCATATCCATGAAGACGCTTTCAGAATGGAGAAACTGCTGCTCAACAGCAGCCTGGACGACTCGGAAAAATTTGGAACAAAGGCCCACCCCGATATTGTGCAGATCAGTGGTGGCCTGCCCGACAACGTGATCATCTTCAACCTTAAAGCCACCCGCGTCGGCAGCCAGGGCATCTACATGCGAGGTGAGGACTGGGCCGTGGTCAACGTCTTCATCGACCGATTGGCCGACTATGATTTTCGCTGGCAGATCGACAAAGTCGACAAACTGCAACACGCCCTCATCTGGCACTGCGCCACCATCAATCAGATGCTGCACTGGCGCACCGGCGAGGCGACGCGGGATATGCGCGATATTTCGGTGCGCAACAATGCCTTTCACGCAATGAATGCCGGTCGTGATTCCCGTGGTCAGCACACCGACATTCCGCATCTGATCGAGCATGTCATGACGATTGACAACAATCACTTCACCCAAGGCGCATTTCACGAAGGCACAAATGCCACGACCGGTCCGCTGTCGTTCGTCGATGCCCCGGCCCACGATTATCGCCCGGACACCGATTCACCGCTGCTCGGCCGGGTGGAGGATGAACTGCTGATCCCCTGCGATATCGACAACAACCCCCGTACACTGCCCGCCGCTATCGGGCCATTCTCCGCCCCGCAAACAGATTGAAATCGCAAAGCACATTCTGTGGCACCTGCGAGTGGACTGCGTTTAGCCCGCTCCTCACGGGTCTTCAGTGCCGTAGCTGTGGCAAAAGGTAAACGCTGCGGTATTCACATAAGCGAAATGCAGAATTCTGCAGCAGATGCGGTGCCGGGGGGCTCGCCCGCAGGGCCTGCCTGCAGCGGGCAGGTCAACCGCCGTTTGCCGTGCGCCGATGCACACTGTAGAACCTGAAACCCTGAAGAAAGCTACCCATCACACTGTTGTTAAACCCTTTATATTAATCTTTGTCTTTGGGTTATGAAATGCGGGTTATAGCGGGAGCAGCGGTTCGCGGGCGTCGGGGCGTTGGGCGCCGATGATGCGCATCTGCTCCGTTTCCATCGTGACGGTCAACGGCAGCGTTCCGGCAAAATCACCGTCGATATGGTAGGGTGTATCTTTCCGGGATGAGCTCAGCTTGATGCGGCATCCCGGAGCACAGCGCGCGTAATTGCATGCCGCCATGCCGCCGCTCAATGCCGCCAGGGCCAGAACGGGCAGGTCCAGAGGCGATTCCACGCGGGCGGTGGTCACCTCGAACAACCGGTCGCCGGGATCCGCACGCGGGGTCAGCTCGACAGGCCCGCCGTAGCTTTTTGTGTTCCCGATGCAGACCACGTTCGCGTTTTCGTCGTGGACCGCCCCGTCGATCTCCACTCCGATCCTCCACTGGGGCGGGGAGAGCGCGTTTTTCAGCAGGTGAGGAAGGTAATGAAGTTGCGTGATGTTGCCCGTCCTTCCGCTGTGCAGGAGCCGGACGATGTGCGCGTCCAGCCCTGCGCCGCAGGCGAAGGCAAAGCGCCTTCCGCATGCGTTGCCCACGTCGTAACGGAGCACCTTGCCGTTGATGATCGCCCGGGCCGCCCGGAGGGGATTCAAAGGCATCCGGAGCTCCTTGGCCAGGACGTTTCCCGTCCCGGCGGGCAGGACGGCCAGGACGGAACGCTCCAGGTCCGCGCCGTTGAGGATTTCGTTGAACGTGCCGTCGCCGCCGAACGAAACGATCAGACCTCCGTCGAATCCGGCGGCCGCCCGGCGGGCATCACCGGCCCGTTCCGTTCGGAGGGCCTCGACGCTCCACCCGGCCCCTTCCAGCATGTCAGCGACCGCGGGCAGGTACCGCTTTGCTTTTCCGTGTCCGCTGACCGGATTGGCGACAACCAGGGCTTTGATGTTGGTGGTTGGTGCATTCATAAGGCTCCTTTAGTCGCCACTTGCTCTTTTATGAATATGGATTTGCAAATCCAAAATCCGGGTGTTCGTAAACATTTTCGTTATTTGACTTTTAATTGGACGGTAGTGTAAAGAATCAGTAACCCCCCTGGTCACTGTACCATATGGTACTTATTATTGGCATAACAGTCAATCATCAAAAAGCTGCACTTCGCGTATACAAATACGGTCTGTCTGCGTCTGTCTGTCGCTTCCGCGACGCAGACGGGTGCGTACCACAGGCAGGCGGCGTTTGCTTTCCGCCACATCTGCACCACCGGGAACGGGTGCAATAAGCGCGCTAAAGGGAGAAGATCTTCACCGAGACTTACCGGATCCCGAACGGCAGATCCGCCCGCCCGCGGAAGGAGCGGGTGCGGTGGCCGGCGCATGGGAGCAGCTCCCCTTTGACGCCGTCGGGAAGCGCGATGCGGGCGAGGCCGCCGCGCCTGGTGCGCTCCAGCTCAACGAGGATCTCGCCGTACGGTGTCGGGATCGCACCGGCAATGTGATCAAGCCCGCAGAGATTCGGCGCGAATGCGACGCGGCAAAAGCCCGGCGCCATCGGGCGCACGCCGAAGAAGGCGCGAGGCAACAGCCAGGCGGGACCAGCCGACCAGCCGTGGCAGAGGCTGGCCACGCGTTGATCGTTCGGTCCGCCATCCCCGCGGCGGGGTTCGTGGTGGAACCATTCCCGGGGATCCTCCGGGAAGAACTCCGGGCAGGTGGTCAGCCCGGCATCCAGTGCGCGGCCCCAGACGTCGCGTATCCGTCGCACAGCGACCCGCGGCCGTCCCGCCGCGATCAGGCCACGCAGGACGTGGAAGAGTGCGGCGCCGGAGACGGGGCGAAGCCCCGTCCACCGGTCTGTCACGTCCGCCTCGGAAGCCAGGCCAGCCGTGAGGGCGGCCGCCTGCGCGTGCTCACTGAAAGTGGACGCTCCCGGCGTATCCGCCGGCTCGTCCCGCAAGCGCCCCGTCTTTTCATCAAAAAAACAGGACCGCAGCATATGCGTCCAGTCACGGACCGTTCGTTCCATGCGCCGCCGATCCTCTTCCGCACCGAGCGCTGTCGCGTGGCGGATGCCCGCTCGCAGCCCCTCGATGAGCTGGGCGATCAGTGCAGCGTGCGAATGGAAGCCGTTCAGACCTGCGGGATGGCCGTTATCGGTTGAGAACGAATCGGCCTTCATCACGTGTGGCGGCAGTCGCCAGGGCGCTGCCATCGGTCCGCAGAGATAACGGGTCAGCCCGAGGAGCACGTCGGCCAGCTCATTGCGCAGATCCTGCGCGCCGCTATAGCGGAGGAAGGCCTCCACGGCGCAAAGGAAGTCAGCATGATAGTTGACGAGCACCCAGTGCTCGAGTGCGCTCGGGATGCCGGGCATGTAATCGATTGCGTGAGGATGCTGATGTCCGCCGCCTCGGGCGGCGCATGCAGGCAGAGCCCCGTCAGCGCCCTGACTGGCTGCAATCATGCGCAGGGAAGTACGCGCCAGCGCCGCGTCGCCGTACAGCATCGCGTTACAAAGATACTGGATGCGAAAATCACCGATCCAGAGCAATCCGTCGCGTTTCACGCCGTCCTCGTAAAACGCCTGCATGCACCGGCGCGTGGTCCGTTCGGAGATCTCCCAGATCTGGTTTAGCCGCCCGTCCGAACAGGTAAAACGTCCGCGCCTTTCCACGGGATACCCAACGGCCATGCACCTGACGTCCCGCAATGCCAGGGGCGCGTCGGCCGTCACGCGGACGTAGCGGAACGCCCGCCGCCCGGCGCTGTGACAGACGGCTTCCCCACATTCCACATCAAAGCGGTCATGAGGATCGTGGTACCAGCTCAGGGGTGAGGGGAAACAGCCCAGCGCCTCGTCATGATATTCCCCGTAACCGATCTCGATCGAGGTCGCTCTCCCGGCCCCGATGTCGAATGCCGGCCAGCCGACCGTCTCCTCGCCGAAATCGAATACGATGTCTTCGTTCGCCGGCAAGGCAACGGGGAACACCACCGGTTCGTGCTGTGGCGCGACCCCCGATCCGGGAACTGACCTCCCGTGCGTCAGGCCCCGCGGACGGACGGCAGTTTCGTTCATTTCGCTCATGGCGCACTTTCGTCATTCTCTCCCTGCGAAACGGCCTCCTCAATCTCGGCAGCCATGCGGAAGAGGCGCAAGTTGCGTTCGCGCCAATCGGAGGCTGCGAACCAGTTTCGGCCCTCTTCCTGGGCGTCTCTGCGCATTTGGCGAGCCTCGCCGTCCCAATAGCCGGGCATATCGTGGCCGATCTCCGCGAGCGCGCTCCAGATGGCCTCGTAGGGATTGCGCGGATTGCCGCGCTGGCCGATCGCCCCGATCTGCTGCAACTCGTCCGGTCGCGGCCAGACGCTGCGCCAGAAGGCAAGCTGGCGCTCGTCGAGCAGATCCTGCGCCTCCTCGGCCAGCTCCTTGCCCAAACGGGCCCGGGCCTCAGAATCGAGCAGCGCCTCCTCGATCGTGATGCGTGCCTCCGTCTCCTGCGCACCCTCGATGAGGTTCTCAAACCGCACCGTGGACACCGGTCCGTCCGGACCCGGCGCCAGCATCCAATTCTCGATATTGAGGTTCCGCCAGTGGTTCTTGGGGTAACGCGCGTAGACTTCTCCCTGCCGGTGTCCCCGGCGGCGGTCGCGCAGAGCGGGCCAAAAATCGGCCCCGATCCGGCCGACGCCCCGCTGGTTGCCCGTTATGTTCTTGATCGGGACATGCCGCACGGCAAGCGGATGCCCATTGAGCGTGTTGAAACGGCAGAGAAACGCTCGCAGCTCGGGTATTTTCCAGCCGTACATCCGTCCGAGTTCCGGGTTGATTTGGTATTCCATCTCCCAGGCATGCGCCACATACACCAGGTCGGCCAGTTCGCGTATCCTCTGGTTCGGCGGCGGATTTCCCTTGGTGCTGCGCGGGCTATGCGAATGCGAGATCCAGGGCAGTCCACCGGAGACATCGTCCAGAAAGGCCACCGTTTCCTTCGTGGGCGAATGGTCGCTGACCATCCCGAGCACCATCGCCTCCTCGAGTTCCCGCGCGCGAAGACGCCGGCGCAGCTCCTCGAAAACGCCCGTCCAGCGCTCGCGCTGGTCCGGCTCGATGTAGTGGGGCAGGTGCCCCGCCTCAACCTCTCCCGAGGCCCCGTCCACGATCGTCACCGTCAACCCTCCCTCTTGCCTTGCATCCCAGGCCGCCTGGCGCGCCTCTCGCAGAACGCGCGAATGGGTCGGCAAGTCATCCGTCAGCTCCGGACGCTCCTCGGACAGTTCGGCCAGGTAAACGTCCCAGAGGTATAAAACCACCATCTCGATCTCGTCAAGGTTCTCCTGCGCCACATCAAGGTAGCGCTCCATGACCGAATAGTCCGGCTCCAGCGACCCGTCCTCGTTGCGCACCCAGCGGATCATCGACTCCTCGTTGCCGTGGTTCGTCTCGCGCAGGAGCGGGATGTAGAGCACGCGGCTGCTCGCCCGCTGCATCTCCCGAAAGCTGCGCGCGATCAGCTCCTCATGGCGCTCGGACCAGAGCGGGACCTCGTACTCGACCGCCAGCGTATCGGGCGACTGCATCAGTTCAATCCATGTACGCCATTCCGCCGGTGGCGGCACGGTCCAGTCGGCGACCTCGAGCACGACCGGAACATCTTGCCGCGCCAGACCATCGGCCTCAATGCGCAGCATACCGTGGTAGGAGCCCGGCTCAGCATCGGCCGGCACATCCACCGTCACCCATACCCCGACCATCGCGCGGTTCCCCCGCGGACGACCGATACCGTCAACACACGGCACCTCCTCCGGCGGGGATTCGAGCAGCTTGTCCAATCCCATGGGCCGGCGCTGTTGACGACCGTAGACCCAGGGCATCGCATAGCGGACTGCAACCTGTTCCGTGTCGTCTCCGTCCATTGGTTTCCCTTCCCCGGGGGCTGGATCAAGCTGCGCGTGCAGGCCGGTTATCGGTGCGTCGGCCTCGACAATCACCGCGCCTGAGAATGTACCGTTGCGCGTCCCGGCTATGCGGACAGGTTCCAGCGGGGGCCGTTCGGCATCCGCATCGAAATCGTAGACCCTCTGGAAAACCTCCATGCTCCATACCTTAAACTCGGGCGTGTCGGCCCGGACAGGGAAAGCGATATGCGGCAGAACAAGCAATGCAAACGCAACAACGACGCATCGTAGATAATAGGTAGGAATCTGCGGTTTGGCGTTTTCTCCTCGCTTCATGATCAGATCCACAATCTCATCTTTCCTCCGATTCGGTCGCGGCAGATAATGTGATGAAAGGCTGCCGGTTCTGCGGCAAAATGTTCTGAGACGTTTGTGTAAATATAATTATTCAGTGAACCTCTCTGGTTACTGGTTTATATGATACCAAAATTTAACATCTCGTTTATTTTGCATTTTGCCAAAAGTTCCCTCCCCTGTCAAATAAACGGCCATAAGAGCTTTTTGCCCGCAATTCCTTTATATTTCCTTTGGGCCTCGACGTCTTTGCGTCAGGGTGTCAGGCTGTGCTTCGCGTAAGCGAATACAGCCTGTCTCCGGCTGCCTGTCGCTTCCGCAGCGCAGACGGGTGCGTACCACGGGCAGGCGGCGTTTGCTTTCCGCCACATCTGCACCACTGGAGCGCGTGCAATGAACGGGCTGGAAACTTGTGATAAAAGCAGCAAGGGCATCCGCTCCGGCCCGCAGGAGCGGGACGCTGGCGCGTTGTGTCAAACCATCGACAACGGATCGATATCGACGATGACCTTTGCTCCCGAGGGGCCGTTCAGGTCGGTGACGGACTGCAGCAGGGAATGTATCGTGGCGGAGTCGGCGGCCTTGACGATGATGTGCATCCGGTGCCGGTGTTTGATCTTTGCCACCGGTGCGGGCGCCGGTCCGAGAACGACCGGCTTTCCACCCTGCCCCCTGCACAGCCCGCGCAGTTCCCGGCCGAGCCCGTCCATGTAGTCCCGGACCTGCTGCTGTTTGGGCCCGCGGCAGATGATACGTACCATCCTGCCGTAGGGCGGGTAGCCCAGCCTCCTCCGCATGGCCAGTTCTTCCTCCGCAAACTCCTCGTAATTGTGCATGGCCGCCGCCCTGATCGCCGGGTCGTCGGGCAGGTAGGTCTGGAAGACGACGCGTCCGCCGGCCGGTCCCCGCCCGGTGCGGCCGGCCACCTGCGCCAGCAGCTGGAAAGTGCGCTCGCGCGAGCGGAAGTCCGGCATGTGCAGGGAGACATCGGAGTTGATGACCCCCACGGTCGTGACGCCGGCAAAGTCCAGTCCCTTCGCGATCATCTGGGTGCCCACCAGCACAGCGGCCTCGCCTTCGCCGAACCGCTTGAGCGTCCTCTCGTGTGCATCCCGCGTTTTCATCGTATCGCTGTCCATCCGGAGCACCCTCACGTCCGGGAACAGCCGGCGGACCTCGCCCTCCACTTTTTCCGTGCCCACGCCGGAGAAGCGGATGTTCTTCCCCCCGCATTCCGGGCAAACGCCTGGAGGCCGTTTCTCCAAACCGCAATAATGGCACTGCAGGACCCCGATATTTCTGTGGTAGTTCATGGTTATTTCGCAGCGCGAGCATTGCACATCGAACCCGCAGCGCGGACATTTTATGTAGGGGGAGAAGCCGCGTCTGTTGAGGAAAAGTATGACCTGCCGTCCCCCGTCGAGACTGGCGGCCATGCACTGCCGCAGGCGGCGGCTGATCACGCCTGTTCCCCCGCTGGCCGACCATTCGTGGCGCATGTCCACGATATCCACCGGCGGCATCGGCCTGTTGCCGATCCGTGTTCCCATCCGGATCATCTTATACTTGTTCGTTTTGCTGTTGCGGTAACTTTCCAGGGACGGGGTAGCGGTGCCGAGTATGACCGGTGCGTTATCAAATTTCGCACGCATGATCCCGACGTCCCGCGCGTGATAGCGGGGCACGGAATCCTGTTTGAAGCTGTTTTCATGCTCTTCGTCGATGACCAGCACGCCGAGGTTGGGGGTGGGGGCGAAGATGGCCGATCGGGCTCCGATCACCACATCCGCCTCACCGGCCCGGATGCGGTGCCAGTACCTGCGGCGCTGCCGCTCGGTCAGACGGCTGTGCAAAACCGCCAGACGGCGGAACCGGCTGCGGAAGTGGCGGACGGTCTGGGGGGTGAGGCTGATTTCGGGCACCAGCACGATCGCTTGAGCTCCGCGATCGACCACCTCGCGGATGACCTGCAGATAGACTTCGGTTTTTCCGCTTGATGTCACCCCGTGCAGCAGCATGACGCCGAACTTGCGGTTGCGTATGCTCCGGAGGATGACATCGTAGGCGTGCTGTTGCTGGCGGGTCAGCGGCAGGGGCGCTTCGGTCCGTGCCTTGACCTGTTCGAGTTCGTCGCTGAGCTCAACGGTTTTCCGCCCTATCTCAACCAGTCCCTTTGCCCGCAGTGCTTTGACCGATGAGCGCCCGGCGGTGCCAGCCGCGGACTTCAGCTCCGTGAACGATGGCGCTTCGTCCATGGCCGCGAGGGTGCGCAGGATTTTGCTCTGCGCCGGTGACCGGTCAAAGATGTCTTTGGCCTTCCGCCACGCCGTCTCTCTGTCCGTGGCCAGCCTGATGCATTGCACCCGGCGGCGTTTTTTTGACCCGGCGTGGACTGCCGAAGGGATGGCCGCCGCCAGCGCCTCGCCCAGTCCGCAATGGTAGTAGTCGGCCATCCAGTGCCCGAGTTTCAGCATTTTGGGACTGAATACGGGACCCGCCTCATCGGGGGTGTCGAGCGATTCTTTGACCGAGCGCAGCTTCGGCGCCGGGACATCGGTCTCCATCTTCAGCCCCACGCAATAGCCGAGCAGCGATTTCTGATGCCCGAACGGCACCCTGACCCGTCCCCCCACCAGAACGTTGCCGCGGAGCTGTTGCGGAATATAATAGTCGAACTGGCGCATGAAGGGCAGGTTCAGCGCCACCGAAGCGTAGGGGTAGTCTGTGTTGTCGCCGGACTCTGGCATGCAATTGTACAATATCTGTGATGGCGGTGTTGAACCGGCGGGGCCGGTCAAGGCTGAAGAAAAGTCAACGCCGGATTGCCATGTTGCGTGTCCGTATGATAGTATTTTACTGGCAGCGCTGCAAGTGCGATGGAGCCCGGAAAAAGTCCTGCCGGATCGTTCCTCAAGAGCCCGGATCGGTGGCCCGACGGCTGCCGAACTCTGCAGGTGCATGCGCGCGGGAGGCGGGGTTAAAACGTCCGCCGATCGCCGCGCCGAAGGGGCGCCTTTACGGGACGGAGTATCGGGGAAAGTGAATTCGCCATTTTTTTCATAATGCTATTTTTGGAGATGCAGGTCAAAATCCGGCTTCAGAGGAGCTGAAAACGGGGAATTTGGTTTTCCCAAAAAAAGCCCTTGACATCCACATATATAACACCTATAATGTCGTCATGTATTATATATAGTAGTTTTTTCCGGTCGGGCGAAAACTATTCAGGGTTTGGTATCCATGCTTTGCCCTTATTGCAGGGAGAACGACGACAGGGTGGTCAACTCGCGGACGAGTGTCAACGGCGCCGCTGTGAAACGCCGTCGCGAATGTCTTGTCTGCCGGCGGCGCTACACCACGTATGAGAGGATTGAGGAGACGGCGCTGCGGGTGGTGAAGAAGGACGGCAGCAGGGAGAATTTCTCCCGCTCCAAGCTTCTGGAAGGGCTCAACCTGGCATGCCATAAGCGTCCGGTGTCTGCCGAACTGCTGGAAAAGACCGCGGACGAGATCGAGCAGGAACTGAACAAAGGATACGAACATGAAGTCCCGTCCAGCGCCGTCGGAGAGCTGGTTATGCAACGTCTGAGGGAGCTGGACCAGGTGGCTTTCATACGGTTCGCCTCGGTCTACAGGGAGTTCAAGGACGTGAGCGATTTCCTGGAAGAAGCGGATATGATACTGGAGGAGGGTGGGAGAAGGAACAACAAGTGAACGCGTAACGATCGACACATGGGGATATATTTCTACGGTATTTTTTTTGGTTTAACCTGAGGAGGTGGACGAATGGCCATCGAAGCGGAGCAGATTCTTGAGAATGCAGGGAGACGGAGCGATGCTGCTGATGTCGCACATGAGGGGACGCTGACCCATGTGAAGAAGAGGGACGGACGCCTGGTGCCGTTTGAAAGCGCCAAGATTGCGGATGCTATTTTCAAAGCCGCCAGCGCGGTCGGCGGCGAGAACAGAGTGCTGGCACAGGAGCTGGCGGAAGTGGTCGAGATGTTTCTGGAGAAGAATTACGGCGACAGGGCCCCCGGTATCGAGGATATTCAGGATACGGTGGAGAAAGTGCTGATCGAAATGGGCCACGCCCGCACCGCCAAGGCCTACATCCTTTACCGGGACCGCAGGGCGCGTATACGGGAGGCGCTCCAGGTCAGGAAACCCCTGAAGAAACGCCACAGCGCCACCGACATTGCCCTGCTGGTCGGGGCGGAGAGCAGCGATCAGCTCAATGCATGGGACCGGGAACGGATCACCCGTGCCCTGGAGGTGGAGGCGGATCTTGAACCGGAGCTTGCCGCCGAAATAGCCTCCGATGTGGAGAAGCGGGTGCTCGACAGCGGGATGTCGCGCATCTCCACGTCACTGATTCGGGAACTGGTCGATAACGAACTCTTCGCAAGGGGCCTGACCGCCCGGCTGGAGAAACAGGCCGTGCTGGGTATGCCCAAGTATGATCTGGATACAATCGTCAAGGCCAAAAGCAACGAGAATGCGAACATCTCCCAGAACAATCCCGAAGCTATCAACCTCGCGGTCGCCGAGCACACACTCAAACAATATGCCTTGAAAGAAGTCTTCTCCGCCGATGTGGGCGAAGCGCATATGCTGGGCAAAATACACCTGCACGACCTCGGATACCCGACCCGCCTTTACTGTTCGAGCCATTCGCTGGAATACCTGAAAAAATACGGCCTCAACCTCGAGAACCTCGATTCCACCAGCGCCCCGGCCAAACATGCAAGGACCCTGACCGGGCATCTCAACACGTTCCTTGCATCGATGCAGGCCTATTACGCCGGTGCGCTCGGGGTCGGTTATATCAACATCTTTTACGCCCCGTATCTGGAGGGGGCAACGTACGAAGAGCTGAAACAGGAAGCGCAGCATCTCATCTTCAGCTCTTCGCAAAACGCTTTCAGCCGCGGCGGCCAGACGCTGTTTCTGGATTTCAACATCCATACCGGCGTCCCCCGCTACCTGGCCGATGTGCCCGCCATCGGACCCGGAGGCGAATATACCGGAAGAACGTACAGCAGCTACGAGAGAACCGCGCAGCGTTTCTGCCGGGCCATGCTCGATGTGTGGCGTGAGGGGGACCAGCACGGCAACATCTTCGCATTCCCCAAGTGCGACTTCCACATCAACGAGGATACACTCGCCGATCCGGCCCAGCGCGAGCTGTTCGAACATGCCTGCCGCATCGCGAGCGAGAACGGCATCCCGTACTTCATCTTCGACAGGGACGAAGTGACCCTCAGCGCCTGTTGCAGGCTCAGGACGGTCATAAGGGACAAATACATGATCGAGCATCCCGAGAGCATGCGGTTTTGCGGCTTCCAGAACATCTCGATCAACCTGCCCCAATGCGCTTACAGGAGCGGAGGCGATTTCAGGGCGCTCTACAGGGAGATCGATGATATGCTGGAGCTCGCCGTCAAGGCCCACCTGCAGAAGAAAAACTTCATCTCACATCTTATGAGTTCCCCGCAGATGCCGCTGTGGCAGGTCGGGAAAACCGCGGCCGACGGAAGGCCCTACGTCGACCTGGACGCGGCAACCTACATCATCGGCCTGGTCAGCCTCAATGAATGCATGCAGTACATGACGGGCGAGGAACTGCATGAAGGGCGTGAAGCCCTCAGGAAAGGGCTGCACCTGGTCCGATACATGGAATATAAGGCCCGGGAACTGGGCGAACAACACGGACTCAAAGTGGCCCTGGAAGAATCGCCGGCCGAAAGCGCCGCCAGACGACTGGCCAAGGTCGATCTGCAACGCTACCCGGAGCAGAGCCGGAACGTCATTAAAGGCGACCTTGATACCGATGAGATCTATTATACGAACAGCGTGCATCTGCGGGCCGATGCGCCGGTTGATCTGCTCACCCGGATTCAGACCCAGGGCAAGTTCCACCGCGCCATCGAAAGCGGGGCCATTATCCATGCCTTTGTCGGGGAGGAACGTCCGCCCGCAGCGAGTATACAAAACCTTGTCGAGAAAACGTTCACCAAAACCAAGGCAGCCCAGCTGACCATAAGTCCCGAGTTCACGATCTGCAATTCGTGCCATAAAAACACCCCCGGGCTGCAGGACTGCTGCGGACATTGCGGCGATCATGACGTCTTCGGCCTGACCCGGATCGTGGGGTATTTCAGCCGGGTGGACAACTGGAACAAATCCAAGCAGGGTGAGCTGAAAGATCGCCATAAGGGCGACTACAGCTTCTGAGCAGGGGGTGCAGGTTGCTAACCCGCATTTGCTTTCCGCCACATCTGAACCACGGAGAACGCGTGAAATAAGCGGTCTAAAGAGCGGGAGTTCTGAACAATTTCCCTTCATTTGGAGACTCAGTACAATGGAGATACATGTCTATGGGAAGGAAGGATGCGGTATGTGCAAGAGTGCGAAAAAGAAAGTGGAAGTCCTTCTGAAAAGATGGGACAAAACAGAGCGGCACCCCGTCAAGCTGGTCGATATGAAGACGCCCGAAGGCGCCGCAGAAGGCGATTATTTCGACGTCTTCGATGAGCATATCCCCGCGGTATTCGTGATGGAGGACGGCTGGACGGTGGCGAAAAGGTGGGACGCACAGGCGCCGCCGAGCGGAGAACTGCACGCAGCGCTGGAAGGAGGGAAGTGACAGGAGCGGGCGCTTTCTGAGTCGGCATGCGCAGATATGCTGGCCGGGAGGCGAAGGATGCGGAAACGATAGGGTTCCCCCGGAGAACGGATAATTTGAAATGGAGATAAAAGGGTTTATCCAGAACAGCCTGATCGAGTGGGAAGGCAGGATATCCTGCGTGCTCTTTCTGCCGCGCTGTAACTTTCGATGCAGGTATTGCCACGCCGGCCATCTGATCGAACCGGATATGCTCGAAAGCATTGAGGAACAGCAGGTGTTTGCCTACATGGAACGGCAGAAGAACTGGCTGGACGGAGCGGTCATTTCCGGCGGAGAGCCGACATTGCATGGATATGAGCTCCTGGAGCTTATAAGGGAAATCAAAGAGCGGGGCCTTGAGGTGATGGTGGAGAGCAATGGTTCAAATCCGAGGTGGGTGGAGAAATTGTTGAAAAACCGCCGTATTGATGCCATATCCATGGACGTTAAGGCGCCTCTGGACGTCGAATCATACCGCCGTGTGATCGGTGTGGATTACGATGTCGGCCTTCTGCGTCAATCCGTGGCCTTGATCCGCGACAGCGGGATCGAACACGAATTCAGGATCACGGTGTTGCCCGGCCTGGTGGGACCGCAGGAGGTCACGGCGATAGCTCCCGCGTTGGAAGGGGCACAGAAAATTGCGCTGCAGAACTTCCAGCCGGGTCACTGCCTCGATAAAGGCCTGCGGCGGATCGCGCCCTTCAGCGCTGATAATCTGGAAAAGATGGCCGAATTGCTGCGACCGTTCGCCGAACGGGTCGTTGTGCGCGGCGAGGACCGCGCCGTGATTGCCGCTGCCGGATAACCCCGGCCCGGACGGGGTGCTTATCCGGGAAAAAGCGGCCGGTGGATCCCTTCGGACCGGTTCGGGATTGATGATAGGAGCCCATGACCAATGCAAGCTATAGCTATTATTCCTGCCCGCTACGCTTCCGAGCGCCTGCCCGGAAAGCCCGTTCTGGAAGAAGCACGGGACGTTACGGGCAAGTACATCATTCAGCACGTGTATGAACGGGCTTGCCGCGCCGAAACGATCCGTGAGGTCGTTGTCGCAACCGACGATGTGCGCATCGCGAAGGTCGTGGAAGGCTTCGGAGGCAGGGTGCAAATGACATCTCCGGAGCACAGGAGCGGCACCGACCGCATCGCCGAAGTGGCCGCCGGCATGGAGTGCGCGGTGGTTGTCAACGTCCAGGGCGATGAACCCGAGATCAGTCCCCGACAGATCGATGTGGTTGCGGGCTTGCTGCAGGAGGATGAGGACGCCGTTATGGGGACGCTGGCGCATGAAATCCCGGATCGGGAGACCTGTGCCGACCCCGGCGCCGTCAAGGTGGTTGTCGATGCGAACGGATATGCCCTCTACTTCAGCCGTGCGGCCATACCCTTCGTGCGGGGGGATGCCGAAAAATGGTTCAGAGAAAACCCGCGAACAGTTCTCAAGCATCTCGGCATCTACAGCTACAGGCGTGATTTTTTGCTCCGATTTGCGGAGATGGAACCCTCGGCTCTTGAAACGGCCGAAAAATTGGAACAACTCCGGGCATTGGAGGCGGGTTACCGGATCAAAGTTGCCCGGACCGACAGCCCGGGTCTCGGGATCGATACCCCGGCCGACCTGCGGCGATGGCTGGATAAATTTTGAGGTTGTCCGCCGTCTTTGCGGATGCCGGCCCCTGCGGGAAATCATGGGGTATCTTCTCCGTGTTCATCGAAACGCTGTCCGTCCACCGCCGGTTGCAGGCAGGAGGCTTACCCCGCATATTTCATAAACCAGAGAAAATAGTTAATATAAACGATGCAACAGCAGTATGGTGGGCAGCTTTCTTCAGGGTTACGGATTTTGCGCAACTCTCCGGACGGCGATGTCAGGTGTTGCGTTCCAGCCAGGTTATCAGTTCCACGGCTTCTGATTCAGTGCGCAGCTCGGGCGAGTAGGCGACCCGCGCCGGGTCCAGTTCGCGGTGAAGCCACTGCAGGGCGCCGATGTCCAGTCCGGGGCCGAAAACGTGCACGGCTTTGCCTGCGGCCTGGGTTTTTTGCAGTACTTCGAGCCACTTCCAGTTGGGCGGGAGGCCGTCGCCGGGCACCCATTGAAGGACCCAGAAGCCCGGGATTTTGAGCAGATCGTCCAGATGCCGCAGTGCACCCGGGCCGTCGAGATGGAAGTAGGCGCGGTCGTGGGCGGCGATCTCTTCTTCGAGGGCCGGCAGTATAAGGCGACGGAAGTGATCTCGCCCGATCATGCAGATAACGTCGGACTGCACGACCTGGAAGCTCCCGGCATGCCAGAATCCCTGCTGAGTGAATCCGCGTCCTTCCCCCATTCGCCCGGCACGTGCAAGAGCGTCCATTATGGTCTTGTAGGAGCTGCGCATATCCCGTAAAGCCTGTTCGACCTGATCCGGGCAGTCATACAGGTCCAGCATAAAACGTTCGGCCCCGCGCAGTGCGCTCAGGGCATCGGCGTTGGAATGTGCATCGAGCTTTTGCACGAGGTAGCGCCCTTTTCCGTGCCGGGCAAGGCATTCGGCATACCCCAGCAGCCGTTGGAAGTATGGATTTTGCGGGTTGAATTTCAGCGGCAGAACATCGTTCCAATCTTCCACGACGGGCTCCACCCAGTTCGTCTGCGGGGAGTCTTTGCTGAACTGCAGTTCCGCCCCGAAAAAAGCCGCCCACTGGTCCGGCCCGAGGTCGGGGGAGACAGACGGGACCTTTTCGCCGGGAAAACACACCTGCTCCAACCAGCGGTCGATCAGATCCAGGCGCTCCTTCCAGGGCCCGTTGAGCGCGTGGTCGTAGCGGGAGCGTCCGGGGGTGACGACGTCCGCTGGGTGGACGTTCTCTTTCGCAACCTCGGTCAAAACCACCGGCCGGCGGTCAAGCTCCCCGTGCCAGAAATGCTCCCACCGCCTCAAGGTCGCTTCCAGGTCAGGTTTGGTCTCGAGTGTTAACATTTTGTGCCCCTGCGGCTGTGGACTCACTGCGGCGAAACTCCAGGTTCCCGGCCGGAACAGGTGCAACCGATGGCCCGGTGGCAGGCAGCGTTTGCTTTCTGCCGCATCTGTACCACTGGAACGCGTGAAATGGCAGACTATTATATGAATTATGTAACGTTTCTGCAATATCCCTTCCATATCCGGGCAACTGTACCTGTGAACTTGACAGGGGGGGTGGGGAAAGCCGATAATACGAGTACATATTTTACAGCGGGACGCATCCTTTAACAGCTGCCGCGGTATCCGTTCGGCATGGAAGTCCCGCAGGATCATTCGATTTTACGTTATCGTCGAACGGAGGTAAGCGGCAGAAGATATACAGCCTGCTGACGCCGGTTGGGATCATCCGGCGGCGGGGGTGGAGCTAAAAACGACCTGTTATGCTGGAACTGCAATTTTCAAAAACATATGCCCTGACCGGGCCGATCGGATCCGTGGAGTATGGACAGCGGGGGAGGGCGTTGCACTTCCCGGCTTTTTGCTTGCAAGCTGCGGTCCGATTGCATTTTCGTTGTTTTTCCCTCTTGCGTAGTGGTTGTAGCCCTTTTCGTTTCAGTTGCTGCAGTGTGGGCACCCGGGAGCGGCTTTACGGGGGTTTCGTTCAACTGTGTTGGATAGCCGTTCCCTGTTTGGGAAGAGGGGAGGAGCTGTGTGTTCTTGAGAAGGGCATCAAGTAACAGGCGTTTGCTTCCTTCCGTTGTCCGATGATTTCAGAAGGCGTTACGCTGCTGTTCGCTTCCAGAACGGAAGCGGGGAGGTTAGCGAACGTTATGACAAACCCTTTGACATTGACAGTTGTTGCAGT
>PUMZ01000357.1 GCA_003551565.1 Candidatus Brocadiaceae bacterium | reverse complement strand
GGTTAGTATTTATGAGCAATAAGGAGCGAACATGAGCGAAGAGATGAAAAATAATGACAATAAAAAGATAAGCCGACGCGAGGTGATGAAAAAGGCCGGTAAGTACGCGGCTGTCACTTCCGTGACCATGATGGTACTCAGCCCGAAGGCATCGGCTGGAGATTCGCCGTACGAGCCGGAAGGTGCTACCGATGAGGATTATGGTACTACGGGTCGAAGGGACGCTGAAGAACTTCCCTGGTGGCTGCCGTGATACGATTATTTACGGGTCGATGTCGGGTGCTCCGGGCTTACTGTATGTAGCGTATATGGCTGAGTCTTCACAAGGACCAGCGACTGACGACTTTCGACTTATGTAATACGGTTTACTTCGCATTAATCCCGGCGTTACGCATTACTGCGCCGAAGGCATCCCATTTCAAGAGCGTTGAATCTCCTATCAAAGAGTGATTACACAAAACGGGAAAACAGTTCGATCTGCGGCCGTTACCGGCACCATCGGGCGGAAGACAGCCGTTTGGCTTCCCGATACCAACCAGTACGTATTATGCACCCCGCCGCGTGGCAGATTGGCCGCACTCATCCTCGCGGGGCATACGCGCCGTCAAGTCCTTGATTATTGCCGGTCAGAGATGAATATCAGCGAAGAGCGCGCGGCCGAACTGGAACATGAAGTTCGTCAGACGATCAAGGGGCTTCTGAATGAAGAAGGGGATTATCATCAAACCTATCCGATTCCTGACGCTGAAGTACCCGGCATTGCTGAAGTCCAATCTTCTTTACCGGAAAGGTTTTACCGCATTCACGGCCGGCGTTTTTGTGTCGTTTATTCCACGGCCCGAACGGAATACCTCCTCCATCCCCGATTGGCTCATCTTGAGGTCAGCCCGGACGCACCGCCTGATCATAATTTCAGGGTCGGGCACCGCGCAGGGAACTACGTTCTTAATATTGACGGGAAGGTTGTGGGTGCCTGGCCGGAAGATGAGGAGCATACCTTCACCGGGCAGTTTTCACTCCGGTTGATGGAAAGGTTGTATGGCAAGGCGGAGGATGAGTGGATGGGCGTTCTTCATGCGGCCGGGGTTAGTGACGGACAGAGCTGCGTGGTGTTTGCGGGCGACAGCGGGGCGGGGAAGAGCACGCTCTCGGCGCTGCTGATGTCGGTGGGTTTCGATGTGCTGGCCGATGATTTCCTTCCGCTGGAGGGGGGCACGGGCGATGCTTACAGGAATCCGGCCGCTATTTCAGTCAAGAAAGAGGCGCTGGGACTGCTCTCGGCCCGGTATCCGTCGCTGAAAAGCGCGCGCAGCTATCACTATGCGGGGCTGGGGAAAACGGTCTGCTACCTGCCGGTTGGGGGAATCGGCGTTGAAGGGCTGGAACGGCCGCAGAAGATGAACTGCGAGGCTCTGGTGTACGCTCGCTATCAACCCGATGCGGAAGCCGTGCATCTGGAAGAGATGCTGCTGGAGGAGGCTTTTGCGATGCTCGTGCCGGATGCCTGGGTTCAGCCTTCGGAGAAGAATGCCCGGGATTTTCTCGAGTGGTTCGCGGGGCTGAAGTGCTATCGGCTGAATTATTCGGATAATGAAAAGATGATCGAAGCCGTACGGGAACTTTTTTTAATATCTTCAGTGTGATTTTCTTTATTTTATGGGCAAAAAGTTGGTGAACTCTTAACGTGGTGCGCTGAGTATTTTCGGATCGTGGACGAAAGGACCAGCGAGCAGCGACTAACGACCAGAGGCCCGGCTTGTAGTGGACGCTTTCAAGCGTCCCTGGGGACACGCAGCAATGTCAGGACTCCGGAGCCCTTGAAAGGGCTCACTACGAACCTGTTGTATGCGGAACTCTATTTTAAAATTTTCTTTCGGCCATTAATGTAAGACAGGCATCCTGCCTGTCAGCGCACGCAGGATGCGTGCTATACGTGCCAGGCCCCTTAATAAAGGATGATGGTTAAAGTTAAGTAAAAGTGTGAAGATTAGGTGCAAATTCTACGTTAAAATTTCAAGTTAAAATATAGATAACATGGATTTATCTCACCTCTTCTATTTTACCGGACAATGCCTTACGCTCGATGAGCGGCCATTCCTGAGAGATGCTGTCATCGAGGGGTTACCGTCTGGGGGTATACCGTTAAACGCATTTGTTTCTTTATGCGATGCGCATTTGGTCCTGCCGGCCGTTTACCTGAAACTCAAAAGACACGATATTACCGATCGTTTTCCCGATGAGCTGAACGAGCATATGGAATATTTGTGTTCGATGAACAGGGAGCGCAATCAGGCGCTCCTTGGACAGGTCAGGGAGATAAGCTCTGCGCTGCATTCAAAAGGCATAGAGCCGGTTTATCTGAAGGGTGTCGCCCATTTACTGGACGAGCTCTATGAGGATCCGGCCGAGCGCATGATGGGCGATATTGATTTTTTGGTGCGGGAGAGCGATTTTTCCGCTGCGGTCGGTGTGATGGAGGATTTAAATTACAAGATTTGGTGGCAGTGCGGTGATGTGCCGGAGTATAAGCACGGCTGCGGCACACCCCACCACCATTACCATACGCTTCGGCGTGAGGACGTGCCGGCGGCTGTTGAGTTGCACCGGATGCCGGTGCCTGGCCGGTATTCGGCAGACTTCACTGCTGACATGGTTCTCAGCGGCTGCAGGGAGATAGAGGGACAAAAAAACTGTTACGTGCCTTGCGAGGAGCATCAGGTCGTCCATAACTTCATTCACAGCCAGCTTGTCCATTCAGGATACAGGTTGGGAAAAGTACATTTAAGAGATGTCTATGACCTGTATCTCCTCTCTCAAAGGTGTCAACTTGAACGGGTACTTTCTCATCTCAGGGGTAAAGGCAGGGAGCGGGCCATGGGATATTTTCTTTTTACGTCTTCCACTCTGGGTTTAGGAAACAGCTTTTACGCCACCC
>PUMZ01000118.1 GCA_003551565.1 Candidatus Brocadiaceae bacterium | reverse complement strand
GACCTTCGGCGGATCTTCCGGGAGCGCATGCCGGGGCTGTTGATGGCCCCGTTTGTTCCTCATCCTGAGCACGTTCAGCAGGTAGCCCACGCCATGGATGATGATGAAAAGCTCCGCCAAAAGCAATGCACCGGCGGTAACGTATTCATGCCATGCATATTCGGCAAAAAAAAGCAGCACGGTCCTCACCAAACCGTATACCACGGCCATCAACGCACCGGCAAGGATAATGACCCCCCAGAAGCTTATGCCGGGGGGATGAACCTGATCTGTGCTGTCTGGTGTGTTCATGGACAGGCGTCAAAACCTCTTTTTCAGCCCCATGGTCAACGAATCGGAATCCCAATCGCCGGACCTGTAAATCCGTCCTTGCACATGCAGGGTAAAATGCGGCGCAAATTCGTAGTGCCAGGCGGCTCCTAACTGGATATAATTATTGTTATCGCTCGGAAGCCCGCCGGTCAGCTCAAGATCGTAATAGTTTTGGGCACTGCCGCAAAAAAAGAATTCAGAAATGTCGTGCCGCCAGTTGAGGGTCAATGCCGCCGAGCGATAATGGCGTGGGGTCCAGTACGGATGTATTATATCTTCGAGCTCTCCCCCATCGAAAACGTACTCGTTTTCTTTGGTGGTATGGCGCATATCCCCGCGCAGGGTTGCCCGGAATATCCTGGGGAAGTCCGAAAACCGGTAAGAGACATGTGCGCTGTGATGCCGGCCGTAATTGTCATCGGTGTATTCGATATATTGTGTTCTTGCGCCCACGCCCAGCTCTCCTGTCAGGTGCGTGCCGGCCGAGAGCCACCACCGGTTTGAATGTGTATCCCGTTTCAGGGCAAAAAGGTTGGAATATTCTGTTTGCCTTTCGTATCCGAATCCGAATTCGGCGGCATCTTTCGCATTGATGAAAGCCCTGGCATATCCGGTATGGGTCGGGCCATCGCCGCTGTAGCGTTTGCGGGCGAGCCCCAATTCCGTGCGGAGATACCGGTTGAAAACGCTTTCCAGCTCCGCCTCCTGTCCCCATCCCGAGACCCTTCCGCTCCGCAGGTGTGGCTTCTCCGCATAGCGGTTTTTGGTCAGGGAGAGGATATGATTGCATTGGAGCGGCCACTCCAGCGTCAGGGCGGAACGGTCCCTCGTCATGCCGGAGAGTTCATCACGGCCCTCTTCCTTCCAGTAGAAATGCCGGACGCCCACCGCCGGACGGCTGCGTTTCTTGCGCCTCTCCAGGGCCCTTGCCGCCAAATCGTGTGCGGGCGATATACGGAGCAGCCGCTCGTAGGCATCCCGCTCTGTTCGGCAAAGCCCCATTCGGCAGTTAATCTGGGCGTAATCGAACAATGCTTCCTGATTGCCGGGTTCAAGATCCAGAAGCTCACGGTAAACGGGCAGAGCGGTGCGGAGTTTTCCCTCATAAACGAGTTTTTTGGCATGGTGTTCCAGCCAGGTGACTTTCTGCCAGCGGTAGAGCGGAAGCAGCTCCAGTAAAACCGACCGCAGTGCTGTACGGAGATTTTCCGGCAACTCGTCCTCCTTATCCATAAAGTGAAGATGCAGGTTTTCGTACAAAAGGAAAGGGGCTTCGGAATCGGAACGTCTGCTTTGAGTCCCGGACAGGGTCCGGATATGGGGTTCCCAACCTCCCTTTTCTTTCATATTCTCAAGCCGTTCCCGGAGGCGGGTGTCAACGCCCGGATGCAGTATTCTTTCCAGCGCAGCCTCTGCCAAAGCGGGTTTCCCGGCCCACATGGCGGTCCGTGATTGCTCCCTGAGAGGAACGATATCGCCGGGATTCCGGGCGTGAAGGGTATTATAAAGCCGCATGGAGCGATCATAGTCCCGTTTCCAGCCCGATATGCGGGCCATGGCGATCAGAACCTGGTAATTTTCGGGAAAATCTTCATCCAACCTCTCCAGCACCGAAAGGGCCTCGTCATATCGATTGGCCTGCGCCAGTGCCAGGGCGAGGCCCCGGCGGGGTACATACGCGAGTTCGTCAGCTTCCAGGGCCTTTCTGTAAGAAGCAACAGCATTTTGCGGAAACCCGTGGTTTCTGTATAACTCCCCCCAGACAATGAAATCTTCCGGAGGGTTAACGTCGTAGTCGGGGGCTGCTTCCCAGAAATTTGGTGCAGGATCGGTGTGTTGATCTTTAAAGTAAAACAACACCCGCGCATCGGAGGGCGCGGCTTCCAGGGCCCTCTCAAACCATTGCCGGGCGGTCCCGGCTTCCTTTTTTTTCCCGGCAAGCCTGCCGAGCTCCACCTTTGTGTCCGCGTTCCTTTCTTCAGTATCCAGTCCAAGCAGCTTTTCGTAAAGCTCCGTTGCTTGATCGTATTTCCCCATTGCATCGAGCGCCTGAGCTTTGATCCGGAGCCACTGCGGATCCCGGGGATGTTCGCGGAGGATTTCGCCGGCCAGACCTGCGGCAGTTTCCGGCCTGTGTTCCAACAAGCGCAGGTGAGCTATGGCTTCCAATACCAATCGCCCCGGCGGTTCTTCCCGCAGCAGCAACTCGCTGTAAATCCCTTCCGCATCCGGGAACCTGTCCGAGGCGGCCATCAGGTCGGCCAGCGCCAATGCAATTTCCGTGGCGCCGGGATTCTCCTCCCAAAAGTTCCGGTAAAGGGTTTCTGCCCGGTAGAATGCCCCGAATTCCATCATGAGTCCGCAGACCCGCGACGTAATCCCCATCGCACCGGGATCCAACGAAGCGGCTTTCTCGAGGTGATGGACCCCTTTTATAAAATCCCCCATCCGAAGCTTCACTTCTCCGGTTTCCAGGTGGAGCGCTGGGGAATCCGGATTTGCTTCGAGCAACCGCCGGTAATGCCGGAGCGCATCATCACGGGTCGCAGTTTCTCGGGCCAGAATGCGGGCCAACTCCAGTCTCGCTTCCGCATCGGATATGCGACCCTCTCCACCATGCAAATTCGGAAGTGGGAAAGCTAAAATTGCGGCAAAAATGTAAAGGCATGGCATTATTTTTTTCATCGGATGCCTGAGCTCAACCTTTCGTGTGCGATTGCGGGTTAATCCAGTGTTTTCTGAAGCTCCTCGGCCCCCCTCTGTTGATCTCCGGCCCAGATAAGCACGAATGCATATTTGCGCCGCAGGTTGATATCCTCCGGCCTTTGCTCGAGCAACATTTCGTATTGGGCGATCGATTCATCGTATTTTTCGTTCCAGCTCAACACCTCGGCCAGTCTGAGCCTGACATTATCCGCCTCCGGATTCGCCTCGAGGTGGTCTCGGTAAATCTCTTCGGCCGGCCCGTATTCCTCCATTTGAACATAGGCATCGGCCAGGAGCAGTTTCTCTTCCGGCCCAAACGCCTCCTGATCGATGGCGTCCAGCAAGGCACCCGCCTGCTCTTTATCCCCAAGCCTGGCGAGTATGTTGATCCGTTCCAGTTGAGCTTCCTGGAGATCCGGCTTTGCTGCAAGCAGCTTTTCATACTCGGAAGCAGACTCCTGCAGCCGATCAAGGTAGCTCAAAACCCTGGCAAGTTCCCATCGTGCAACCCAATCCGGCACCTCCTGCCCCGAAAGATCCGGAGTCGGGGCGGGGATATGGACTTCCTCCTCGGGCGGTGGCGCCTCATCCGGAACGACCACCGGGGATTCGTTTTGCGCCACTGCAACACGGGCCGAAACAGCCAGAAGACAAAACACAACCAGCACGGTTCTCAGCACTCTGAAAGCAACGTCCCGGGGATTCTTATCGCGGCATTGCAGCATCGGCATTGACCTCCTTTTTTTCAAAAAACAACTGGTAGCTTTCTACGGCTTCTTCAGGGCGTCCTGCGAAAAAAAGGCTCCTGGCACGCTTGACGTGGAGGTGCTTACGCCCCGGATGGACCTCTGCTGCCAGTCCATAAGTGCGGGAAGATTCCATGTAATCGCCCATGGAATATTCCGCATCCGCAATCATCTCAAGTGCAGGACCCACGCCTTCTCCTTTTTCTCCGGCAACCAAAATTTTGAGGGGTTGCAAAAAACTGCTGTTGCCGGTGGACTGATACAAATGAAGGATTCTGTGGATAACCATATCCTGAGGAACACCGTTCCGGACAGCACGCAAATATTCCTGTGAAGCTTTTTCGTGAAGCCCCCGCCGTTCCAGGCGCCGGGCTTGACGGAGCGCTACCCACCCGCTCTCGCAGGAGCGATAAACAAAGGAGGTGACAACTCCGACTGCGACAAACGAAAACAAAACCCAAAGCAGTCCGCGTGTTCCCATAATCATATTCCAGAGGCGTCCCGGATTCGAAGCCTGAATCAAGCCGATCATAATTATAGTATGTAATCTGCTTATCCGCAACTCAACGGGTTCGCTGTATCCTGCGCCTCACAGAAAGATAATGCCTCCCGGTACAGCCGCAGCGCGGGGACCCGTGGGAAAAACGGGCTATGGGCGGGGTGTTTCCCCCGGGTTGGCGAGGGCGGCGGCCACCGCCCCGAATGTGTTGATTTTCCGCCTGCGCAGATCACCGAGCAATTCTGTGCATTCTGTCCAGCTTTTTTCGAACTCATCCGGTGATGTCTCCAGTGCCGATGATGTTGTTGTGATGAGCTCGGCCACCGGCACCGCTGCTTCCAGAACGTCGTTACTTGCACTCCACTGAAATACGGGCCGCATCCGTCCGTTCGTCCGGGTATAGATGGCGGTGACCCGTCGTTGTGGAGTCCTTCCGATCCGTTGTATGAACAATTGCAGTTCCGGGGAAAACGCCTGTTCCAGGCCAATCCCGCATCGGGCGAAGACTTCCCGAACCTGCACGGGATTGTCGGCGTGAAGTGTGGTAACGATGCGCGCACCGGTCGTTCCGGCGATGAGGAACGCCCTTGCGCTTTCGCCCCATATATAACCGTACCAGGAGCCGGCGCCTACCTCGTGTGCAAGCAGGCATACGGGACGGCCGCCGCCCGCCGCGGCGGCGGCATCCTCTATGGGTTCCATACCGGACGCTGTGATGATCCGTTCCTCCTGTGGCAGGAAGTCAAGGAGCGCGGCCATCAGGGTCGTTTTGCCCGCTCCGCCGGGTACCGCGCCCGTGAAAAAGCTGCTGCCCGCCCTGATCGCGGCTCCGCAGAACGCCGCCGCACCGGCTGAAAGAGTGCCGGCGTTGATGAGGTCGACAATACTGAGGATGCGGCCGCCCCTCTGGTTGGTTAATTCGATTTGCTGAAGGTTTTCTTCCCTGATGGCTTCACCTCCCGCGCGCTGTTTTGGCGATGCGCGCTTTTCGATTCGGACCGGGTTCGGGCTTGCATGATCGTATAGTAGTTGATATGATCGTTCACTTCAATGAAGGAGAAGGTGATGTGGCTTCAGACTCATCGGATTCTGCTGATCACGGCAGGATGGAGGAGGCGGCATGGGAAAAAAAAGACCTTGATCCACTCCCCGAAAGGCCGGTCCGCGTGATACTGGATACCGACCTTGCCAGTGATTGTGACGACGCTGGTGCGGTGGCGGTGCTGCACGCTCTTGCGGACCGCGGCGAAGCCGACATTCTTGCCATGGGGGTCTCCGCCGGAAACCGGCACTCCGTCCTGGTCCTCGATGCGTTCAACACATGGTATGGCCGCCCCGACATACCCATTGGGACCGTCAAAGCAAGCGGGGTTTCTGCCGGCAGCCGTTACACCGAAGAAATAGCCGGTGAATATCCCCGCTGCCACGATCATTGGGAGGATGCCGATGATGCACCCGATGTGATGGATATCTACCGTAAGACTTTGGCGAGCGAACCGGATATCGATGATGAAAATCCCGGCGTGGTGATGGTCAGCATCGGGTACATGACCAACTTCAGGGATTTGCTGCAAAGCGGACCCTGCGAGCATAGCGACCTGCCGGGGGATGAGCTTGTGGCCAATAAGGTGCGCCTCTGGGTCTGCATGTGAGGCGGATGGGGACCCATGGCAGGGCATAGAGAATATAACGTGAGATCGGATCGTGCCGCATCTCAATATGCGTTCGAAAACTGGCCGACTCCGATCATATTCAGTGGCTATGAAATCGGACATCGTATCAGGACCGGACCGGCGCTTGCCGATTTGCCCGGCACGCATATCGTGCGCAGGGCCTACGAACTCTGGGGAGCACTGGATGGTCGCCCGAGCTGGGATCAGGCGAGCGTATTATATGCCGTTCGCGCCATTGACAACGGGCCTGCGGCGGAATATTGGGAGCTTTCCGGGAAGGGGTGGATCGAGGTAAAAGATGACGGATCCAATACCTGGAACAGTGATCCGCACGGACGGCACCGGTACAAGATCGAGCAACGTCCGCCCGGCATCATAGCCGGGGAAATCGACGCGATGATGGCTCGCGACCCCCAAACCGGTTTTCGCGATCCGACCCGGCATCCCGTGTCGGTCAGCGATACGGCGCCGGCTGCCGGTGAGTCGATTACTGTCAGCACGCAATTGGTCGATGAAGAAGGCTTTTCAGTGGCAGAAGCCGGGCGTGTCGTGCAATGGTCCGTGACCGGCGGCGGCAAAGTCAGCGATGAACAAACACCGACCGATTCGTCCGGGATCGCCACCGTCACGTTGACGTGCTCCACCGAGCCGTGGACGGAACATGTGGTGACTGCGACCGACGCGGACGATCGCACGATGACCGGGAAAAGCCCGAAAATCAGGACCCATGAGCCGGAACCGGTCGGGCTGATCGCTTTCTACCCGCTGAGCGAAGGGGAGGGTGATATTGCGGCAGACCACAGCGGATTCGGTGATCCTCTTGATCTGCAGCTGTTGGGCGGGGCGGAATGGCTGGGGGAAGGAAATGGAATCTTTGTTGATGGTGAAAGGGGACATTTAAAAAGCATGGGCGCAGCTCAGAAGCTGCATGACCGCATCGGGAATACGGAACGCTTTTCCGTCGAGGTATGGCTGAAACCTGACGGAGCCGAGCAGGAAGGGCCGGCACGGATCGTCAGCTATTCGGAGGGCACCGGTGATCGCAACTTCACTCTGGGCCACGGCCAGCACGGTAATTCCAACAACGGCATAACGCTGCGAGTGCGAACAACCGAAACAAACGATAACGGTCAGCCCCAGATGAATGGCGACGACGCCCTCGATACGGAGATTCAGCATGTTGTGGCCGCTTTTGATGGTTCGACGTTGCGCATCTACCGTAATGGCGAGATCATCGCTTCTGAACTTCGCGGCGGGGACCTCAGCAACTGGGATGCCAGCTATCCGCTTGTGCTGGGCGCTGAAACCGGTGGCCAGCGCTATTGGGCGGGCGCGTTGTACCGCGTGGCGATCTACGATCGCGAGCTGACGGAATCGGAGGTTCAGGATCATTTCGAGGCAATGAAACCGCCTGGCGCCCGCCCCGTACAATAAACTCACCCGCGATGTACAGACAGAATTCATTGCATGGGAGAACAAGGAAGAAACGGAAATTGGGATACCCCGCTTATTTCATGCGTTCTCGGTGATGCGGATGCGGCAGAAAGCAAACGCCCGTGTGTTTGTCTACGCCAAGTGCGGCTTTTTGCCACAGCTACGGCACTGGAGACTCGAGAGAAAAACAGGCTGTCCGGCCTCAGCGCCGCATTGAATCCGGGGTCCAGAGAGGCGGATAATCGTCTCTGTAAGCATCCCACATATCTTTTTGGAACCGGTGGAAATGGGCCCTGTTGACCCCATGCTCGCCGTCATATTTTCTGACGTAACGGTCCGTGTAATCAAATATTGCAGGATTATTCCAAAGATCCCGGGCCCCCGTTCCGTAACGGGCCTCAACCGCCGAATCCATAATGTGCAGGGCCAGGACATATCCCGACAGACTGCATCCGACGACGTTGCGGTAGCGGGCGTTCCAGTTACTGCTTCCATGCCCCGGCATCCAGGCCTGGCGGATCCTCCATTCGGGAAGGCCTGAATCGTCCTGCTCATAATCACGATTCTCAATATCGGATTGCCTGACATAAAAAATCTGATCGTCTTCGGCAAAATGGAAATAATCGGGCGGTGGGTTGCCTTCTCCGTAGTCCTCGTGAGGTTCACCGTCATCATCATAGTAAACGTATTGTCCCGTCCGACGGCCGATGGTCATCATCTCTTCATCCCCCAGCACAAGACCGGCAAAAAGGACGGGGAATTTGCGTCCATGGTTGTGCCCGCCATTTGCCCTCCAGTGGTCGTACACGCCGTTACCTTGCCGGGCGCATTGAACAGCTCCGAATAAATCGATGCCGAGCTGAACAAATCGCGTCAAAAGCTTTTCCTTCGTCGAATCGTCATAATCAAGATTGAGCATCAGCGCCGCAACCCCCACCCGGGTGGCATCCTGGCGTCCGTAGCCGTGCTGGTGCCGGCGAGCGACAATGCCGCCACTGTGCCAGTGCGGCACATGCTGAAGCCAGGGCCCTTCGAACCAGCCCCCGGCATCTTCCCAATCCGGCACGGACGGGACCGGAGGCTTGCTTTCAAGGACAGAATTATACACGTCGTTGTCGGCAAACACATCGATGTTAAACTCAACCGCTTTGTTCTCGATGGGAAAGTAAGAAGGTCTGAAACTTCCTTCGGAAGGTTCGTCGGCAACCACGGTTAAAATAGCGGCAGTCCGGACCAGACGCCTGGTGTTTCTAAGTTCCGGTGCAGCGCTGCCGGTGCTCACAAGAGATTCGGCCTGCCCGTCATCAGGTGCGATTACGAGGGGATTGTCAATGGAGAGGGGTTCTCCTCCGTGGCGCGCGGCATTGAGGGCGTCATCGTAAGCCGGGCCATACAACACCCCGCGGCGCTCATGCCAGGTATAGATATATGAATCGTATCCCTGGGTTCGCTGAACGGGCGGCTCAAGCATCGATCCGTTGATGATGCGTTTGTTGATCGTATCGGCCACCATGGAAGCGGAACCATCGGAAATGGTGTCGGTGGTGTTGAATTCGCCGTCGACATCGTAAAGGTATAACGTGCCGTCGTGTTGTGCGATAACTTTACCGGTGGCATCCGTATTGTCCTGGGTAACGGTGGCGTCTTCCCCAAACGTGCCCGTTATGCCGCCGGATGCTTTGAACTCAAACTGCACTGCGATGGATTCCGGTGATATGCCGATGACCCGAACCTCCCGGCTTTCCTCGTCGGGATTGCGTACCCAGAAGTCCCCGTTGGCGAAGCGGCCGTACTGGTACTTGCCGGGTTCCGCCTGCTCCGACAACTCCCGGTCGAATGTCCAGGTGATTCCGAACCTTCCGATGGAATTGTCCTCCCCTACGGCCATGGCGGCTGCGGCGCACATCAGCGTCAGGGCACAGGTTAAATACATCTTAAAAAAGAGTTTCATCCGAATCCTCCTGTCAAAAGGTGCAACGCGATATCCAGCGAACCACTCCCTCCCTGTGATGATAGACTATCATGAGAATTGGGTCAATGAGATCCCGCAGCATTGCACGACATGGCATCCACCCCGCAGGGCACCCCCCGTAAAAACGCAGATTCAACGATATGCCTGATTCTTCGCGCCACCAGCCCGTTAATTTCGCCTTGAGTTCTCTCCATATATCTGAACCAGTACTGGCGCGGACAATTCTGGAATGCGGACAGTTTCGAATGCGAATACAGAGCCATCATTAACCCCCCAGCCGGCATCAATCTGTTTCCGGCAAAGTGTTGACCAGTGTACTGAGATTCCTCGCCGCGATATCCTCAAAAGCCTTGAAAATCTTCCGCCCACGCTCGTTGCCTTCAAGCTCGGCTTTCAGCATTTTGGAGAGGTGCTGCAATACTATAAAACTTACTGCAGCACGCGTAGCGGCGGCTTTTTCTTCTGTATCAATAACAGACTCTGAAGTCAGGTTCTTGATCTGCTCTTCCAGTTCCTGCGGTATCTTCTCCGGCTCATTCCAGGATATGTTTTCCGTAATCATGGATTCTCCTCCCGTTAAATTTAATCTTTTCCTCTGCGCCCTCTGCGCCTCTGCGGTTTAAAAAAGTCTCACCGCGGAGGTGCGGAGAACGCAGAGAACGGCAAAAACTCAGGTTTCTTGGGAATTTAAAACCATGCGTTTAACACCATTTTCAACACATCGACGGTTTTTCCTTTTTACCCACCATTTGTCCCCTGAAAGTAAACGTCAGCAGCCTTGCTTTAACTCTATTACAAACCGGGTGCAGGGTCAAATGGCGTTCCGTATCGGAAAAAACCGGGTAAAAACCTCGTTTTACCGGACACCTGAAGGAACCCCGCAACCAGTAATGCCAGCTGACCCGGGTGATGTGTTGCAAAGCTGCTGGCGTGTTGATGCGATAAGTCGCTTTCTCACGCGTTACGGTGGTGCAGATGTGGCAGAAAGCAAACGCCGCTGTATTTTCATGCGCGAAGTGCGGCTTGATGAAAAAGTAAATTTCGACAGGCTCGCGGAGGCGGATCTGACCGGCGGCGAGATCAAGAACGCGGTGCTGAACGGTGCCCGTATCATTGCGGCACGCGGGGAGAAAGCAAAAGTGAAGATGTCGGACTTTGCCAGAGCCGTCAGTATGGAGGCCGACGGCAAGTGGTCGGAGCAGGGCAGTAAAGAGGGGTTCATTTCATGATCGGGGAAAGAGGGCTTGCTGCTTGACTTCATCCCTGTACGGTCATATGATAAAGGCGGCGCCAGGCGGCGCAGAACCACAGTGATCCTCCTGCCGTGGAATTAATCCGGCGGGGATGGCGGCCGGGGCACGTGACCGAAAACACGGCTCGTGGTGGACGCTTTCAAGCGTCGCTCTGTTAGCGTAGCGTTTTCCGGAGTTCGAACCGTATGACAACGGCATGCAACGGCGCTGTATTTTTTTGACGTGCGGACAAAAAAGTCACCCTGTCGGCACCGTGACGGCATGGTATGGATATTGGGGGGAAGAGCTGTATGGGCGGCTGCATTTCCTGGGAATTCTCCCTGAACATCAAGGCAAAAAACTCGGGAAACCACTTGTCGGCCTTGCAATGCGCCGTATGAAAGAGCTGAACCATGAAAAGGCATATCTGACAACCGATTCAACGAAACTCGTGGCGATAAGGATATATCTTGATTATTGCCTTTTGTTTATGAAATATGCGGGGAAGTTCATGCTTTCGAGCAAACTTGTATCGGGTGATATAAGCTCCGGAGAGGAATATGAAACTGCCGCCGGCGGGACCGATCATCGAAGCGACAAAAAAGACATTAAAAACATTGCTCGTATTGTCAAAAGTGGTCATCCCTGTCGTTTTTCTGATGGCAATACTTTCTGAGTTTGAGCTGCTTCAGCCAATTGCCGGACGGTTCGGGCCCTTTATGCGACTTCTGGGGCTCCCGGGCGAAGCGGCTTTGCCTGTCTTGCTCGGCTTTTTTGTTAACATATACGCCGCAGTCAGTTCAATAGGTTCGTTGTCGCTTTCTTCACGAGAGGTCACGGTGGTGGCGCTCATCATCCTTACCAGTCATTCTTTATTGATGGAATCTCCGGTTTTGAAAACGACGGGGTTTTCTCCGTGGCAGTCGATACTCTTCCGTATGGCGTCAGCATTTTTTTTTGGTTTTGCATTGAACGCGGCATATCTACTGGTGGGTGCATAATACAATGGGGTTGCTCGCTATTATACAGGAATCTCTGGTCAGAAGCGGCGCCATGCTGCTCCTGCTCGCCGTGATCATTCTGCCCATTATGATTTTCCTTGAGTATGTCACCTATTATAATTTGTTGAAACGGCTTTCTTCGTATTTTGAGCCCCTGACGCGCTGCCTGACTTTGCCTCCGGAGGCGGCCTTTCCGCTGTTCATAGGGTTGTTTATTGGTGTTTTTTACGGTGCTGCGGTGATTATAGAATATGGGAACCGGGGTCTATTGGGGAAAAGGGATCTGTTGCTTTTGGGCATCTTCATGGCGATCTGTCATTCAATAATTGAAGACAACCTGATTTTTGCAGCTCTGGGGGCCAATCTGCTCGTACTGTTTTTTGTGCGGTTGCTCATGGCGTTTGTTGTCACAAGGACCGCGGCTTGTTTTCTTGACTTCCGGGGAGATGAAAAAAGAGAATAGAATGCCAGAAATTTCTGAGAAAAAACAGGGGATCGGTTTTTTCGTATGGATATTGATTGTTTTTACGGCAGCCGCTGCCGGCTCTCTCGCCTCCGCGCAGGCCGGTGATTTTTATGCGCAACTCAACTTGCCGGCATGGGCGCCGCCTGCGGGGGTTTTCGGCCCCGTATGGTCGGTTCTGTATCTGCTTATTGCCATATCGGGCTGGATAGCGTGGCGGGAAAATGGATTGAGTGGAGCACGAACGGCCTTCACATTGTTCTTCAGTCAACTGCTCCTTAATGCGCTCTGGACCTGGCTGTTTTTTGCGTGGCGAATGGGTGCTGTGGCTTTTGTCGAAATCCTTATTTTATGGGTGCTCATCATTGCAACAACCGTTTCATTCTGGCGTATCAAGCCACTTGCAGGGATGTTACTTTTGCCTTACCTTGGTTGGGTGAGTTTTGCAGCGGCGCTGACGTTCTCGGTATGGCAGCGCAACCCCGCGTATCTGTGAGTTGAGCATGTCACCCGTCCGGGAAGCGGAGTTGACGTGATGGGGCATCGGGTTCATTCTGAAAAATTTTCAGGAGGCGGACAATGGGCAAAACGGTAAGTTTCCTCTACAAGCTTGCAAGAGCGGCCAACGACGTTGAGAAGGTCTCCAGCGGCGATCCAAAGCGCATCGCCCGCAGGGCGAAAAACAAATACATCGGCAGAAAAATCGTGCGTAAGACATGGAAATTTCCCTTTTAAACACGGAGGCGACGAATGAGCACAACGTTACTGGAAGAAACAAGGATCGGCGAAGTGCTGTCCATGGGAGCCGAAATGGAAGGCGATGAGGTCGGGCTCTTCATCGCTTCAGCGGACGTATCGGCAAGTTGTGGCTTTCAGTTCGATGAGTGGGAAAGATTTGTTGAGGGGGTGAACAAAGCCCACAAAAAATATCTTGAAAATAAGTGAGCGACCGCAGTGAAACCACAGGTCGCCCCATCCGGAACGAAACGCTTTTGCTGCGTCCATTAACCCGCATGACCACATCTGCGCCACCGAGGACGCGCCCGCAGGGCCTGCCTGCAGCGGGCAGGTCAACCGCTGTTTGTCCGGCGCCGATACACACTGTAGAACCTGAAATCCTGAAGAAAGCTACTCATCGTACTGTTGTTACATTCTTTATGTTATTTTTTTCTTTGGTCTATGAAATGGTATAAAGAAAGTCGGGCCTTTTGAAAATTGTAGCACTCAGATCCCGTTGAGATTATTAAAGACAACGGCATCCCATGTTTTTGCTTCCTTTTCGCCCCTCCAGATTCGGGTGAGAGG
>PUMZ01000408.1 GCA_003551565.1 Candidatus Brocadiaceae bacterium | reverse complement strand
TTCCAAAAAATCTTTTTTCTTTACGGTTACTCTCCCATCATGAACAATAATACGATCAGGCATAATAAATTTTGTTAGAGAAAAGGCCAAAATTCCATTCCAAATTCGCTATTAACCCAACATTCAGTTGGATTGGACCATGTTTACCCCCATCGTGAGCGATTGGATTAGTTGGTTGGGCAAATGTGGCAACTTCATGAGCTTGCTAAATCCCGGGGAAATGCGATTGGTGTCGTCACGCAACCCCAAAAGTTCAGAGGAGCAGGGCCGTCCCAACTCGGCGAACAGTTCTTCGAGGTTGGTTTTTTCGTCGAGCAGGATTTTCATATAGTCGGGATTATCTAGATTTTTCACAAGTGGGGTGTCGGCCAGCATGGCCTGCAGCACCCGCTGCATAGAATTATTGCCTATTTTACGACGGTACCCTCGCTTGACGCTGTGGAAGAATTGCTCCAGGATGTTGTTGGTGCGCTGAGGATATATGGTGATCGGGCCATCCGGGGCCGTAACGGTAATAGGATCGGCAAAGAGTTTATCGCCGTACTTGTCAATCTGTGCTGCCATTTTTTGGCTCAGCGGGTCGGCTACCAACTCGTTGATGAGTCTGAGTTGGTGGTGGAACTTCTTCACACCTTGGCGGATGGATGACATCTCCTCGGCCGTGCCCTCATCATTCAAGCCGTTACTTCCACCCGCTGGAGCAATGCGCATGGCATTGCGCAGGCGGTCGAAAACCTGGCAGCGCCGATGCAATTCTTCCACTACTTGGCATACTTCCTGGTCCTCGGCAATGCGGCCTATTTGGATCAACAGTTTGGAGGCGGGCTGTTTTTTCTGAGGTTCATCGCCGATCAAGAGCAAGTCCGACAGTTGCGGCATGAGTTGATGCAGTTCCAGCAGTCGTCTAGCGAATTCCAACAACGGCCGGTCGAAGGGAAAGCCGTAACCGTCCCCACAATGTTTCCCATGCAAGGCCCAAACAACCAGCGAGTAGCTAGCAGCCATGGAGATGGATTCGTTACTTTTTAGAGGGTTTAAGGTTTTGATCGCTTCGACCAAAGGTTCGCATGGGTTGCTCTTTTTGTTGAGCAGTGGTTGCATTTCTCGGGCTAGTGCGTGTAAGCGGGTACTGGCAGCATGTTTGCGCAGAATATTGCGCAGACGGGCATATGCCGGTCCAAGATAATCTTTGCCGATATCGCGAAGAAAGTGAAAGTGGCAAATGAAATCACGTATGTTGGGGAAAGCCGTGATAACGGCCTTACTAATGCCGGTACCCATGTCATGTACACATGCTTGTGGGCGGCCGTAGTCCTCTTCCAGTTGTCGGAGGAATGGGATGATATGATCGGCGTGCTCGCTTGGAATTTTCACATTGGCGAGCACGAACTGGCTCAAACTGTCCATTCCCGTCATCAAAGCCGGGGACCCTCCATCATGGGTGGCGTCGAGATGAAGAATATAGCCTCCGGCCCTATTCATCGCACAGCGAATGCGTGGTGTAGCGCGACGATGGGCTATTGCCAGGAAAGCAATGAACTTGCGACCTAAATAATCGATCTCTGAGGCACAAAGGCGAATATTGCGTTCGGCCAACTCGGCGCGAACCTCTTCCGCAGTACGATGACGACGGAACAGTGCTTGACCGACGAAAACCAGGATGTCGTAGCCGACATTGCAGCGGTGCTGAACCAGTTGTAGCAGGGCATCGGAACCAAAGGTGCGTCGACATTCAGAACAATAGGCCACGGTTTCACAGGATATGAACGGACCAATCATGGTGAGTACGTTCTTACGCCGGGTTTTTTGCACCTTCAGCCGCTCGCCGCAGGAACAAACCTTGGCTTCGGGAGCGAACCGAACAACTGGTGGGCGGTTGAAAAGCACTGCTGGTGATATTTCTCGCACTGCTTGCTCTTGCCAGTGGCTTAAGGCCTGTAAGGCTCTGGCGTTGCAGGCCGGGTCTTTTTTTTTAGACCGTGCAAAGCGAAGAGCGCCTCGATTTGCGTCGGCTCAAGGGTGATGCCCCGGCTGCGCTCTATTGTTTTCGCCAATTGCTCGAAGCTAAGATCTGGGCAGCGGATGAACTCCGCAAGGATAAACACCGCTATTTCGGCCGGTAGTTGTCCCGGAGGGCGGTTCTGTCGAGCCAAGGCTTCGGTCTGCTCGGCTTGTGTCGATGAATCGGCAGAGAGGTACACATGGGAGCGTCCCAGTTTATGACGCTCAAGCTTGCCAGAACGATACAACTGGACCAAAACCGAATGACAGCGGCAGAGGAGTTTTTCGCCGAGCTGTTCAGCAGTCATCCCCTCTGGGCTGCGCTCAACTAGATGAACGAGGGTACTGGTTAAACTGCCAACCCGCGAGAAGCCGACAGATTCGTAAAACCAAAGACCATCCCGATTGAATCGCGGAATCGAGCGCAGGGTGTACCACTTCCCATTGTGGGTAAAACTGCTGTAATAGCCGCTTTCTCGTAAGAACCGCCGCGTTGAAGGCACCGAATACCCCAATTTAGTAGCCAGTGGTATGATCAACCAGCATGGTTGTTGAGCAAAAAGGGAATTGATTTGTTGTTGCCGTATGGAATCAAATGACATAGCAATCGCCTCCTGATAAAGTATTGCATTTTATGCCCAAAATCTCTTCTATATGCAATACTTTATCACAGTTCAGACAATTTGGCAATCCCCCTTCCCATCAGTAAATCAAGCTTGAATCCATACTTTTCTGTTGATCATACACAACGGTATTTTCCGTGAGAAGTGCAATTTTAGTAAAAAATCTCTGGAAATCATGATAAAGTATAGTATGAAAAGATGCGTAAACCCTCGATATTACACGATCCAACCGACATTTGTGATCATAGAAAATTTTCTATACATGTACTATTGATCCTCCTTTAAATTCTAATTCATTACCCCAACAACAACTTTTC
>PUMZ01000358.1 GCA_003551565.1 Candidatus Brocadiaceae bacterium | reverse complement strand
CCCGGCTCGCCGCCGTAGCCGGCCTGGCGCTTGACATGCGTGTCGAGCGCCTCCCGCACCTGTTCGGGAATGTCGCGGGCCGCTTCCGGCATCTCATCCTCCTCAAAGTACTTGCCCCAGTCCGTTTGATAGACCTGAGCGACGGTCCGCAGAGCGTTACTGTCACTCCGGTGGCCGGTTCCGAACGAACTTCTTGGAGACGCCCTGACGTTTAGCCGGCGCTCTATGTTTTCCCGCGCCCGCTGTTTCAGTTCCTCCAGGAAGGCCTCTTCGTCCTCGATCGATTCGCGCCGTGGCGGCCCCCACTCGAAGGGCTTTCCCTGTTCGTGATCGTCCGGAACCTCGAAGTAGGGACCGGTATGCGTATGAATCGAATACACGGCCCACGTCTCGCCGGATGCCTGCAAGCGCAGCGGCAGCTCCTCTTTCCCCTCGGTCAACGGTTTCGGGATCGGATAGGTGCGGTAGATCCATCGGTCCGGGAAAGGCTTGGAGCGGACGCCGAAGTGCCATAGATTTCCCAGTTCATATTCTTCTTCGTCGTCCGTGTACAGCTGGAGAGCCCCCGTTGCCTCCTCGCTGCCCCATACCCGAACGGTGATATAGTTCCGTTCCCGGGGAGAAACCTCCGCATTCAACGCGATCCGGCCTTCTTCTCCGCGAATCGGGTCGATTCGTACATAAGGCGTCCGGCTCTCCAATCCATCCGGCCCCACCCCGGCCCGGACTCCCTCCGGCCCTTCCGGCATCTCCAGAAGATGCTTCCAGACTCCGAAATCGAAATCGCCGGCGACCTCTTCCCGCGCCTTCCGGCTGATGCGATGCAGACTCCGCAGGGCCGCGGTAAGCTCTCTTTCGCTGTCTGCCTCCGCGAGCACTTCCATCAAGAATTCGCCGACCTGCCTTTCCTCTCCCAAGGTCACAAGCGTCTCCGCCGCCGCCGTACGCACCGACGGGTCCCTCAGGGCGGGGAGAAGAGCCGGGACCGCCTCCTCCGCGGCCGGCTTCCCGATCCGGCCGAGCGACTTGATCGCCGCCGACCGCATCGCTCCGCTTTCTTGTTCGACAATATCGATCAAGACCTCCACGGCCCGGTCTTCCATCTCCAGAGCGATCAGAGTCTCGGTAAACGCCTCGGCCACATGCGCGTCCCGCAGCGCAACCTCCATTGCCGCCGCGCCCGCGGGAGTGGACAGGGCCTCCGCCGCCGGTTCCCCCGCCTCCTTCAAGGCGTCCAGATATTCCCGGCGCTCCTGCAGGGTCCGCGCGCGCAAGACGCCCGCTACCATCTCGACCACGTCCTCCGACGGATTCCCGGCCAGGTCTTCAATCCGGCGTATGCGTTCTTCCCGATCCGGAACGGCGGTCAGGCGGAGCGTATCCGGCGCATCGCCCTCCCGGCTGTCGATGAACTCGAAATCCCAGGTGTCCGTATCCACGTCCGAAGCGAAGTTCAACCCTTCGTCTTCCAGTTCGCCGTTCCAGGTCATGACTTCCCAGGCGCCGATCCGGTCGGCCTCGTCGAAGAAACCGACATCCAGCTCGGCCCCGTCCGCAAACTCCACATCCCCGCCGACCTCGATGGGCGTGACGCCGGCATCGTCGATGGCGATGTCCAATACGGCCTCTTTACCATGTTCCGATTGGCCCCAATGGCCTACTTCAATACGTTCCGCCTTATGGCCGTCGATATAGAATCCAGCGGTTGAATCTCCACCCCATGGCGAACAGCCAAGCGTTCTGGAATCGGTCAGCCAGACATCGCCCGATTTGAATGCGCCGCCGAAAATATTTACCTCGGCGTGGCTATCACCGCCATAAATGCCCGCTGACAACGACCCTCCGATGTCTATCTCGCCGCCGGGATGCAGGTTGATATAAGAGCCTCCAGCGCCCATTCCGTGCCTAAAATCGCTACCGGTATGAACGTACGTTCCGTGTACGTCCAGGGTCGCGGTATACGTCTCGTCGTTTTGCATATTCACCCTGTCACCGGTAACCGTCAGGGACGCTCCTGGACTGATGAGAAGCTCCGCATCTTCTCCTGAAGGGGATATAGATGCCGAGTTCACGGTGTACTCTTGATCCTCAGCAATGACTGCGCGAGTGTCAGCGGACCCCCTATTAATACGCACATTATCACCGTCCCCCGGCGCCTCTGCATCATGCCACGGGTCGCCATCCTCGTTTACCCAGTTCTCGGGCGTTCCCCACAGATACACATCTTGCTTCTCCCCATCGATTTCGATCTCGGTCGTTTCGGTGGGATTCCAATAGGCATCATCCCCATACGCCGTTGCCCCGACGACCAGGCTGCACATCACAAGCCTTTTGACGAAACGTCCCGATTCCAGCGTCCCCCTCTTTTTTCGCGCGTTTCTCATGTTCGCTTCCTTTCTCGTTTCGCCCCACGCATCCGGTTACTTATCGGATGCCTCGGGGCGCATCGTTTATGGCAGCCACCGCTAAGTAATGACTCATTCTATCGGTACCCTAATCTCTCACCCTAATCTTTCACCCTAATCTTTCGCCCTAATCTCTCGTTCTCGGTAACCGCTTGCCCTTTTCATACGTTTTCATACTTTTTTGACAGAAGCTTCTTGCACAGCCTATCCTTTTATTATTCGTCCACCTATAACGCCGTCACATCCACGCCGCTGATCACCGGATCGCGTTGCGAATCGCCGTTGCGGCGCAGTTCGATGGTCAGGCCGCCGCCGTTGACATCCGTCTCGAACGTCTCCACCACGCCGCGCAGGGGCGCGCCGGTCGCTTCGACAACGTCGAACCCTTCAAGCACCTTCTCGCCGTCGAGGTACACGTCGAACACGCGGTCGCCGGCTTCAACCTCTTCGTCAAGCTCCGCGAAATGCAGGCCGACGGCGTAGGTCTCATCCAGGAGGTCGCCCACCGACACCTCGCCTTCGCCCTCGCGGACCGACGCGGCCACCCAGT
>PUMZ01000142.1 GCA_003551565.1 Candidatus Brocadiaceae bacterium | reverse complement strand
CTGTTGGGCGGGAAAGGGGCCAACCTCGCCGAGATGTCCAATGTGGGGCTGCCTGTTCCTCCCGGTTTTACCCTCACGACCGAGACATGCCAGGAATACCAGGAGGTCGGTGGCTGGCCGGAAGGGTTGGAAGAAGAAGTCGAAGAGCATATAAAAAGGCTTGAGGATACGACCGGCCGGAAGCTGGGCGATACGGAGAACCCCTTGCTGGTCAGCGTCAGGAGCGGAGCAGCGCAGAGTATGCCGGGCATGATGGATACCATCCTCAACCTTGGATTGAACGACGATTCTGTGCAGGGGCTGGCCGTGCAGAGCGGAGACGAACGCTTTGCGTGGGACTGTTACCGCCGCTTCATTCAGATGTTCGGAAACGTGGCGATGCGGATACCGCACAGCGATTTCGACGATTACCTGCACAGGGCGCGCGAGGAAGCAGGTGTCAAGTTCGACAGCCAGCTCGATGCGGAACAGCTGAAAGATATCGTCGAACAGTTCAAGAAGGTTTATATGGAGGATACCGGCGAGGAGTTTCCCCAGGATCCAAAGGCCCAGCTCCAGCGCGCCATCAACGCCGTTTTCGGTTCATGGAACAACTCTCAGGCGGTGCGTTACCGCGAGATCAACGAGATCCGTGGGCTTCTGGGCACCGCGGTCAACGTCCAGACAATGGTCTTCGGCAACATGGGTTATACCAGTTTCACGGGCGTGGGATTCACCCGCAACCCGGCGACGGGCGAGAACAAACTCTACGGGGAATACCTGATCAATGCACAGGGGGAAGACGTGGTGGCCGGCATCCGCACACCCCAGGATGTCAACGGATTGCCGCAGGAGGATCTTTCCGGGTTCGACGACAGCGATGTCGACCCGCAGGAAGCCACGGAGCTGTATGCAGAAATGTATGATCAACTCGTCGAGATGAAGCATAAGCTCGAGGAACATTACAAGGACATGCAGGATTTCGAATTCACCGCCCAGCAGGGCGAGCTTTTCATGCTCCAGACGCGCACCGGCAAGAGGACGGCGGCCGCCGCCGTTCAGATCGCGGTGGATATGGCCGAAGAATCCCTTATCGATGAAAGAACCGCCGTGCTGCGGGTGGAGCCACGCCAGATCGAGCAGCTTCTGCACAAACAGTTCAAGCCCGAGGCCAAAACCAAAGCCGAGCAGTCCGGGGCGGAACTGGGGCGCGGCCTGCCGGCTTCGCCCGGGGCCGCAGTCGGCAAGATCGCACTGACCGCCGACAGGGCCGAGGAGATGGCGGAAGCCGAAGCCGAAAAGGCCGACGGAACCGGCGTCATACTGGTCCGGGAAGAGACCAGCCCGGAAGATATCGGCGGCATGGACGCCAGCGTCGGGATCCTGACCGCACGCGGCGGGATGACCAGCCATGCGGCGGTTGTCGCCCGGGGTATGGGTAAATGCTGCGTGGCGGGATGCAGCGCCGTATCGCCCGACGCCGAAAGCGTGACCATTGCGGGCAAAGAATTTGCCGAAGGCGATATCCTCTCTCTGGACGGCAGCACCGGGCAGGTTTTTGACGGCGCTATAGAGCAGGAAGAGCCGAAGCTGGCCGGCGCTTTCGGGATACTTATCGGGTGGGCTGACCGCTACCGCAAGATGGGCGTATGGATGAATGCCGACACGCCCCGGGACGCGCGGCAGGGGCTGGAGTTCGGTGCCGAAGGCATCGGACTGTGCCGCACCGAACATATGTTTTTTGAGTCCGAGCGTATCAGCTACGTGCGGCAGATGATGCTGAGTGCACCTGATGTCCGGCGCATCGAGAAACAGGTTGAAAACGAACAAATCGCCCTGACCCAGGCCGGCAAGGAAGAGAAGAAAAAAATCGAAAAGAGAATCGAAGCACTCCGGGAAGAGCTTGCGGGACCACGGAAACTCTACGACACCGCCCTGGATAAATTGCTCCCCCAGCAGCGCGGCGATTTCCAGGAAATCCTGGAAGCCATGGAAGGGCGGCCGGTCACCATCCGTCTCCTTGACCCCCCGCTGCACGAGTTCCTGCCCCATGATGAGAAGATCCAGGCCGAACTTGCCGAACGCATGGGACAGACCCCGGCGGAGGTGAAAAGGCGCGTGGAAGAACTCGGCGAGCTCAACCCGATGCTCGGCCATCGCGGATGCCGGCTCGGCATTACCTATCCGGATATCTATAAAATGCAGGTCAGGGCCATTATGGAAGCGGCAGTGGCCTGTGTGGAGAAGGGAGTCAAAGTGCAACCGGAGATCATGATACCCCTCGCCGGCACGGCCAGGGAACTGGAGGTCACGCGCGGAGCAGCCCTTGAAGTTTGCTCCGAAGTGCTTGACAGCAGCGATGCGGACGTGCAGTACCGCATCGGGACGATGATTGAGATCCCCAGGGCCGCGCTTACGGCCGGGGAGGTCGCACGGCATGCCGATTTCTTCAGTTTCGGCACCAACGATCTCACTCAGATGACGTTCGGCTACAGCCGTGACGACGTGGGCACCTTCGTTCCTGATTACGTCCAACGCGAAATCCTGGAGAAAGACCCGTTCCAGTCGCTGGATCAATCGGGCGTGGGAGAACTCGTCCATATGGGAGTTGACCGCGGGCGGGCGACGAAACCGGAGCTGAAAGTGGGAATATGCGGCGAGCACGGGGGAGATCCCGAGTCCGTCAAGTTCTGCTACAGGGTCGGGATGGATTACGTCTCCTGTTCCCCCTTCCGCGTTCCGGTCGCCAGACTGGCTGCGGCGCAGATCGGCATCGAGCTGGAGGATGAGGTGCGGGATGAACTGGCTTCGGCCAAAACCCGTCCGATCATCACACGCGCCATACGCGAAGCTGAAAGGGTCTGAGGCCCGAGGCGGTCGCTTCATCCGAAAAAAGAACCCCGTTTTGTAACATTCAAAACGGGGTTCGTCTCTGTACCGCACCGCAGGCACCCTTCCAGAACATCTAAGACGTGTTATCCAATCCGCCCAAAGCGGCCGCAAGGGAAAAACATATTTGCCGGGCGGGAATGTCCACACGTCTTCGTGCTTTTCAGGATTGGTTTACAGGTCTTTTGCCTGCACCGTCCTGCGGCCGTTTGCTTTGGCACGGTCCATGGCTTTCTTGATACAGCAGTGAACACAGTCATTGAGCGCATCGATCGTTTCCGATGCACACATAAGACCTTCCGACTTGATTACGTTTTTCACTTTCGAGCTGACGAGTAATGATTCCTTAGCCATTGCTGAACCTCCATAAAGAAAAAAAGTTTCTACGAAACGTCAACGTATAACGCAACGAACTTCCCTTGCGACCGATTAAGCATAAAAATACGTCATTCAAGGCCATATGTCAAATGAACGGCCCGCATCCGCCGTTATTCGCCGAATAACACCCTGTGCGCCGTGGATAAAGCGGCGCCGAACTCAAAGTCATAGCCCAGGTCACGCAACGCCCGCTCTATGGAAGATATGCATATCAGCAGGTCGTCTTCACTGACATAGCCCATGTGGCCAATACGGAATATCTTGCCCTTCAGGTGGCCCTGCCCTCCGGCGATGGTGACGCCATACTCGTCCCGCATTTTCCTGGTCAGCTTGCCGGTATCGACGCCTTCCGGACCCCATACTGCTGTCACGCCGTTGGCCGGATGCTCGGCCACGAGCACCAGCCCGATGGCCTGCATCGCTGCACGCGAAGCTTCGGCAAGTCGGCGGTGCCGTTCGTAGAGGTTCTCGAGCCCTTCTTCACGCATCATTGCCAGTGCCTCATGCAACGCCCGCACCAGCGATACCGGTCCGGTATACGGCGTCTGATACTTGCTCCAGTTCTTCTTCATCGCCCGCATATCCAGATAGTAACGCGGCGAGGTGGACGCCTCCACCGCTTCCCAGGCGCGCGGCGACGCGGCGATAAAGGACAGTCCCGGCGGGACCATACAGCCTTTCTGGGAGCCCGCGACCACAACGTCGGCGCCCCACCGGTCCATCTCAACTCTGTGCACTCCGATGCTCGTGATGGCGTCCACAACAAGCAACGTGTCGCTGTTGCGGGTCAGGGAGGCTATGGCTTCCACATCGGTCAGCGCCCCCGTGGATGTCTCGCTGTGCGTTACGCACAGCACAGCGGCATCCGGGTGGAGCTCCAGAAGCTCCTGCGCCTGTTCGGCAGAGAAAGACCGTCCCCATTCCGTATCAACATCAACAACCTCGCACCGGTACGCCGAGGCGAGCTCCGACCATCGTTCGCCGAACTTGCCTCCGCGCACACAGATGGCTTTATCGCCGGCCGAACAGGTGTTTGCTATGGCGGCCTCCATCGAGGCGGTGCCGGAGCCGGTAACAATATAGACATCACCCGCGGCGCCAAAAAGTTCCTTCAGGGCTTCGCCGACCTCCCGGAGTATCCCGGAAAATTGGGGCGTGCGGTGATGGATAAGTGGCGCAGCTTCCGCCAGAAGCACATCGGGCGGCACCATGGTGGGGCCGGGCGTAAACATGTAATTCTTTCTCATCGGTATTCCTCCTCTGCATTGAAATTGTTCTCATCGATTGTCCGCCACCACAGGGGCGAACTCACCGTCGATCGTGGAGCAGATATCCGGCTCGCATACCGCCATCTGGTCGATCTTCTCACACAAAGCGCCGACATTGCCGCTCCCGCCGGTCAACCCGATGGTTATCCCCGAGCGGAAAGGCCGACCCGGCTCCAGGCGCACCACGCGCCCTTTGTCCCGCTCGAACCTGCGCGGATTGGGATAGTCGGTGCCCGGTTCGAGACCGGCCACATATCCGTCGGCTTCGGCCTCGGTATTTTTCCAGAGCGTAAACGCAGGCAGCCGGTCCAGGGGAAACTCGGCACGGACGGCAAACTGCCGCTGCGGTTCCACCAACGCCACCGTGGTCCGCCCCTGATCGTCGCCGTATAGCGTGAAATAATAACACTGCTCCTCGAAACCGGCCTGCGGCGGGCCGAACCGGTCCCATTCACCAAGGCCCTCCAGGGCCACCTTGTCCCGGGCGGTCATTGTCTTGACCGGCGCCACCAGACGGCTTCCGTCGCCGAGCACGGGCGTGCCGAAGTTGCAATGGTACAGCAACTCCAGCTCTGCGGCCTTTCCGCCCGCAACTGCGATCTCGTCATGGATCTCGAATTCGGATGCGCCCGGCAAAGTCGATATCTCCGTCACGAGCGAATAGGACGGGCCGAACATGCGGGCGTCCCTGACCTCACCTCCCACCGTCAACCGGTATGGCGGTTCCAGCTCGCAACGGAACCAGACCCTCCTTGCGGGGGTGTTGGATATCCGGCCATGCAGCGGCAGAAACAATTCCTCCTCCTCTGCCCCCCCGGGTATGAGATCGTAGCCCGAAGCGCCGGTATTCTCCAGTCCACACCGGCACATCAGTTCATTAAACCCTTCCAGCCAGCCCCTTCCACCCCTTGTTTCGTGCTGGATCCATCGCGGATGAACCACCTCATGAACCGGACTGTCAAATCCAAGCCTTATACCGTCGCAATGCGCGTGAAGAACATTCATCCCGCGTGTGGGCACAATGGTCAATGACATCCGGCCGTTATCCAGCTCCAGCAATTCAACCCCCTCCTGTTTTCCGCCGTGCAGCGGCCGGCGCCGGACCGACCAGGGCGGGTCCGGAGCGGGGGAAAAGTTTCCGGAATCGAGTTCCCACTCACTCTCACGGGCGGAATTTCCCCGGCATGTATCGGTCAGTATTTCAGTCCATCGCTTCACCACGGACCACCTCCTGCAGGCACTCAGTATATCCACATCGCCACAAAATTGTCGATGTTGGGGAAAAAAGACGTCGTTTGCCGTTTTCTTTTAATTCTTTTTCAAGCAACGTCTTGAAAAAGAATTGGGCGCTTACAAAGTTGTTTTATATCCCGCTGATCGGTGCAACAGTCCCTTCTCCCGGTCCAATGCTCACCTCGAGCGGCCAAACCTCTGCACCGCCCTGTCCCTGAAAGTGCCGATCCGCCGCCATGGAACGATTCCAATATCCCCCGGCTCATATCGTGCCCGACCGGAATATCCCCAGAACGAGCCAGATGCCCAGGATGAACCCGAAAAGGTACCCCATCAACCCCAGCGCGCTGGCTTCCCACCCGAAAATCACGACCGAAGGTCCCAGTTCCGCGGTCAGGATGGTGGTGGAAGAGATAAGTATGGCGGCCAGTATGATACTCAAAGCAAGCCGGTTGCCGGTGCGGTCGAGATCCAGAAGATATCTCTCCAGCCCCCGGTGGTCAATGGCAAACTCGATAGCGCCGCTCTTCAACCTGCCGATCAGCTGCCGCAGGTCCCTGGGCATGGTGCGCAGAAGCGTGGAGAATTCGTAGGCGTGTTCGGTCAGTCTTTTGGATACCGTCTCCGGTTTGAACTTCTCGATAACCAGGTTCTGCGCGTATGGCGCAACAAGTTCCGCTGCATTGATACCGGCCGATAGCTGGTTGATCATTCCGCCCACGGTGACCAGTGATTTCCCAAGCAAAACGAAATTGCGGGGCATCATTCCATTGTGCTTACGCACGATGTGCATCACGTCCTGGAACGCCTGCTGCATGTCTATTTTTTCAAAAGGTATGTGATAGTAGCGTTCCAGCAGCGCCGCGGTCTCCGCTTCGAAAGCTTCCTCATCCACATCGGGCGGGAACGCGCCGGTTTCCGCCAAAACGTGCGCCGCCAGCTCGAACTGTTTTTTGCCCAGCGCTATAATAAAAGCGCCCAACCGGCTGCGCAGTTCATCTCCCAGGCGGCCGGTCAGGCCGAAGTCTATCAGAGCGACCCTGTTATCATCCGTTAAAAGTATATTGCCGGTATGCGGATCCGCATGAAAATAACCCAGTTCGAAGTACTGCCTCAGAAACCGGTCCAATATAACCATCGAAACCCTGCGGTCCAGCCCCGGAGACCTCTCCGGCCCGGTTGACTGGCTGAAATCGCTCAAAAAAACTCCGTCAACCATCTCCATTGTAAGTATTGCCGGGGAACAGAAATCCCAGTAGACTTTCGGGACAACAAGGCTTTTATCGTCCAGGAAGGCCGCGTGAAACTTGTGCGTATCGGCCGCCTCCGACAGGAGGTTCATCTCCCGTCTTATCCCCTCGGAGAACTCTTCGACCAGCAGAGGGACACGTAAAGGCTTGAACTCCTCCAGGCGATCCGCCTGCGTGGCAAGGTAATGCATGATGGCGATATCGTCCTCGACAGTTCGTTTGATCCGGGGACGCCGCACCTTGACCACCACCACCTTACCGCTTTTGAGGCGCGCCTTGTGGACCTGTGCGATCGAACCGCTGGCGACCGGTTCGTCGTCAAAATCGTCGAATATCTCCCCCACCTCGCTGCCGAGTTCGCGCTCCAGAATGCTCCTTGCCTCTTGTGCGGGGAAAGGCGCCACATGGTGACATATTCGCTGCAGCTCCCTTGCATATTCGGGGGGCAGCAAATCGGGCCTTGTCGAGAGCATTTGCCCGAATTTTACCGCCGTAGGACCCAGTTTCTCCAGCACATTTGCCAGCCGTTCCGGGAGATCTGTCGGCTCGACAAACCGGGAACGCCCGGTAATACGAAGCCTTGCAGGCAGGAAACGCCCGAGCCTGAGACGGTTGACAACGTATCCAAAGCCTTCCGAGACAAGCACACTCGAGATATTTGCTATGCGCCGCGTACGGCGCGGAACCTGTAATATTTCGCTGATCTTGACCATTCTGCCGGCAACGATTGAACCTGAACGACCCCAAAAAGAACATCGCGTACAGGGTTGCCTGTTTCTGGTTGCTGGTTGCTTGTAAAAAAAGACGGCCCGGCAACAAAACAACAAGCAACTAACAAGCAACTGATATCTTCTTTTCAGAAGAGGGTTATGATCTGCACGAGCAATCTCAACATCCGCAAAGATGACGGAGAGCCATATATATTATCTTCATATCGTCCCTGAGTCAAAGTAACACCGCTTCAGGGGATTACTGTATCGCATTACGGAGCATATTTGTTTTTTGAAAGCCCGCCGGAGCTTCGCCATCAACGGCATACAGGTAAAGAGCGGCACGGAAGATCGAGTGCATCCTCTTCGATCATCGTTACGGATTTCACAATTTCCTCATTCGGCGATATGAGCGGTCTCTTGCCGCTTATCGCAGTCAATCCACGGATGCTTACCGCCTGGCACGGTGCATACGGAAAAGGACGTTCCGCCATTGGTGTGGCGGCTTCTGCCGGAGGGCAGCCGGCATCGGGATCGGTCAATAAAAACATGCCGTTGTAGCCGTCGGGATGGTTTCCGTCGTCGACCAGGAGACCATCAACGGTGACCGTCCGGGGCATGGAACACGGGTAGCCGAAATCGTGCGTTCCGTCATTGCGCACGCTGATCATGTGCGGCCATGTTCTGTCCCCGCATGCGGGGGTCCAGCGGCAGTTGCGGATCACGAGATCGCCCTCCCAGGTGCTGCCGTAGTCGCCGCGAAAACTCACCAGGGCATCGCCGTACAGTTCGGAGTCCTCGACCGTGAGCATCCCGCGCCCGATGGCGTTGAGCCCCATATGGCCCAGACGGCACCGCCGGATCGCATACGTTCCTGAGACGCCCATATGCGTGTCCATCCTGGAAAGGGTGCAGTCCTCCAGCAGGATATTTTTGCAGAAGTTCGATGCGATGACGCCCCAGCGTGTGCGGTCGCATATGTGGTTCATGCGGCAACCGAACATGCTGAAGTTCACCACATTGTTCGCGTGGATGTCGTACGACCCCATCCGCACCGGTTTGCCCGCCGATCCGATGGTTGAGTAGATCTTGTGGCCACTGACAAAACAGTCGCGCAAGGTAATGTCCGCGCATTTCACGGCACTGATGAACCCTCTGTAGGGATGCCCCGTGGAAGTCTCTCCGACAACGTAGTGCGTCAGTCCCTCGACTTCGGTGTTTGAACGGCGGATCACGATGTTGCGGGCCCAGTAATTGTAGCCCGTCTCCCGGTGCATCCGGTTGGCAAAGGTGGTGAAGACGCCGCCGCGCAGGACAAGCCGTTGCTCCTCGATGGGATGGACTTCGAGACGGGTCACAACGTCATAATCCCAATCGATCTCACCCTCGACCGAGCCATCCCGGCGAAGGATGAAACAATCCTGCTGAGGCGCGCCGGAGTTGCGGTTCAGGCCGCGCCGGATGTAGCGCTTTGTGTTCTCGTTCGCCACAAACACGAAACAATCGCGGCGAAGCCCGGCATCAAATCGTTTCTGCCCGCGCGTGATCCGGTCGCACCGGAAATCGTCAGGCGCCGCCAGGGAGCGCACTTCAAAAAGCGGCGTCCTGTGATCGTCAACCTGCGTGTCGTCAATGGTAAAGCGCGAAGTGTTCCAGTCGGTATCCGTGGCAATGGTGGCCGTCAGCGCACGGGAACCGAGGTGATACGTTGCATCAGGCCGCGTTTTCACGCGTACACCGTTCGCGTTGGCGTACTCATGCGCCTCGCAGATTGCGGGCAGATCGTCGGTGACCCCGTCACCGGCGGCGCCAAAACCCTCGTAATTGACAAAGTTGTGATTCGCAATCATGTCGTTGCCCCGATGCTACGCCATTCTGGCGAACGGCAAAGCTCATCGTCGGACCACGGACCGCCCATTGCAGCGCGGTGCGGTGCGGAACACCCGTGCTGCGTTCCCTCCTTCTTCTCCCCTGTCTCCGGCATCAGCGTTTGCGTCAGTGGTAAAAGTTGATCTCAATCATAGTCGCCCGCCTCCGGCATTGTCAAACGTCGGATCATCGGATCCTGAGTGCTTTGCCGCATCTTGAGCTGCTGTGCAACAGGCTCGCACCCTGCCTCCCCGGGGACGCCTGAAGGGAGAAGGTCTGCTCGTATCCTCTTCGCACAAGCCCGCGGTGGCGGAGATGAAGGGGGAGGCCGCTATTTTCTCGTACGCGGAATGTTGACCCCGCTTTTTCACGCGTTCCCCGTGGTGCAGATATTGTCTCTGATTTATGAAAAGCGGGGTATTGGTCCGGGTTTCCTCCCCGGCGCGGGGCAGCGTCAACACGCAACGGACGTCAGCACCGTCCGGATCGCGATCTTTGCTTGCAAAAAGGGCGGGGCGTCGTTAAAATCACCCGGCAGTGTGTTCCAATATCTCTGTACAATCTCCTTTTCCCCGGTCTGCGGGACTGACACCTGTATCCATGGAATGTGCATGCTCCGGCAAGAAAAAAAGCGCGCGAACATTTACACAATAGAGGAGCGGACTCAACATGTCTGAGGCACGTGAACGCGTGATGAAGGCCTTTGCCCACAAAAAGCCGGATCGCACTCCTTTGTTCGAAATTTTCCAGCCGTTCCACCCGATCCACTGGAACATTGCCGGCCGCACCATCGCCACCGATCAAAAAATGGCATGGGATGCAATGGCCGGGGGAATTTCGCAACAAGAGATGAACGAAGCCAGTGCACGGGCACAGTTTGCCGTATGTAAATTTTTCGATCTGGATATGGTAAGGCTCAACAACGCACCGAACGTTTCGCCTCGGCCGGTCCGGATCGGTCCGGACTGCTGGGAGCGGAATGGGATCCGCTACACGCTGAATCCCCACACACAACTTGTCGTTCCTGAAAAGCCCGGCGCCAGCCTTGCTGATTCCCGCAAAGCCGACCCTGCAAATGTCCGGAGGGAGATCGAAGACTGGCAGGAGGTCGCCGCCCCCCGGGAAAAGAAACCCAATCCGGTTCTTCAACGCGTGCGTGAACTGGCACACGAGGAGGGCATCGATTGGGTTTACATGGCCGAAATAGGCGCCGGGACAGGCGTCGCATTCTGGCCCCCCTTTTTTCTGATGTGGTTAATTGACGAACCGGAACTGGTGAAGAAGTGGCTGGAAATGCAGAAAGCAAAAAGTTTTCCCGCGACCGAAGCCATGATTGAAAACGGCTGCGATGTTGTCGCTCTGGGAGGTGATGTCGCCTGCGACAAAGGCCCCTTTATCAGCCCCGATCACTACCGGGAGTTTGTTTTCCCCGTGCTGCGGGAACATGTGGAACTTGTTCATGAACGGGGAGCAAAAGCCGTCTATACCAGCGATGGGAACCTTTGGGACATCTCCGATATGATGTTCAGGGAGTCGGGAATCGATGGTTGCAAGGAGGTCGATTATGCGGCGGGAATGACCATGGAACGGCTGACCGACGCCGGATATGACCGGGAGATATGTATAATCGGTAACATTGACGCCCGCCGGACCCTCTGTCATGCAGAGCCTTCCGAGGTTAAAAACTTTGTCCGCCACTGCCTGGACGCCGGACAAAAATCTCAGGGGGGCCATATACTTCATTCAAGCCATAGTGTTCATGAGGATGTCAGGGTGGAAAATTATTACGCAGTGGTCGAGGCTTATCGGGAATATTTCGGTCTGCGACCGCTTCAGGATTGATGATATTGATGCCGGAGTGTTTTCCCGCGATCCCGGCCGGAATGAGCAATGTGGAAGGAGGAATAAAAGATCGAAAGGAACGTGTCTTTTCCGCACATCGGCAACGTATTGGCGGGCGCCGGCATGTCAGCGCCTACAGTTCAACTCCCTTGCCTGGACCGCGCCCGCCGTTGAAAGCGTGTTTGACGCATCGCATCTCGGTCACGGTATCGGAGGCGGCGATAAGTTGCGGCGGGGCGTTGCGTCCCGTCATGACCATGACCTGTTCTCCGGACACCCGGCCGGCCAGCTCGCAAACCCGGCCGGCCCCGATCAGCCCCTTATCGATCGCAACGCAGATCTCATCAAGAACAACCACATGGTGGCTGGCGGATCGGACCGCTTCCATGGCGCGCTCCATGCCTCTGTCGGCCGCGGCGCAGTGGCGGGCGAAATCGGGGTTGCCCCCCGGCGGAACACGCCCCAGTCCCGTCCTGACCAGATCGATGGCGCCGCATCGCTCCAAAAAAGCCGCCTCGCCCGTGGGAACATCGCCGCTCTTGATAAATTGAATGAAACAGACCCGCATTCCGTGCCCTGCCGCGCGCATTGAAAGACCGAGCGCAGCGGTTGTCTTGCCCTTCCCATCACCCGTAAAAAGTAAAATCCGGCCGCCGGGATGCATCTCGCGGAAACCTCCTTTCTCTGGCATGTTATCCCGCTTATTTCACGCGTTCTCCGTGGTGCAGGGTTTTGCGCTGCGCACACCACGGTTGCTTTTTTGTTCACTTTTTCCTGTGTTTTGCGTGCAGGGAGCCGCTGCCTCTCCGCACGCATGCCGAAAAGTCCCACGGGACGTGACCGCCTCCCCCCCGCACAGGTAAAAATAATCAATAAATCCCGCTTGTTACCACCGCAGAATGCGGACGCCGTCGGCCGGGACATGCCGTTCATCATACACGTTCGGGTGCTGTTATGCAATCCCATGGCCCCAAAAACAGGCCGGCATCTTGGCGATGCGGCCGAATATGGTTATAATCGCAAGGGTATGATCAAAGCAAAGACCGGAGACAACTTTATACATCTGCGCGGCGTCAGGGTGCATAACCTGAAAAATATCGACGTGGATATACCGGGAGGCAAGTTTGTTGCCGTGACCGGCCTGAGCGGCAGCGGAAAATCAAGCCTCGTGCTCGACACCCTCTATGCCGAAGGACAACGCCGGTATGTCGAATCCTTCAGCGCCTACGCCCGCCAGTTCCTCGAGCGCATGGACAAACCCGATGTCGACAGGATCGAGCATATCCCTCCGGCCATAGCGATCGAGCGCAAGAACCCGGTAAAAAACCGTCGTTCCACTGTGGGAACGGCCACGGAGGTCAATGACTACCTTCGGCTGCTTTTCGCCCGGATAGGCGAGGTTTACTGCCCCGACTGCGACAGGCGGATCGAAACGCATACCGTCGGCGACATCGTATCGGAGACCGCCCGCATGCCGGAGGACACGCGCTTCACTGTGTCTTTTCCGCTGAAACTGTCCGCCGGGATGGAACTCAGGGAGCAGCTCGACCGCTTGCGCGAACAGGGGTTTATACGCATATTTTCCGGCGGTCGCGTCCTGGATATCGCCTCCGGGGTTCCGCCGGAGCTCCCCCCTGCGGCGGAGATCGAGGTGATCGTCGACCGTCTGGTCGCATCGCCGGAGGCCGGCCCGCGCGTGGGCGAAGCCGCCGAGACCTGCTACCGTCTGGGCCGGGGCGCCTGCATCGTGCGCTGTCTTGACGGCAGAGCGCGCAGGTTCCACCGCAACCTGAAATGCACCGGCTGCGGGCGGATAGCGCCCGAGCTCCGACCCCAGCTTTTCTCCTTCAACAGCGCCCTGGGCGCCTGCGACAACTGTTCGGGCTACGGCTCGACGATAGATATCGATCCCCGGCGGGTTGTGCCCGACCCCACCCTCTCGCTCCGGGGGGGAGCGATACAGCCCTGGAACACGGCCAACACCGAAGAATGCCTCCGGCAACTGCTCGAAGGCGCCCCGAAAGACGGCATACCGATCGATAGCGCCTGGGAGGAACTCACCGCCGCGCAACGCCGGATGGTGATGGAAGGGACATCGCATTTCTACGGAGTCATGGACTTCTTCCGATGGATGCAGTCGAAGAAATACAAGCTGCATGTCAGGGTGCTTCTGAGCCGCTACCGCCGTTTCGTTACGTGCCCGCAATGCGAAGGCGCACGCCTGCGCCGCGAAGCGCTTGCCGTGCGCATCCGCGGCAGGAACATAGCGCAACTCAGCGCGATGACCATATCCGGAGCCCATACGTTCTTCCACCGGCAACTGCAATTGAGCGATGAGGAGCAAAACATTGTTGCGACCGTCATGGCCGAAATCACGAACAGGCTGCACTATTTGAAGCTGATCGGCCTGGGCTACATCACCCTCAGCCGCGCCACCCGCACGCTCAGCGGCGGGGAAATGCAACGTGTGAACCTTGCCACCAGCCTGGGCTCAGCGCTTGTCAATACGCTGTATATCCTGGATGAGCCCACTGTCGGCCTGCATCCGCGCGACAGCGAACGGCTTCTGGAAATCATCAGGCGACTGCGCAGCCTGGGCAACACCGTGGTGGTGGTCGAGCACGAGCAGAAGATCATCCGCCAGGCCGACTGCGTGCTGGAACTCGGCCCCGGCGCCGGGGAATTAGGCGGCAAACTCGTTTACTGCGGCGACGTGGAAGGTCTCATGCAATGCGACAAGTCGGTAACCGGCGCCTACATGTCGGGAAGGCTCGCCATCGATACGCCCGCACGGAGAAGAACTGCCGGAGACGAGAAATTGGTACTTCACGGCTGCTCGCACCATAACCTGAAAAATATCGATGTCGAAATACCCCTCGGGCTGTTCACATGCGTAACAGGGGTCAGCGGAAGCGGGAAGAGCACACTTGTTGAAGATACGCTCTACGGTGCGATCAAACGCCGCAAGCCCGGCGGATACGGCAACGAAGTGGGGGCTCACACCCTGTTGGAAGGAGAACAGCTCATCGACGATGCCGTACTGGTCGATCAGAGCCCCATCGGCAGGACGCCCCGGTCCAATCCGGCGACTTATATGAAATTTTACGGCAGTATCCGGAAACTCTTCGCACTGACGCGGGAGGCCCGTATCAGAAACCTCTCGCCGGGGACCTTCTCGTTCAACACCGCCGGCGGACGCTGCGAAAAATGCAAAGGCGCCGGAAGGATCAAGGTGGATATGCAATTCCTCGCCGACATCGACGTGCTGTGCGACACGTGCCGCGGACGCCGTTTCCATGCCGATATCCTCAAAATCAAGTACAAAGGACGCTCCATCCACGACGTGCTCGCAATGAGCGTCTCGGAGGCCATGAAGTTCTTCTCCGATCAAAAGGCAATTGTGGACAAACTCAGGATGCTTTACGATACGGGACTGGGTTACATCCGGCTCGGGCAGGCGGCCACCACCCTCTCCGGCGGTGAAGCGCAACGGCTGAAAATGGCGAAGTTCATGACCGGACGACAGGAGAAGAGGAAGCTCATGATTTTTGACGAACCGACGGTCGGACTGCATTGCGACGACATTAAAAAACTGATAAAATGCTTCGAACAACTTCTGGAAGGAGGGCATACCGTCCTGGTGGTCGAGCATAATCTTGACGTGATCAAGTGCGCCGATTATGTTATTGACCTGGGACCGGAAGAGGGGCAGAGCGGCGGATATGTGGTGGCGAGCGGAACGCCCGAGGACATAGCCGGCTGCGAACGCTCGGTGACCGGACAGTATCTGAAGGATTGTCTATTCTATCAGGCTGCGCTATGAGACTTTCAAACGCATCGAAGCCGCCCGCCGTACTGATTCTGCTGGGTCCGGACACGGATCCGGAGCTCGTGCTGAGTTGCGCCGCCGCCGTAAGCAAAGGCCTTCATGCGGCCCGGCGCTGCATCTGTTACGGGAAGGCGCCCGAACCGGCCCTTCCGGCCGGGATACCCTGCAGCACGATCCCCGCGATGGACGCGCTGCCCCGGGAAATCGCTGCGGCCGGTGCGTCCGGCGATATCAAAATGATCGTCTCCGACTGGCCCCGCCGGTCCGCACAGCTTTACCATCTGCTGGAGATGCACAAACAGAATAACGTGCCCACCATGCTGGTGCGCAAGGCCCCGCATCGCAGCACTCCACGGAAAGCACTGGTGCTGGCCAGCGGCGGCCCGCATATCGTCCATCATTTTTGGGCGGCACAGGAAATATGCGCGGAACGGAACCTCGCTCCGCGCATATTGTGCGTGGAAAACCCATGGAACGGAGAAGTGCAGGAAAATGAGGATAAGACAGAGTGCAAGACATGCCCGACAGGCGCGGGTGCAGCCCGTCTGGTGGGCATGAAGGCGCCGCTGGAGCTGTGCCGGTGTGAAGACATTATCCGGGGCATCACCATGCGCGTTCAGCGGGATGATATGCTGATACTCGGCGGACCCAATTACGCAAGACTGGGTCCCTATTTCACCGGATCCATCCCCGATGTGGTCAGTAAGAAAGTCCCGAATGATTCAGTCATGATACTCGGGAGGAAACCCGCCGCCCTGAACCTGCGGGACGTATTCTGGGAAGAGCTGATCTGCATGGATATGGCGCCGACACACAGAAACGACATCATCACAAAGCTGACGGATAACCTGATAAAAAACAAACAGATCCCCATAAAATGGCGCCGTTACGTCCTGGACAAAGCCTTCCGGAGGGAAGCAATCCTTCCCACAACAACCGATGCCGGAACCGCATTTCCCCATGTGACCGTTCCCGGCATCTCCGGCATCATCGGCGCACTCGGTATATGCCCCGAAGGAGTGGATTTCGGCGGCGGCCCATCCGAACCCATACGGTTCATATTTCTCCTTATCACCCCGATAGAGCAGTATGATGACTACCTGGGGATGCTCAGCGATATCGCAACCATCATGATATCTCCCGAAAGACGCCGCGAAATCCTGCAAAGCAACTCCCCGAAAGAGATCCTGGACAAACTCGAACGGTACCAGCATCAATCCCGGCAAGGCCGTGAGTTGCGTCGATTCACTTGACAAATAATCCGATACCCTGTTCAATAGGGTCCGGAACGTTTCAGGCACCTGCGTTCAGATTCGGATGTGCGTTCTCAGAGAACCACGTCATTTCAGGAGATTCTTTCAACGGTCCCGTCCCGATGGGAACGAACGGGGTTCACTGAATATATACATTCGGAGCAGCTGCGGGAAATCGCAATGTCCATTATGATAAATCTTTTTCACTTTCTTCGCGGGAAAAAGATTTCGTGACTTAACAACACAGGAGACAACGTATGTCAGAACCAGCAGTGAAGGAAATCGCCCCTGTTTCGGCAGTGACAGATTCATTTACAGGACCTTATGATCAGACCAGCGTGGTGTTGGACGAACTTATCGCCTGGCTCCTGCAAACGGGTCACCCCTACAGCGGAAGTCCCTTCGCCATCTATTATGACGACCCGGCAGAGGTGGAAGAAGATAAGCTCAGGGCGGAAGTATGCCTGCCCGTGGCAGAAGAGGTCGAGGTCAACAACGACAATTTTCAGCGGAAAGACATTGAGGGCGGCCGGTTCGTTGCCCTCCTGCATCAGGGCCCTTACGCAGAAATACCACAGGTCTATGAGAACCTTTTCGAATGGGTGCGGGATAACGGCTTCGAATATATCGAAGAGATGGGCACCCGCGAGGTTTTCCGGAAAATAATGGGCGAGGTGGACTCGGCGGAAGAACTCCAGACGGAAATCATGATACCCGTCAGAAAGAAATCTTGAGACCATGCAATACCGCAGGTTAGGCAAAACGGATGTCGAAGTCAGCGCCGTGGCCATGGGATGCTGGGCTATTGTGGGCGATTTTACCTGGGGACCGCAAGAGGAGAAGGATGCCGAAGAGGCAATACAAAGCGCCCTGGATAACGGTGTCACGTTTTTTGATACGGCCGAAGCTTACGGCAACGGATATTCCGAGCAATTGCTCGGGAAAAGCCTCGGCGACAGGCGCAGGGACGTAACAATAGCCACGAAAGTCTCCCAATCCAACCTTGCCCCCAAAAAACTCAGAACCTCCTGCGAGAACAGCCTCAAGCGGCTTGGAACGGACTATATCGACCTCTACCAGATTCACTGGCCCAATCATGATATCCCGATTCAGGATACCATCGGGGCCATGGAAGAACTGAAGGAAGAGGGGAAAATACGCATTATCGGATGTTCCAACTTCGGGCCGCAGGACCTCTCCGGGGCGCTTTCCCGGGCCCGCTTCGAAAGCAATCAGGTGGCATACAACTTGCTCTGGCGGGGTATCGAGTTCGGGCTCCGGGACCTTTGCCTGCAGAATGATGTCAGCATCCTTCCTTATTCACCGATTGCACAGGGGCTACTCACAGGAAAGTTTTCCAGCCCCGGCCAGGTGCCGCCGCAACGGGCAAGGACCCGGCATTTCAGCGACAAACGTCCCCATACGCGCCATGGCGAGGAAGGAGCCGAAGATTTGACCTTCCAGACAATTGAAAAATTACGACGTGCCTGCGATCGCATTCGGATCCCCATGGTTCAGGTCGCTCTCGCTTACCTGCTGACCTGTCCGGGCGTCACCAGTGTTATCGCCGGAATGCGCAATGCGCAACAGGCCCGGGACAACGCGCAGGCCGCCGGCCTGGATCTTCCCGAAGACCTCATCGAAGAACTCGAATCGGCCACTTCCCGGCTGAAAATGCATTTCGGCCCGTCGCTCGATCTATGGCAAAGCGACGAAAGAATGGGGTGAAACCTGATTCTTTTTCAAGACGGAGCTTGAAAAAGAATTGCCCTTTTGTGTCCTGAAAAACATAACGTCTTTCAGGACAACCGCGGCGGATTGCAGCCCTCACGCCCCATCAACCCATAGGTGTATTGCTTGCCCAGCTCCACACCCGGCTGATCGAAAGCATCGACGCCGTAAAGGTAGCCGCTGTATGTGACGGCATACTGGAAGAACATGAACAGCTCGCCAAGGGTTCTTGCAGACACTTCGGGCAATCGTAGCGTGCAATTGGGACGGTGCTTGTCGCGCAGCGCGCAGCGGGTCGCGACCAGCTCCGCCTGGAACAGGTCATTGAAACTCTTTCCCGACAGGTATTGCAGTTGCGGTTCGACACCGGCGCTGCCGCAGATGGGAACGCCCTCCTCACCGCACCGGTCCACCTCGACAAACGTGATCACCTTGTCGAACGGACCGTCCTGATAGAGCTGCATGACGGAATGCTGATCGGTCACCCCCACCGAGGCGATCGGTGTCGGACCGGTGAATATGTCCTTTTTCTCCAGCCCGTTGCGTTTTCCGAGACTTTCCGCCCAGAGCTGGCAGTACCAAAGTGCCAGGGCTCCCAGACGGTGGCTGTAGGGCATCATGACGGTTATCGGCTTGCCGTTCTCGTAGTGTTTAAAAAGGGCACAGGCATACAGTGCGGCGGGATTATCATACATAACGTCGCTGCAGCATCGCGATTCCATGGCGGCTGCACCTTCCATCAACTCTCTGACGTCCACCCCCCCGACCGCAGCGCTGAGCAGTCCGACCGCACTGAGCACGCTGAATCTGCCCCCGACGTTCGCCGGTATGGGGAACATGCAGTAGCCGTCCTTCTCGCCCAGGCGCCTCAGAAGGCTTTTCGCCGGATCGGGATCGGTGGTGAGGATCATCTGTTGTTCCGGCGAACAGCCGTCGGTGCGGCGCAGCAGATCCCGGACATGCAGGAACTGGCTCATCGTCTCGGCGGTCGATCCCGATTTTGTGATGACGTTAAACGCCGTTTCAGGCAGATCGGGTCCGACAAATTCGACGAAATCGCGCATCAGGGCCGGATCGATATTATCCAGCACGATAATCCGCGTCTTCCCGCCGGAACCGGCCGGCCGGCCGCCGAAAGAAGGACTGAGCGCATTCTGGATGGTGATGTTGCCAAGTGCGGAGCCGCCGATACCCAGGACAACGAAATTTTTGCACCAGCCGGCAAGCTCGCGGCCTTTGCTTTCAATCTCATCGGCCAGCCGGGTGTCGTACGGCAGTTCCATAAAACCGATGTCCTCACCGCGGCGCTTCCGGATATCCGCAGTATATTCTTCGATCCGTTCTGATAACATATCGACCTCGGCCGGGCGCAGGCCGTGCCCGGGTCCTATGGCATCTTCAAACAGGTTGGCACAATCCAGATCCATGACGCTTTTTCGTTGCATTGTAAAATATCTCCCTAATTCCGGATTTGTTTCAATCAAGTATTCTAACCCGCTTATTTCACGCGTTCTCCGTGGTGCAAATGCGGCAGATCGTCTTCGGTTTATGAAATATGCGGGATAAACCGCACGGGTAAAAAACAAAGTTCCAACCGAAGGAGGGGACTTTCAAGTCCCGGATCATCCGCCCTTCGTCATGAGATCCCCGAGGATGGATTCCGTCCTCTCCTTCCCGCCGCCGGCGGTCTTGAAGGAAAAAACGATAACAACCGCCCCGATAATTCCCGGCCACCCGACAGGGGAATCCAGGAAAAAATAATACCAGGCGGCCCCGAAAATCAACGCACCATACCACCAGGTGGCGGCATTTGCGGGGGAACTCTGAACCTCCATGCACCTCATCCATAAACCGTAAGCCACCGCTATCGACAGCCCCCCGGCCACGATACTGACCAGTATCTCCGCCCTGCCGATAGCCAGAATGTCCATCCCCATGACAAGACACGTTAAAAGAAAACAAGCGGTGGATACGCACAGGGTCAGCACGAGCATGGGAAGAGTTTCCGTAGCGCGCACGAGCGTGGCCGCGACAAATGAAAAAACGGCCCAGCAAAGCGCGCTCGCCAGTGCAAGCACGAACGGATAAAACCGGGGAACGGATGTTCCGTGCATGGTATGCACAATGAACAGAGCGCCTGCAAAACCGGCAAGAGCCATGATGAGACGGCCCCGGCGGGCGCCACCCCTTAAAAACATCGATAAAAACACCAGCAACACCGGTCCGGAATAAAAAAGCAACTCAACATCTTTCCCGCCGGCGTCGTGTGCGGCCGCCATTGTCATCCACATCCCGTAGCCGCCGCTCAACACGAGCAGAAAAAGTGTGCCGCTCCTGCGGTTGATCAACGACAGCTCGTCTGTCCGGCCGGTTATGATCAGCAACGCCATGGAAGCGATCGAAGCCCAGAACAGGGCGTGGAAATAAAAGACTGCCGGTGGAGTGGCTTCGCCGACAAAATTGTGCAACAGGGGGAAGTGAACGCTCCAGAAAAGGGCCGCCACGATGCCCAGGTGGAACCCCGTACCACCGTTTTTTCCCTTTGACATAACCATAGATCTCCATTGCCGCTGCCGGCCGTTCGGAAAAATATCTGTAATCTGCGTGCAGAAAGGCGTCAATAACAGCCGATTTCCCGGCGCGTCCGGGATGAGATTCATGGCCGTGAGACACAGTCCGCCCCCTCCGCACCGGAAGGGATCAGATCAACTCGCCTTCCGGCCATTGCTGCGGCCCGGGGCCGTCGGGGTCCAGCGGATCTTTCGGGATATCTCCGTCCTCTTCGATCCTGTATCCGGCTTCCTCCATCACCCGGGCCGCTACGTAGACATCCGCACCTTTAAGAAGCGCAATCGCGATCGCATCACTTGGCCGGGCATCGAGGTAGCCGGTTTCCCCGTCCGCATTCTCCAGGGCCATAACGGCTTTGAACGTACCGTTTTCAAGGGATGAAACCACAACCTTCGTCACCCTTCCGCCAAAAACGTCAATGACATCCGAAAGAAGTTCGTGGGTCATAGGGCGCGGAGGCCGCAGGCCTTCCAGCGAACGTGATATGGCCGATGCCTCGAACGGACCGATAAAGATAGGGATATACGCGTCCTCTTGTTCCGTGAGCAAAAAAACGGCGGGCGAACCGGTTCCCGGATGCACGCCGACGGAAGAGACAATCACCGCCACGTCATCCTCCCTTACGGAAATGTCCTCCGCCGGAAACAATGTCCCGGTTTCCGTTCGGAACGTGTTCAACCGCACGTCCGGCATCTCCGGGCTTTCTGAGAGGTGCAGCCGAAAAACGTATGCGCCAATGATCAGCAAGAGCATAAATCCCCAGATTATTGTTCTTGTATAGGATACATCGTTCATCGCTTTCCCCTCGTTGTCAGAGTTCAATCCGCCCCGGGTTACCCGCGATATTTTTTAAGATACACCATAAATGATTATACCACGGATCCTGCGATATGCAAGCAAAGCTCAGGATTTTTTTTGCAGGTATTCATCGATGGCCGCGGCGGCGTCTTTCCCCGCGCCCATCGCCTGGATGACGGTTGCCGCGCCGGTGACGATATCGCCTCCGGCAAAAACGCCCTCAACACTCGTGCGCCCGGTGCCGGGTTCAGCGTCGATCGTGCCCCATTCCGTCGTCTTCAGCCCGGGTGTGGTCCGGAGCACCAGCGGATGCGGCCGGTTCCCGAATGCCACGATAACCATATCGACCGGCATCTCGAATTCCGATCCCTCCACCGGATGCGGTCGCCTGCGACCGTCCGCGCCGGGCTCGCCGAGTTCCATCCTGACGCATTCGATCCCACCCACCCATCCCCGTCCGTCGTCAATGATCCTCGTTGCGTTGCACAGCCACCTGATCGCAATCCCCTCTTCTTTCGCATGCGCGATCTCCTCGTTGCGCGCCGGGCTTTCCTTCTCCGAACGCCGGTACACGATGGTGACCTCTTCGCCGCCCAGCCGTTTTGCCGTGCGCGCCGCGTCCATGGCGACGTTTCCGCCCCCGAACACCGCCACGCGCGGGCGGATCATCACCGGAGTTTCGGAGCGCTGATCGTAGGCGCGCATCAGATTCACACGCGTGAGGTATTCATTGGCGCTGAGCACGCCATTGAGATTTTCACCGGGGGTTCCAATGAAAATGGGCAGCCCGGCGCCGCTGCCGATAAACACCGCCCTGTAACCGTCTTCGAAAAGTTCCGGGATCGTAGCTGTTTTTCCCACAATGAAATTGGTCTCCAGCCGGGCGCCCATCGACAGCACGAAGTCGACTTCCCTGCGGACGATCTCCTTCGGCAGCCTGAACTGCGGTATCCCGTATGTGAGCACGCCGCCGGGTTCGTGGAGCGCCTCGAGTATGACCGGCTTGTAGCCCGCTCTGGCCAGCTCCCCGGCGGCGGTCAGCCCCGCGGGGCCGCTTCCGACGATGGCGATTTTAACGCCGTTGGAAGGCTGGCAAACGGGCTTTTGTGCGGTTCTCTGGCCGAACTCGTAGTCGGCGGCGAACCTCTCGAGATTGCCGATGGCCACCGGGTCGCCTTTGCGCCCCACCACGCACAGATCCTCGCACTGCACCTCCTGCGGACACACCCGCCCGCATACGGCCGGCAGAGCGTTGGACTCCTTCACCACGCGGGCGGACTCGACGTAGTCGCCGCTCCCGATGAGCTCGATAAAGCGCGGGATATCGATGCCGACAGGGCATCCATCGACGCATTTGGGATTGCGGCACTGCAGGCAACGGCGGGCTTCGGCCACGGCCTGTTCGGGACGGAGCCCCAGGGGCACTTCGTCGAAATTGCGGATCCGGCCCTCCCCGCTCTGCTCGGGCATGGGTTGGCGGGGGATATCGGCGGAACGGACGGCCTGTTCCGCGGCCTCGAGTTTCGCCTTCTGCAGAGTTGTATGCGCTACGTCGCACGTATGTGCGGATTCATAGCGGGGCAGAGCCCTTGCCCCGGGATGCTCGTCGTACTGCCTGAGGCGCTGGGAGAGTTCCTGAAAATCAACCATATGGCCGTCGAATTCCGGGCCGTCCACGCACGCGAACCGGGTCTCCCCGCCCACGCTCACCCGGCATCCGCCGCACATGCCGGTGCCATCCACCATAATGGGGTTGAGGCTGACGATCGTCTTTATCCCGTACGGCTCGGTGAGATCCGATACGGCGGCCATCAGGGGAACGGGCCCGACGGCATAGACGGCGTCGGGCGGATCGCCGCCCTCGATCAGTTCTTTCAGGTGCTCCGTCGGGAACCCCTTGCGTCCCTTTGAACCGTCATCGGTGGCGATCAGCAACCGGTCGCAGAGGCGCTCCATTTCATCTTCCAGGATGAGCTGTTCCTCAGTTCGTGCACTGATGATGCCGGTCAGTTTTCGGGAAGTCACCTCCAGGGCTTTGGCAATCGGATGGATCAGCGCTATGCCGAGTCCACCCCCCAGGCACACAACATGATTGTAGCTGTTGATCTCCGTCGGCCGGCCCAGCGGCCCGGCAACATCCGGGATCTCATCGCCCGGCTCCAGCCGGGCGAGCCGTATGGTGCTCTTGCCGATCGCCTGAAAGACCAGCGTTATGGACAGCCTTGCCGGATCGGCGCCGGCGATCGTCAGCGGTATCCGTTCGCCCTGCTCGGAGACCCGCACGATGACAAACTGTCCGGGCTTGCGTTTCTGTGAGATTTTGGGCGCTCTGACGGTGATTCTGCAGGTGTCGGGGGCAAGTCTTTCTTTTGTAAGTATTTCATTCATGACGTGATGCGTGCCGTATTTTTCCCATCGGGAGGATTCGGCGCCTCGCCTGCTTTTCTCACGAATCCGCAGGGCAAAGCGTCGTTTGGAATCGCCTGAAAACACTTTGATTAAGAAACAACGGTGATGCGGACGGCGCGGTTTTTGAGATTAACTGACGTAAGAGAGGGATTATATCTGCTGGCAGCTTTTTTGTCAAAACGGTGCGTGGTTGAGCACTACGAGCACTGCGAGCACTGCGATCCCTCCACCCCCCCCCACCGGCGCCTCAGTTCCGAACATTTTATGTTTTCATTTGGATTCAAACCGTCTTTCCGCTACTATAAGAAAACAAGATGCTCTACGGTGATGTCCGATGTCCCGATAACACACCTTTGAATCGGTAAAAAACCAGGCGGTGAATTATGTTAAAGGCTCTCATAATGCTGGAGACGTGGGCGGTCCCGTCCTTTTCAACATTGAACATGGAAACGGCAGGCCTCACGACGGATAGATATCGCTTCGTAGTTCTCGGTGCGTTGCTGGCACTGGCCCTGCTGTGTGTTGCCGGATGCGCCGGGACGAATGGGGAATCGTCAAGAGCTATCGATGACAACGCGGCCCTTCCTCCCCCCGTTCGCCCCGTGAAACCGGTCGAACCCCGGCCCTTTCCGGAAGGCCCGCGCAAAGTCGTACTCGGGACCACGATTTTTTCCGTTTTTCGTCCATGGAGCGGCCTCGAACACCGATTGGAGGAGATCGCTCAGCGCGTGGACCTTATGGCCGAAGACGCCAGCAAACGTTACGGGCGGGGGCTCGACCTTGCCGTATTTCCGGAAAACGCGGTCAATCCCGGTGACGGGGATTCGCTGCTTGAACGGGCCGTTGAACTGGACGGGCCGGTAGCCGAAATGCTCGGGGCCAAGGCCCGCGAGCACGGTACATACCTCGTAGTCAGTTTCAACATGATTGAAGAACTGGGGTTTTTAACGCAGGACGAGCTGCGCACTCGCACCCGCATCCTGCGCGAACGGGAGCTTGAACGCCTTCGGGCGGCCGAGTGACCGCCTTCAAAAACCAGCGTCTGTTTCCGGAACAGTGCGACGTAACGAATCGCCACATTCATCAATCTTGAAGGAGTGTGCGTATGAGATATCCAGGGCTTCTTTTGACCGTGTTGTTTTTGATTCTTACAGCGTCCATCGCCTGCGTTGATGCGTCCGCGGAACCGGTGCGGATCGAGGACGAGACGGACCGTCAGATTGTCGAGGCGTTTCTCGCACATACCCGGCAGGTGCCGGAGCGGATTACGGCGGAACGGTGCAGGGAGATGGCGGCTGAAAAGACCGAGGGGTTCACCTGGGAAATCATGCCCTTTCTTCAAATGACGCTCGTAGCTTACGAGCTAACGGCCGATACGGATTATCTGGACTTTTTTGTGCAAACGTTTGCAAACATGCGCGCCGCAATGACCGAGGGACCGGACGGCTACCTCGGCTGGTACGGCAAGGCGCTGCCCGGCTTTCAGCCGCCGGAGGATCCGGACAGGCCGGTGGACGTGCAAATCAACAGCTTCCGTGCGACTCAGCTGCTCTCGCAATTCATCGAACATGTCGACAAGGATCCCGGATTGCGCGAACGCTACAGCGAACAGCGGGAACAGTACATCGATTTGATGGTCAATGACCTTGTCGATAAATGGACAGCACGCGGCAATTACGTCGATCTCGGCGAACGCGGGGCAATCTACCGCACGCATTTCGACCTGAAAGTGGATAAGGGCAACCTGACGCAACCGGGCAACAAACTCTCGATCATCACCCACGGGCTGCTGGCGCTGTACAGGGTGACGGGCGAGGACCGCTATATGAAGAAGGCCGTGAAGCTGGGAACACATTTCAAACGGCGCATGATGCTCGAAGATGGCCTTTATACCTGGAATTACTGGGATCCGGCCGGCGCGTGGGATGTGCATCCGGACCACGACAACCGATGGAAACACTGGATCGGTGCAGAACACAGGGCGGGCTATTACAACCACAGCGTCGCGTTCGCCGTGACACTGTATCATCACGGTGTGGTCTTTGACGAACGGGATATTGAACGCTTTTTGCGCACGCAGATGAAGCGGGTGTGGAACGCAGATGTGGAAAATCCCGCGTTCTCCCGGGTCGACGGCCGGAGCACGGACGGTTCCTACGCCAGCGGCGCACTGGCGCCCTGGAATAAGACGCTGGCGAGTTTCCTTTACGGAGGCAGGCGGCAGCAAGACCGGCTGGAGAGGGCCCCGCACCCGTGGCAGGGCGGCCCGGCAGCCGCCGGCTGGATCCGCGGCAAGCTGATCGGGTTGCCGGCCGCCTCCGGCGGTCGGCGCCTCCACAGCGATGCGGGGGAGAAGTTCAGCCGGGATCCGAAGAACCGCGAGCTGCTGGAGGAGCTCGCCTTCGAGGTTGCCGGCGACGGCTACCGGCCGCCGCGCACGCCGGCCGACTGGCCCGATATGCCCGCCGATCCCGGACGGGGCGGAAAGCAGCCGGGGCAGTAGCCACCGGACAACGTTCTGTGCACTCCCCGCCTTCATTCGGCCCCGGGGGAGGAAAATGACCGCAGATGCCGGGAGCTCAGGCGCCTGGCCCGATCTGCGAACGTATTTTCGACACAGAACGGCTGTAATGCCGGCTATGGAGGTACCTCCACATCCGCAGCTCTTTGCCGAGCATCCATGACATGTGGTAGCGCAGGATCTTGCTGGCCTCCACGATAACACCCGGGCCCGGCGCCCCCGGCGCTGGCTGCTTGTCGGAGCAGACGCGTTCCAGAAATTTCACAACCGGCAATTTTAACGGCAAAGAAGCCTCCGCATCCGGCAGTTTCTCGCCGCATTCCCTGCAAAGCACTCCGCTCTGAAACGTACTGAAGCAATGCGCTCCGGCCGGCCTCCAATCCCGCCTGCATGCGACGCAGGAGGAAAAGTCCGGACACGAACCGTAATGCTTCAAAACAGCCACCTCAAGCTGAATAACTCCCATGCCGAGACCCTCCCCGGAAGCAAACCGCCGCAAAGCGTCCAGGACAGTCCCGTACAATTCCCGGCAGCTCTGCCCGTGCGTGGTGAAATTGCGCATCAGCTCCACCGCGTAATAACCGCAAATAGCGCGGTCAACAGAGAGCCTCAGGGCGCCGAAGTGCTCGATCATCGAACAATCCAGCAGGGTATCCAGGGACGCTCCGGACCCGGATTCCCTGTAAACCAGGCGGTATCTCCCCATCAGATCGATTCCAACAGAAATCCCTTTTCCCGGCGCCCTCCAGGCTCCCTTGAACATGCAGTCGATGCGCCCGTTATCGGGGGTCAGCAGTGAAATCACCTGACTGGTATTGCCGTAATCCAAACGGCGCAAGCACAGGCCCTCGCTGATGCAGCGCCTGCCGTCCCGGTATGTGTCTGCAATGTTCACAATGCGATCTGCCTCCCAGAAAGGCCCGCCTGTCCGGGGCCATCCCGACCCCGGACAGGGCGGCGTTTGTATTTTTCTGCGATAGCGTTTATAGTCTTCGATTGTATTTTATTTCTAAAAATATTGCCAACGATCGCTTTTGATTTTCCCGGAGATTATCGACCGTATGAAAGGTTATGTGGATTTGCAGGTCAACGGCTTCAGCGGAATAGATTTCTCCTCGCCAGGACTCACCATCGATATGGTCAGCACCGTTGTCGAAGCCCTCAAAGAACGGGGCACCGGCATCTTCTGCCCCACCCTGATAACTGCAGACAGGGACATTTACAGGACCAATCTGCCGGTGCTCGCAGCCGCGATGGAGGAGCCCGCCCTCGCCCCCCATATTGCCGGCCTCCATCTGGAAGGCCCCTTCCTCGCCCCCGAGAGCGCCGGCGCGCATCCCAAAAAACACCTGCAAATGCCCGAGGCGGACCTTTTCAAACGATGGCAGGAACTGGCCCGCGGCAACATCCGTATCCTGACCATTGCTCCGGAACTTCCTGGTGCAGAAAACGTTATCAAAGAAGCTTCCGGCTCCGGGGTCGTCGTCGGCCTCGGGCACCATATGGCCGATCACGGAAGCATCATGCGGGCCGTGGAGAACGGCGCACGCTTGTGCACGCATCTGGGCAACGGTATCGCCAACAACCTGCCCCGCCACCCGAACCCTTTGTGGACACAACTCGCGTGCGACGAACTCGCCGCCTCTTTCATAACCGACGGCCACCACCTGCCTCCGGAGTTTGTCAAGGTGGCCTGGCGTGCAAAAGGGCCCGAACGATTTATCCTGACAAGCGATGCTGCTCCGGTGGCCGGATGCAAGCCCGGGCTGTACGATTTATGGAACCAGCAGGTCAGAGTCGATAAAAACGGCAGTATTCGCCTCCCCGACGGTTCCGCACTGGCGGGATCGTCCGTCCAGATAAGCGACTGCGTGCACTTTTTCAGGTCATGCACCGACCCCTCGCAGGCGGAGCTGGAACGCGTCGCGCGCCGCAATGCACTCGAACTGTTGCAGGGTGCGCGGTTATGATCGGGCCGGGAATAATCATGAGAAAATCCGGGAGACTGATCAATGTTTAGTTGCGGCATCATCGGGCTGCCCAACGTTGGAAAATCAACGCTCTTCAACGCTCTTACAAGAGCCCGCGCCGAAGTGGCAAGCTACCCTTTCTGTACGATCGAGCCCAATGTCGGCGTACTCGCCGTGCCTGACCGCAGATTGCAGCGCCTCAAAGAACTCCTCAGGCCGGAAAAAACAACCCCGGCCATGATCGAATTCGTCGATATCGCCGGACTGGTCAAAGGCGCCGGCACGGGGGAGGGGCTGGGAAATGAATTTCTGGGACATATTCAACAGGTGGACGCCATAGCGCACCTGGTGCGCCTGTTTCCGCAGGAGAATATCGCCCATGTCGACGGCTCACTCGATCCGGCGCGCGATGTGCGAACCGTCAATGCCGAACTGGCGGTGAAAGATCTGGAAAAAGCGGAACGGGGACGGGACAGCGCCGCCAGAAGGGCGCGGACCGGGAGCAAGGACGCCGGAAGGCGGGCGGCGGCACTGGAGAAGATGATCGGAGCGCTGCGGGAGGGATCTTTCCTCAGCGAACTGGAGCTGGATCCGGAAGAGGCGGCCCTGACCGCGGAGCTGGGGCTGCTCACCACGAAACCCGTGATCTACATCGGCAACGTCTCCGAAGAACAGGCCCGGCGCCTTGCAGCAGGAAACGGTGGAACCGCCCGGGAACGGCCGGTCCGGGAGTTCGAGCAATTCGCAGCACTCCACGGCCTGACGTATACGTTCGCATGCGCCGAGCTGGAAGCCGAATTGAGCGACCTGGACGACCCGGAAGAAGTGCGGTTGTTTTTGGCCGAGCTGGGGCTGGCGGAATCAGGACTTGGGAAAATTGTGCAAATGGCCTATGAAACCCTGGGACTCATAACGTTCTTCACGGTCAAGGGGCCCGAAACCCGCGCCTGGGAACTGCCGGCCGGAACGACCGCGCTCCATGCAGCGGGCCGGATCCACTCGGATATGCAACGCGGCTTTATAAGAGCGGAAGTGGTTCATTGCGACAAACTCGTTGCATCCGGATCGTTCCCCGCCGCCAGGGAAAAAGGATATGTGCGCACCGAGGGCAAAGATTACGTGATACGGGACGGAGACGTCGTGCTGTTCGCCTTCAAAGGCTGAGCAGTGCGCCATGGTGTATCAGTTTGTTCCGCACGAAGGTGCATAAAGCGTTCGCGGCCCCGCGCGAATGCGTTTTTTGCAAGCAGCGATCGGACGTCGACGGAGGCCCGCCGGGGCTTTCAAACCCCGGCGCGTCCGGATCAGGCAAGGGGCGACAGCTCCCATGGTATGGCAGTCCGTCTTTTCTCTGGAACATCATGAGGCAACAACGACATGAATGATGCAGATGCAACCCGGCCGGTAAAAATAATGCCGTGCCTCGACATACATAACGGACGTGTGGTGAAAGGCGTTCAATTCGTGAACCTGACGGATGCCGGCGATCCTGCAGATTGCGCGAATGCTTACCGGGAGCAGGGCGCCGACGAACTGGCATTTCTGGACATTTCGGCAACGGTCGAGGGGCGCAAGACCCTGCTGGAAGTCTTTTCATCCGTTGCAGAATCCGTCGATGGACCGCTGACCCTCGGCGGCGGCATCGGTACGCTGGGCGATATCGAAAACGCGCTGGAAGCCGGCGCAGCAAAGGTCAGCATCGGCAGCGCAGCAGTGCGCAGGCCGAAATTTATCGAAGAAGCGGCGCGGGAGTTCGGCCCGGCCAGGATCACCGTGGCCGTCGATGCCGATGCCTCGAAGGTCATTCCCGGAGGTTACGAAGTCTACATTGACGGCGGCCGGACCGCTACCGGCATCGGCGCATTTGAACTTGCAAAAGAGGCGGAAGACCGGGGAGCCGGGACCCTGTTGCCGACCAGCAAAAAAACCGACGGGACAAAGCAAGGGTATGATATCGAACTCACCCGGGGGATAGCGGATCGGGTCCGGATCCCGGTCGTGGCCAGCGGCGGAGCGGGAACGATGGAACATTTTCGCCAGGCCGCTGCGGAGGGGAAGGCTTCCATTCTCCTTGCCGCAAGCGTCTTCCATTTCGGAGAAATACGTATACCGGAGCTGAAAGAATACCTGAGGGAACACAGCATAAACGTTAATATTCAATGATCCCCGTTCGTTTCCACCGGATCTGTTCAGGTGGGAGAAGCTCCGGTAATAACCCGATTCACTCGGCATTTTTACCATAAAACGCTGGATCAGGCATCAATCCTCGCTTTCGGCCAGTACATCTTCGTATTCATCGAGGTTCTCAAGCAACATGGCCGTGCCCCTGGCCACAGCTGTTATCGGGTCCTCGGCAAGATTCACTTCCAGTCCGGTCTGCTCGGCGAGCAGTCTGTCGAGGCCGGGCAATATCGCTCCGCCCCCGAGCAGCGTAACGCCCGTATCAAGCAGATCGGAAGCCAACTCCGGAGGAGTTTTATCCAGACACGATCGCACGGCTTCGGCGATCTGCCTTATGGGATGTGCGAGCGCTTCGCGCATCTCGTCACTGGTAATTTCCATCCTCCGCGGCAGGCCCGCCGCTATGTCCTTTCCCTTGACCTCGCATTTCAGTTCCTGCGGAAGGGGCGATGCGGAACCGATGGATATTTTGATCTCCTCGGCGGTTCTCAGCCCTATTTCAAGCCCGTAGACATCCCTGATATATTCGCGTATGGCCTCATCCATTTCGTCCCCCGCCACACGGAAACTTTCCAGCGCAACGATTTCTCCCACACTCAGCACGGCGATCTCGGTGGTGCCGCCGCCGATGTCAACCACCATGGCCCCCACGGGTTCGCTGATCGGAAGGCCCGCGCCGATCGCGCCGGCTTTCGATTCCGAGATGGTGTAGACCCTTCGGGCGCCGGCGTTGATCGCACTGCTTCTTACCGCCCTTTTCTCCACGGCCGTTATGCCGCTCGGCACGCTTATCACCATCCTCGGACGGCCGCTCCACGAATGGCTCTGAACCCGCCGGATAAAATAACGCAACATGATCTCGGTCAATTCAAAATCCGCTATGACACCGTCTTTCATCGGGCGCACGGCCCGTATACTCTCCGGCACCCGCTCGATCATACGTTTGGCCTCGAACCCCACGGCCCGTCCATCGATCGGGACGAACTCCGATCTCCCGACCACTTTGACCGCAACCACGGAAGGTTCACTCAACACAACACCCTTGCCGGGTATACATACCAGAGTGTTGGCCGTCCCCAGATCAATGCCCAGATCCGGGGCACCCAGATTCATGGCGAAACTCAGCCATCTTCGAAAAGACAATCCGGTATCCTTGCCCACGGTTTTGTATTACCTCAAAATATAAACTCAGAATAATCGTCCCACACGCCCTTATTATAACGGTTAAAAACACAATTGCAACCCAATGCCGGCCGTGCAAATGATCATAAATAATACAGCGCCCCAAACGCACCCGCCGGTTGCACCGCAGGAGGCGCGAATCATTATGACGTTTTCAATCGGCCCATAATCAATATCGGCGTTCAGAACACACCGCCTCCCCCCGATGCACGCAAAAAACTCCACCAGTGCAAATCTTACCATTGCTCCCTTCTGGCAATGGAGCCCTGAAATGTGGTATAATACGTTCTGGACGGTGAATGAGCTGCTGATCGGCGCTTCAATGCCTTGCATTGTTTTCCGAAGGAAAAATTCTGCCACGCAGGAAAGCACAGAAAACGATCCCGATAGCGAAGGCGGTCCCAATACCGGAAGGAAAGAAACATAATAACCACAAGAAGTTCAGCCTTGCGCGGTCGATTATGTCAACACAACTGAAACAAGCCACTAACGGCGTCCCGACACCACAGATGAAGCAGGTGTCGCGCGACGAACGAATGCCGGAAAACGCTCTCATGGACGCGGTGGCGGCGGGCCGGGTGGTCATACCGCTCAACAGCAACCGCCGCGGCACCTGTGATCCCACGGGCATCGGCGCAGGGTTGAGGACGAAAGTCAACGCCAATATCGGCACGTCGCCCCGGCGCAACGACATCGGAGAGGAGCTGCTCAAGCTCGAAGCCGCTCTCGGAGCCGGAGCGGACACCATAATGGATCTGAGCATCGGCCCCGGTATCGACCGCACGAGGAAACGCATTATAGAATCCTGCCGGCGGCCGGTGGGGACGGTTCCGCTCTACCAGGCCGTCATGGAGGCGGGCGGAGCGGAAGGGATGGGAATAGTGGGTTTTCTGGACGTGCTGCGCCGGCACGGCGAGGACGGGGTCGACTTTGTCACCATCCATGCCGGCATCACACTCCGGGCGCTGCCGCTGCTGGAGCGGAGGCTGATGGGAGTGGTCAGCCGCGGCGGAGCGCTCCTGATCCAGTGGATGCGCCGGCACGGCGAGGAGAACTTTCTATACCGCCATTTCGGGGAAATCCTCTCCATCGCCGCCGAATACGACATGACTTTAAGCCTCGGAGACGGTCTGAGACCCGGTTGCATCGACGATGCCACCGACGAAGCCCAGCTTCACGAACTGCGGGTCCTCGGCAGGCTGGCCGCCCGGGCGCGCGCCCACGGCGTCCAGGTCATGATTGAAGGGCCCGGCCACGTGCCCATGGGGCAAATCGTGGAGAACGTCAGGCTGCAGAAAGAATATTGCGATCAGGCCCCATTTTACGTTTTGGGCCCGCTTCCGACCGATATTGCAGCGGGATACGACCATTTTGCCGGCGCGGTCGGCGGAGCAATCGCCGCGGGGGCCGGGGCGGATTTTCTCTGCTACCTGACCCCGAGAGAACATATCGGCCTGCCCGATGCCGGAGATGTCAGGGAAGGCGTCATGCTCTCGCGGATAGCCGCGCATATCGGCGATCTGGAGAAAAATGTGCCCGGCGCCGCAGATAAAGACCGAACGATGAGCGAGGCGCGGGCCGCGCTGGACTGGGATGCCATGGGACGCTGCGCCATCGACCCCGTGCGCTACCGGCAGCTCAGAGAAACCGAAGAGCGTTCCGGCAACTGTTCAATGTGTGGGGAACTCTGCGCAGTGAAAGTGTACAGGGAAGATATCGGCAGATGAGCACCGAATTCTTTTTCAAAACGGGGATTGAGAATGGGTCAGTAAGACATTAATGAAAAAAAGATATGGTAAAAGGCGTTATTTTTTCGCACATCCTCAATTTGATCCTGTCTGAATCATACGTGCTGTCGCAACAAGAATCGGAAACCAGAAACTGCTCACCGGGATTTGCACTTGCGAAAACGAAAATTTATCAAAGTGTCGATGATCCTCCTCCTCGTCGTTGCCGCTGCGGCGGCCGCGACGATACTGGCATGGAACCGCCTGACCGCCGGTCCGCGTCTGGTATCGACGCTCCGGGAGAGATTCCACGAGGAAGTGCACCCCGGGTTCGATTTCTTTGCCGGGAACGCTGAACTGACTCCCTCGTTGCTTTTTTCCGTCTCCGGCGGCGCCATCAAGGCGCCGGAGGCAGAGCAGCCTCTGGTCAGCTGGGACGAAGCACTGGCCGAACTCAACCCGCGGTTGTTTTTGCGCCGCCACTGGGTGCCTCAACGGGTAACGGTGGACCGCCCGACCGTCAACATCGAGTATCTGCCCCACCGGGGGCGCTGGAATATCGAAGAATTCCTCGAGCACATTGAAGTGGAGGACCCCCGTTTCCGGGAACTTTTGCGCCAGGGCATCCACCTCGAAAACGCGAACGTGCAGTTGACCTCGGAGGAGGTTTTCGGCGATCTGACTTCCCGAAACATCGCCGGCATCGACGCAGAAATCAAGCGGACATCGTTTTCCCCCGGCGCCTGGAAGTTTTCAGGACGCATCGCAAAAGGGTACCTGAGAGGGACCGAATTCCGGGGCATCTTCGACGGCAATGGACTCGAGCTGAACGTGAACGTCTCCCGCCTGAAAGTTGACCGGGCGTTTCTGGACTGGATCCCGCGCGGTTTGAACCTGGAAAGCCACTTCCGTCCGCGCGGGATCGCAAGCGGGGATTTCGCGCTGAGCGTTGCCAGCACCGACGATGGATATGGACCCGCATGGAGCGGGCGTGTTCATCTCGAAGACATGAGCGCGACGTCCCGGTTTTACCCTGTCCGCATCGACAACCTGAGCGGAGTGGTGGAAATCGTCGGGGAAAAAGCCAACTTCCGGGATATCACGGGACTGATCGACGTGGACGTCGACGGCGCAAGCAGAAAAGCACCCGTCAAAATCAGCGGCTCGACCGAAATGGAGAACTGGGCGACGACGTTGAACATTACGGCCAGAGGGCTGCCCCTGACCGAGGACATTCTGAGGCACATACCCGGAAGCGGGGAGAAAATCCGGGAATCCCTCCGGGCCTCCGGAACGGCCGATCTCGACCTGACGATCAGAAGCAAGGAGCGTGGAGGCACAACGGATTTCTTCGCCGTGACGGCATTGCACGACGTCAGGATCGCTCCCGCCGACATCCCTTTCCCGATAGAAAAAATATACGGAACGCTCCTTATCGATGACAATCGGGTCCGGCTCGTCCGGATAAGCGGGAAGATACCCCGGGAAGACAGCAACGGCCGGCTGCTGATCGACGGTGCGTTCAACATGGACGGGGAGGCCGAAAATGTCCGGATCGAAGCAGAAAATATCCGGTTCACTCAGGCATTGCTCGCCGAATTGCCGGGGGCGGATGCCGGTTTGCTCCAGACAATGGACCCGGAAGGCGCCGCCGATTTAGTCCTGACCGTCCGGAAGGCCGTCGACGCCGAAAAGGCGGACTACCGCGCCGGGATCAAGTTTTCCGATACATCGGTGACAGCACCGGAGCTGCCATTCAGGTTCGTCGACCTGGAAGGAGAACTCTTCACCGACGGCAACGCCGTCCATTTGAGAGATGTCAGCGGCCGACTGCCCCAGGAAGAGAACTCGGCCCGTATTTCAGTGAGCGGAAAATTCCGCACGGACGGGAAAGCGGAGGATCTTAAGATGACATTTTCCGGGCTGGAAGTGAACCGGGCGTTTCTGGAAAAACTCCCCGATGCCAGGGCGACGCTGCCGGAGGAGTGGAAGCCCGCCTTACGCGTGGATGGCGAGATGAAACTGAAAGACAGCGCGTCGGATTTTGCGGGCATATTCCATCTGCGCTCCGGGCAGGTGGAAGTGGACTTTCTCCCCGTGCCGCTGGAGGAGATATCGGGAACCGTACACCTGAGCGGGGGCGCCTTACGGATCGAATCGCTGAGAGGGGCGCTGGGATCCCTTCAGCCCCCAGCCGAAGAGAAAGTTGAACCCGAGGCGACATTTATCGATGTCCGTGGAAAATATGACCTGGAACTTGAAAAAGGCCGGTTCCGCGTGGACGTGCAAGACATGAATCTCCACCGGGACATCATGGAAAGCATCCCCGGATGGGGAGGGAAACTGTGGGATACCCTGCGCCCTGAAGGCCTTGTATCGATCGGAGGATCCGTCGCTTTTGGGAGGAATTCATCGCAACAGGATGGGTTTTCCTACCATCTCGATACCGAACTGAAAAGGGTTTCCGCGCAGTGGCACGCTTTTCCGCTGCGGCTGTCGTCGCTTTCCGGCAACCTGATCGTCTCGCACGATTCGATCCATGCCCCGAACGTGCACGGCATGGTGGGCGGGGGAAAAGCGACCCTGCAGGGGTTTGTTTCCGGGCTGGATGGACCTGGAGACGTGCGTTATGAAGGGACTGTTGATTTCCAGCGACTGGACATCCGCAAGCTGATCAGGGAAATGACCGGCCGCGAGAGGGATGTGGCGGGCAAGCTCTCCGGCATGCTTGATATTGCGGGTCGCATGGGGGAGCAACCGACCCTGAAGGGCCAGGGGGAACTCTCCCTCACGGAAGGGCGAATATGGCAGGCCCCTGTCTTTTTAGGCATTATCGACATACTCCACCTCTCCCGGCCCGGGGCTTCAGGAAACTTCGACCGGGGACAGCTACAGTATTATATCCGCGACGATTATGCGTACATACAGCATTTTGAACTCCGCAGCCCGAGCGCAGAAATGACGGGATGGGGGACGATCCGGCTGGAGGACGCCGAACTGGATCTGACAATCGTGGCCGCCTCGGTGCCCGAGGGGGGCATACCACTGCTGAGCCCGGCGATAAGGACGATTTTAAGGCCCGTTCAACGGGAGCTGATACGGATCAGAGTCACCGGCCCCGTCGACGATCCCGATTATTCCTACGACGCAATCGGCCGGTTGACACGGCCGGCCGAAGCATTGTACGATCTGTTTACGTTCCCCATGCGGTTTGTTACCGATAATGACGATGAGGGTTGAACACATGAAAGCCAGCAGGCACACCACAAGCTCAGGCTCCGGCCGCAGACTGTTACGATTGCTGCCGGTTCTGTTGCCGGCCCTTCTAATCTCCGGCCCGCTCCTTCACCACCCGCGCCGGCATCCGTTGCCGCACACCGCCGCTTTGCACAATGCGCTGGCCAACAACGACGTCAAGCTCAGAGTGGAGGATTTCGACACGGAGATGACAACCAATGACAACGCCGGGAAAACGCTCATCAAGGGCTCCAGAGCCGTTGTCTTCGAAAACGACATCTATCAGATCGAATCCCCGGAAGTCGTCCTGACGGTTGAGCAGGAACCGGAAGCGGACGGAGAAGAACAGCCTGAACCGCTCATAATAACCTTGACGGCAAGAAAAGCGGAGCTCGACAAAAGAAACCAGAGGATCCGCATGTCCGAGTCCGTCGAAGCGATCGGTCCCGATTTTGAACTGCATACCGAAAGTATCCGCTTCGATGCCCGGGACCGCCGGCTCGTTTCCAATGAACACGTGGAGATGAACCACTATGAACTCAACGACGACGAACAGCAAGGGAAATGGCTTTCACTGAATGTCCGGGGCCGGGGGCTCGTGGTGGAGCTGCCGATGCAAAGGGTCACGATCGGCGAGGATTCGACGACAACGATCTACAGGGTCACCGAATATTTCCTCGCCTCCGAAACACAGGGCGGAGACGATGCAACCGGGGACGACCATCACAATGTCACCATACAGGCGGAAGGAAACATGGTCTATTCCCATCTGCTGCAAAAAATTGATTACCACGACAACGTTACGGTGCGGACCCATGACCGCAAACTCCATGCCGACAAACTGGAAATAAGCATTGACCGGGAAGAAGAAACCGACAGAGTTGAGATAACGGGAATCGAAGCGACCGGCAACATACAGTTCACGTTTGAAGGCTGGATAGCAACCGGAGAACGGCTGGGATGGCAAAATTTCACCCAGATCGGGAAAATTCAGGGTAGCCCGGCACAACTGACGGCCGGTGATATAGAGATTACCGGAAACGAGATGGATTTTTATCGCCTGCGCAACCGGCTCAGAGTCAATGGCCCGGGCGAACTGACCTGGGAAACGCAGGAGGACCACGAAACGGCGCCGGTCAACGGCGCAGCGCCGTTCGCCGCCTCCGGAAAACCGGTGCGGATCGAGTGGGAAGGCAATATGGTGTACACCGAAGACGGGAAGAAGGGAGATGCCAGATTCGAGAAACAGGTGAACGTCCGGCAGGACGATTCCAGGCTTGAGTGCGAGATCCTGGAACTTGCCTTCGAAACCGAAAAAATGCAGGTGGTATCGCTCCACGCCAGAAATGACGTCCGATACGTGCAGGGAGAACAGCGGATCAAAGCCCGGGAACTTCTGTGGGATATGGCCGGGGAGCGCATCACAATGTCCACAACAGGGGACGACCAATGGGTCGTCATCACCGAACCCGGGCGGGAAATGAAAGCAAGGCGGATGGACTTTAACCTCGAAAACAACACCCTGCATTGCCCGGGCGAAGGCAGGATGATCCTGGATGCGAAGAACGCTCACAAGGATCACATGCCTTCATCGCCTCTGAGGATCCAATGGAGCGAAGATATGGACTGGGACGGCGCCGGCAAGGCGACCTTCCGCGGCGCCGTGCAATCCGCCCAGAACGGAAGGGAACTCGATACCGACAGGCTCGATGTGTTCTTTGATGATGAGATGAATCCTCTCAAACTCCAGGCAAGCGGCGGCGCCCTGCTGACAGTCACCGACGCTCCCCCCTTCCAGGCCTGGGCGGCGGAAGGAGATGACCACGAGACCGGAAGCGCCGGGTCGCACGATGGACAGACCACGGACAACGGTCCGGACGATGCGACGATCAAAACCGGCGAGAAACAGTCCACGGACGATGCCGATTCCGCTGAAAACATCCGGTGGCAGGTGAGGGCCGAACAGCTGGAAGGACTGCTGGAAGAGGAAATAATGCAATCCCCCTCCGCCGGCGCCCTGACCATCATTCGCAAAGGACCTCCCGATGATACTATACAATGGACCGACAGAATGACGATCGACATGCAAGAGTTGTATGCTGTCTTTGAAGGCGATGTCGAAGCCGTTTTTTCAGAAACAACTCTGCAATGCGGCAAACTGCGCGTCGACCTGGACGAAGGGCGCCGATTGCGCTACCTGAACGCCACACGTGATGTCAGTCTGGTCTCGGCCGGAGAGCAGGGGTGGGAACTGTCGGCCGGGAAAGCCTCGGCCGTGTTCGCCCCCGGCGGAGAACTCGACCATCTGATCGCACGCACCGGTGTCAGAGTCACCGACGCCGAACGCCGTCTCAGAGCGGAACAGCTCAGATTATTTTTCGCTTTCGATCCGGCAACGCGAAAAAATGCACTGCGCCGGGCCACCGCCCGGGAGGAGGTTATGATCTGGTATGAAGAGGAAGCCGGCAGGCTCCATGCACGGGGCGATAGTTTGCAATGGAACAGGTCCGACGACACGTATGAAATAGAAGGCAAACCCGCGGCGTTAAGACGGGACGGCGTTGCGATCGAGGGTGAATTGATCCGCATCGACCGCACCAGCGGACGGGTCGCACTGCCGGAAGGCGCGTCCCCGGCCAAAACAACCATTGAGAACAGGTAGGCAGCGGCCCGATCGCTCCGAAACCAGTGATTCCGTGAAACCACGTGCGCTGTCCATTCATTCCGAGTTGAACTTTTGAGTGAGAATTCTGCGTCTCTGCTTTCAAACGATTTTCTTGTTTTCATTAAATTGTGTCATTGGGAGCATGATTTGGCTCCCGTGGAAAAAGGAAAGGAAATGGGAAGAATTGGCACTGGTAGCATTCGAAAGGGGTTATATACGCCTGGAATTGCCTGCGCCCCTCGCGTATAATCGCGCAGGCACCGTCGAAATGTATCGCGACCCTGGAGAAGGGAAACGCCCCGAGCGTATCCGCCCTTCTATGCCGTGGATGCATGCGATGAAACAGCAGGCGATCAACTTTGTCAAAGCGGTTAACGGTGAGATTGAGCCACCTTGTGAGGCGCATCAGGCCATCGAAGACATGAAGACGGCGCGGGAATATATTAAACTTAAAACAGGTAAATAATTCGAGTATCTTCTATGCCATTAAAGTTCAGGAAAGTATTGATTGCCGATGAAAGGTATGAAACGGCAGGCGTTTTCGATGTTAATAATGACGGCATATACGATATAGTCTCCGGAGCCTGGTGGTATAAGGGGCCTGATTTTACGAGTTGCTATCCGATCGGAGAAGTCATAGCGGTAGGAGAATACTATGATGATTTTTCCACCATACCCATCGATGTGAACGGTGACGGGCACCTCGATTTCGTTACCGGTGGGTGGTGGGGGAATACTCTCAGGTGGCGCGAGAACCCCGGGCAGCCAGGGGTTGAGTGGCCTGAACACGTCATCGCCAAATGCGGAAATATCGAAACGACTTTTGCCTGGGACGTGGACAATGACGGTGTCAACGAACTCGTGCCGAACACACCAAACGGGCCGCTGACAGTCTACAAACTCGATACTGGCCCAAACGGACGGGGGAGAGGCACTTTTACCCCATATACTATCTTCGATCAGCCACAGGGGCATGGCCTGGGCTGGGGTGATATCTCGGGCAGTGGCCGCGGCGATTTTGTCCTGGCTAACGGCTGGCTGGAAGCGCCCGAAGATACTTATCGCGGACGATGGAAGTTCCACCCGGACTTCAACCTCGGCAGCGCAAGCGTTCCCGTCTTAGTAACCGACGTCAATGGCAACGGCCTTAACGACCTGATAGTCGGTCAAAGCCATGATTATGGATTAGCATGGTGGGAGCAAAAAAGGGACGTCAACGGCAAGATAAGCTGGGTAAAACATCCTATCGATCCGTACAATTCGCAGTACCATCATATGCGCTGGGTTGACCTCGATGGTGATGGCTGCGCTGAACTTATTACCGGGAAACGCTACCGGGCTCACTGCGGCAGCGACCCCGGGACCGAAGATCAGGTCGGCATCTATTACTTTAAATGGAACGGCGAGTCTTTCAGCAAACAGATTATTGATTACGGTCCTGCCGGACAAGGAACGGGCTGTGGTATTTACTTTGACGTGGCGGATCTCAGAGGGCGCGGTCGCCTTGATATCATAGCCCCAGGCAAAGACGGGCTTTATGTTTTCTACAATGAAGGGAGCTGATAGGTGAGACTTTAAGAACACTCCGGGTACAAAAGATCCCGGACGGTCGCTACCGCCCGGTTATAAGTTATACATTGGAAACTGGTTACAAGACGCCTCCTTTTGTTTTTGCAAATCATTGTTCATAAGCGCATCTTATACTGGAGTATTACCAGTGCGCCTGATTCACAGTGAAGTCGTGCACGGCGATCAAAAGATACATAATATTAAAAAAAATGAAGTTATGGCTTAAGCAAACTGAAACAACCGGACACTACTGTTTGGAGTGCATTCATTATGGTTTTCTTCCGTTCAGAAGAACAATCCCGTTTCGGCGATTATTATGCCCGGCGATTGGTCCATGCCGGAGAAAAATCACTGGTTCTGGAAGCCGCCCCAATGCATTCGGACGAACCGGTGGCCGTCAAGCTGTATACGAAATCATACGAGCGTACGGCGAGGAAGATCGAGGGGAAATACAACATACCTACCGAAGCCCAAACGGGAATGATGTTGAATCCCGGGGGAGAAGAACATAACAACAGCTACCTGGTCGCCACACTCGGAGCGGGAAAAGAATACGGCCGGCGCAACGGCCCGCGCTATATCGTTCAGGAGTTTGTACGCGGCGTAACGCTCAAGAGGCTTATAAGCTGCAAAGATAAAAGAGTGAAAAAACACATGAACATCTGGGCGGAACAGTTGTGCCGGGCCCTGGCTGAAATACACTCGAAAGGACTGGTTTACCGCGATATGTGCTCCGACAACGTCATCATAACCGGCTCCGGAATCGGCGCCGCAGGACGCGTCAAGCTGATCGACCTCGG
>PUMZ01000232.1 GCA_003551565.1 Candidatus Brocadiaceae bacterium | reverse complement strand
CCGATGTGTCGGCATTGCTGTAGAGCAGTATGTCTTGGTCCCGCACCGGGAGCCTCGTCAATCCCGCAAACATGCCGAAATGTGCGTTATAGCATGCGTTGCTGGGTTCGGCGCCACGATACCGGGGTCCATCCGGGAGCATCTTCTCCCATTCCAGGTCCTTCCAGGTTTTTCCTCCGTCATAGCTCCAGGCGACCGGTCGGTGATAGGTATAATGTTGAGGTTCGGTATCGAACAAGCTCTTGCGTGTCGTGCAGTAAATGGAACCGTCGGAGAGTTCAGTCAGCGCTGCCTCTCCCGTCCCGGGCTCGGGGAATGGTTCGCTGCTGAACCAGTTGTATCCGCCGTCGTCACTGCAGAGGGCAATGGCATATCGGGCGGGCTCTGCACCCGGTTTATTATATACCCGAGCCGGCCTGACCAGCCGCCCTGCATGCTCGCCATGGTGCAGCGTGATGCCGTGTTCGGCCATATGTCGTGACGGAACGAATCCATTTGAATCCGGGTGGATAGTCACATCGACCGGGGCCCAGGTTTTGCCGTCGTCATGGCTCCTGAAAACATGCAGCGGCCCCATCTCCGTCTGCGGTATCCTGGGCGGGTGTTCGTTCTCAGCGAAAACAATTATCGCTTCGTTCTGATCATCAACGGTGACGCCACCGCCGTGGAATCCGGGGTCCGTCACTTCAATTTCTTCTCCCCAGGTCTCTCCGCCATCCTCGCTGCGACGGATTCTGAAGGTTTTTTTGCCCCAGGTGGCCAGTACGGTTCCCTGTGGGCTGACCACGACGTTGGGAAAGCGTTCATCGCCGAAAAGTTCGGTTTTCTTCATATCCGGTTTCTTAAAAAACTTATCAAGTTCTCCATCAAAACATATCATTATCTATCTCCTGGCCTGAATTTCAGGATGTTTCCTAATATTTTATATTTCAACGAAACTCATTTTACGTTCGGAAAAAACGGCAACTTGCCGGTATCCAATGGCAGATAATAACTCTTCCGCCCGCTGAATATACTCCCCCACCCTGTAAACTTGATGAGCATCCGAGCCGGTTGTTACCGGAATGCCAAGCTCGAAACAATCCTTGAGAATTACTTCGCCCGGATGCATTTCCGACGGAGTACAAGTGTTCAATCCACCAGTGTTGACCTCGACGACCATTCCCTGTTTTTTTATTTCTTCCAAAACCGGCCTCACCAGGTCCCGCAAAAACTCATCTTCAACAGGCGGGTTTTTGTAAAATTTTTTAACAAAATCCATATGCCCTATGACATCAAAAATGCCACATGCAGCAGACTCCCTGACACGTTCAAAATAAGCATCATAAACTTTTTGTATGCTCCACTTCTGTTTAAAATCCTTGATATCTTCATCATTCCCAAGGCTTTGAACGACGCCGATAGCAAAATCCAGTCCTAAATTGCTGATTTCTTCTTCCACTTCCTGTTCCTTCCCGGGTTGATAACCATATTCCAGTCCTTTTGCTAATTGAATGTCCTGGAAAAAATTCGCAACACTGTCAACCGGCGTGAAATCGAGATTGGATACAAACCTGTGGTCTGTAAAAGCGAGGTGTGTTATCCCCATTTTACGGGCCATACCGGCAAAATCCCTGAGTGTAGTGACGGAAAAATTACGCTGTTTACCCGGACGCCCATTATACATGGGATGGGTATGGTAATCAACCGAACCTTTATCGATATTGTTATTTTGTGCGTTACTCATACTTTTTGTTAATTATCCGTTTCACGTTAATTCGCCGGTTTCTATTTGCCATGGTTCTTCGATAAGAACATCTGCTCTGCGGCGCAAGGGCCAAACGTCAAGTTGGAGTATTCGGCCTTTGGCGGCGCGACAGGCCACGGTCGTCCCTTCGGGGGCATGGAGTTTGAAGTCTACTTCCCAGCTTGGTGGGCAAGCCGGAAGCAAGAGCAGCTTGTCGTCGACCGGCTGCAGCAGCATGGCCTGAATTGTGCTTTGACAGACGCCGCCGTTATCATGGTCGGGGGGCCAGTCGCCGAAGGCATACATGGCGGGAAAGCGGAAGGCGCCGCTGAGGGTGAAACGTTCCGCAAGGTGATGACGTGCCTGGTCGGGCAAGCCCAGGTAAGCAGCCCAGATGATGTCGTTGTGCCAGCACCGGTTCACTTTGAACTGGATGTCGCGGGTGCGGTAGGTGTCGCGTGCCAGCCCAAGATCGGGCAGGCCCACGCCATACAGACGGTAAGGCCAAACGGCGTAGAGTTCGGCGTTTTCCACGTTGTGGCGTTCGCCGCGGATTGCCTCGGCACTGTTCAACACCCGGCACCCCTCGCGCTCGGCGGTCGGCAGCGGCGGCAGTTCCGACGCAACACGTTGCCAGCGACGCCGCTGCTCTTCCGTGGTCAATGAATGCGGCAGCCGCAACAACTGCGCAAGCACCCGCCGCAAGCCGGCGATTTCCGGCAGCGGGTTGTCAGCATCCCACACCGATTCCAGCACCTGGGCGGGCGAGAATCGGATATGGCCCTGTTCGTCGCGCGGATAGTGTTCGTCGTAGAAGGCAACGACAGCGGATACGATCGGCAACAAGGTATCGCGGGCGAAGGCGTTGTCACCGGTGTAGTGGAAGAACTCGAGCATCATGGCGCTCAGTTCGAGTCCGCCCTGCCAGTAGCGGCGGATATAGCCGTTGATGTTGTCACCGTCGGGCTTGGCGCCATGCTCCCAGCCGTAGCCGCGGTTGGAGTGTGTGCCCCAGAACGTCATGGTTTCCGGGAAGAAGGCGCCGTCGTGTTCGTAATGCCGGCGTGTGCGTTCGCATGCCAGTGGCAGCGCGTTGCGGAACATCGCGAAGAGCGGGCGCATCTGTTCGAAGTCGCCGGCGGCCAGCATCGGCCAGTAGATGTGGCGCGTATTCTGAAACCAGTACCAGGCACCCCACTGACGGTCGTCGGGCGTTACGTCCGCAGCCGGCTCGGTCTT
>PUMZ01000167.1 GCA_003551565.1 Candidatus Brocadiaceae bacterium | reverse complement strand
CTGGTGGTGGTGATACTCGCCATACTGATGGGCCTTGCCGCCACGCTGGCGCTCGTAACGCGCGTAGAGATGCGCATGAGCGAAAACTACGTTTACGAGCAGACCATAGCGCAGGCCGCCGATGCAGTTGAAATCTACGCCTCCGACCACCTGCTTACCGACGAAGAAGCGTTTTTGTTCCACGACGCTTACCCGAGCTTCGCAATAGCCGCAGAGAATGAGGTTACGGGCGCCTTGGAAAGCACGCTGGATGACTCCGCTGCACAGTGGACCACAGACGAATTTGCAGGCGCTTCGGTCGTGATTACCGGAGGGACTGGCGAGGGGCAGAGACGAGAGATCGCGTCAAATACCGAAGATACTCTGACGGTTACACCGGACTGGGACCCAATTCCCGACGACACGTCAAGGTACCGCATAATAGTTCCCAAAACCTACCTGCTCGGGGCCGGGGAAGATATAAATGACGGTCTCTGGGTAAAGACACAAGACATCGACGAACTCCCCGACGCTTTCAACATCCGACGCCGCGGGGAGGATGTGGACCTGCGCGCACGCTTCATCCTGCATTTCGAAGACCTGGGCGGCTCCAGACTTGATGTGAATATGACCGGCAATACGGCCGGCACCGAAGACTACGGCGCCACGACCTTCGAGACGCGCCTGGGGGATATTGTTACAGATGTCGAGCGCATAATAACTGAACGTGGCTATGGCGACGCAGCGTTTTATGGTTATGATGAGGCGGCAAACGAGTTCACCTATAACCCCGACTATCCGGACGGGCAAAACCCGTTCGGCGCCGGAGGCCTGCTCGACTGCGCTCTGGCGGGGTTTTATCACGAGTTCGCTATGGAAGACCGCCCGGGTTGGCTCAAAGAATATGTTTTAGGATCGAGACTCGGCGACATTGTTGACGCCGGCCAGGCACTCTACCTCACCACCGCGAGCGCAGCCAACATCGTTGCGGACTTTGTGTCAGCCGGGCAGCTGGAGAATGATTTTGCCGAGTATGCCCAGGTCATGAAATGGCTGGATGAAGATGATTTTGAGTCGATCGGAGCAGGAGAGTTTCCCTTCACCGACGCGGGCGAAATACTGCTCCTTCAGCGACCGCTGAGACATATTATACGGGAGCTACAAGATAATCCCGGTGCAGAGGACGGCGTTGGATTGTTCCGCGATTTTCTGGAGTATGTTCACGACGGTGACAAGTTCACGCTCTCCGGCGCTTCGATCAGCCAGATCGCCCTGAATATCTGGAATATGGTGGAATATATCTACGGGGACGCAGATTATGTGTATGAATGGGCCGATAACGGCACGACATACTACCCCGTGGTGCCGGGCGTGCCATACGTGGCAGAAGTGGTGGCGCATACCATGCCCTATGATGAAGATCCGGAAGGCGGAAGCCCGGACGAGAGCGAACTGGACAGGGCGAAATACATTAAACTTCTCAACCCGTGGCCGGCCGATGTCGACAGCCTGGAAGTAGATGTAATAATCAACGGCGTTATGATCGGCAGCGTGGATATCGCATCTCACGACCATTACCTTTTCGTTGCAGACGACAGCGTTGAAGTGCACAACGACACTTTACCCGCGGGCAAATTTGCCGCTGATGAAGAAATCAAAACCCTGACGGGAGGCGACACCATAAAGCTTCGGCTGCCGGGCACTGGAACCGTGGTGTGGCAAACGAACGTTGCTGCAAGCCCTGACGGACAAAATGAATCTTCTCAGATCCGCGACCCCAGGAGCCGGAGCCATCAGTGGGAAGATGTTAGCCCGGTCCCGGGCTGGGACCCTCCCACCTGGGCGTGGGACGAGGAAGAAGAAGAAGGCAGCTGGAGCTGGGGCGGCAATGCCGGCTGGAGCTGGCCTGAAGATGAAACATACGCTCTTTCCTGGTTTAACCGCAACTGGCGCGACGAGCTAGGACCGGACATATCGATCGGCAGCGGCGATAACTGGTTCAGGCTTCATGCCGATCCCGAAAGCGTTCCGCCGGATAACCCGCATAATCTGCTTGACAGTTTCCGGGTGCCTTCTTTTCTCATAAGCCCGGCCGATCTTACCTACGTGCACGCCGGCATCGACTGGTGCACGCTCAGCCCCTCCAGCGACGCCACGGCCCTGGGGGCCGCAGACGTCGTTTTCCTGCGCGGTCTCTCAAAATACCTCATTGGCAACAGCCCATACGAACACGGAGACGCCGGTGATTCTATTTATGGACCCGACGACCAGCCTGGATACGATGAGCGCTACGATCGCCTCGGCCCGCCGTTTCGCCTGCACGGGCGCGTGAACGTAAACACCGCGCCGCAGGATGTCCTTCAGGCAGCTATCGCGCGGAATGTGATAGAAAATGTGTGGGAAGTAGATGATACAGAAAGTGACGCTGTTATAAATGACATCGCCTCTGCGATCGTCACCGAACGCGAGGGCGGCAACGCGCCGTTTGAAAATCTGGACGACCTATTCGACAGGGTGCCGGAGATCTTCGGGTATAAAGAGGATGGTTGGAATAATGCGGATCCGGACCTGCTTACCGTAAATGCTGAAAGCCAACCCAACTCACCCGACCGCCACGCCCTGGCGCGCTCGCTTTATAACCGCGTTACCGTGCGCACGGACGTCTGGGGCGTAACCGGCCGCGTGCAGCTTTATGAGGCGGGCGATGACTATCTAACCGACCCCGATGACTACGAAGTGCTGACCGAGCGGGCGTTCTACTCAGTGATCGACCGCTCGTTCCTGCCGCCGCGGGTGCTGCTCAGAACCGAACTGCCACTGGAACAATAGCGCGCCCGGTGGTGCGGGCAGGCCGTTATAGGACTTATAAGACCTAACCCGGACAAGCCGGAATCTGGAATGAGGAATGTGGAATTAGGAATCAGAACTCCCGGCTTTCATTGTTTTTCGTGTCTGATCGCTATGTCGCGCCTCTACAGGGCGCGGCGGATTT
>PUMZ01000374.1 GCA_003551565.1 Candidatus Brocadiaceae bacterium | reverse complement strand
TGTTGCATTATGTCCCTGCGGGCCGGAAACTGGTGCTCATACACGACGGCGCCCGGCCCCTGGTGCGCCCGGACGTTGTCGAACGGGTGGTTGCTGCGGCGGCGCGCTCAGATGCCGGAGCGATTGCGGCCGTTCCGGCCAACCTGACGGTGAAAGAAGTCAACGGCTGCGGGACGATAACAACAACGCATGAACGCCGTCGCTTGTGGATGGCACAAACGCCCCAGGTGTTCCGTACGGAGGTTCTCCTGACGGCCTACGAAGAGGCCGCAAAGCACGGATGGAGTGCTACTGATGATGCCGAATTCGTGGAAAAAACGGGGTCGGACGTCGTGGTTGTGCAGGGAAGCAGCGATAATATCAAGGTCACCGGTCCCGAGGATCTGGCTGTTGCCTCGGCGCTGCTCGCGTATCAGAAACAACAAGGGATTTGCACGGAAGATGCCAGCGATATATGCCATTATTTGAGACAAAGGGACTGACAAAATATTTCAGCCGGCGTGCTGTCGTTAACCATGTGGATTTGCATGTCGATAAGGGGGCGGTTGTGGGGATTCTCGGATCGAACGGCGCCGGAAAGACGACAGCCTTCCGCATGTGTATCGGTATGATCAAGCCGGCTGATGGGAAAGTTTTCTTCAACGGAAGGGACGTAACGTCCCTGCCGATGTATAAACGTAGCCGTCTTGGCATGAGTTACCTGGCACAAGACCCCACTTTTTTTCGTCACCTGTCCGTTGCCGAGAATCTGACCGCTATTCTGCAAATGCGCGGTGTGAAGCGTGAGGAGCGCCGGAGAAGATCCGACCGGATGCTGGACGAATTCGGGTTAACCCACCTCAAAGGCCACAGGGCATATACGTTGAGTGGGGGCGAACGCAGGAGGCTGGAGATCGCCCGTGCCCTTTGCACCGATCCCAAACTCATGCTCCTCGATGAACCTTTCACCGGTATCGATCCGATCGCCGTGGGGGAATTGCAGGAGCTCGTGGTGGGGCTCAAATATCGGGGTCTGGCAGTATTGATCACCGACCATAACGTCCATGAAGCCCTTCGGATTACCGACCGGGCATATATCCTCAGCAAAGGGGAGATCGTTACGCACGGAACCTCCGAACAGTTGCTGGAGGACCCGGTAGCGCGGCAAAGCTACCTCGGTTACCGGATCCAGCATGTGCATATAGGACGTGAAAAGAGCGGGGGGGGATCCGGTTCTTTATCACAGGAGAACCTGGAAAACAATCCGTAGAACGTCAAAGGCCGGAGACGAAAGACACAGGACCGGCGATTTCACTTTCTTCGTGCTTCGACAATCTGTTGCCGATGCGGATATGCCGGGCGCCTGACCGCACTCCGGCGCCTGCGCCGCTGCAATGACCTTGAAACGGGCTCAGCGATGAAAAGATTGGACGGATATGTTGCCAAAGCGTATATTCTTCGCTTCATCATGGCGCACCTGGTGATACTGGGGCTCTATATGAGCTTCGATATCATGCAGCGTGTTGATATGTTTCATGACGCCGGTGCGGGCCGGACGCTATCTCAGCTCCTTGTTTTTTACCTGTATCAATTGCCCAGCAACATCATGGATACGGTGCCGCCGCTGCTTATGCTGTCGGCGGGACTGGTCTTCGTTCATATGAACCGGAACGGGGAACTGGTGACGCTGAAAGCCTGTGGCGTCAGCCTGCGCCGGATGGCCCTCCCTGTCTTTATCGTGACGCTTTTTGTAATATTTCTGCTGGGCCTGGCCCAGGAAATGGTGATCCCGGACCTCTACCGCCAACGCAGCCTGATCGAAAACAAGATCGAGGGGCGAGTGTCCGGACCGTTTTTGCTGACCGATAACAAGTACGGATATCAACTGTATGTGGGTGACTATGACTTTCAGCGAGAACTTATGACACAACCAGCCCTCCTCCGCCATCATCCCGATAGCGGGATGACCGGGCTGATTCTGGAAGCGGACTCCGCGACCTGGGCGGGCGAGAACTTGTTGTTCAAACGGGCAAGTATCCAGCGCTATAACCGGCAGGGAAGGCCGGAGGGCGAGGCGGAAGCATGGGAGAGCAAAGAATGGGAAACGTCCCTGACCGTCGCCGATTTCGTTGACGCCCGGGGGGGCGACGAACTGACGACCCGCGCCCCTGCGATGACCCTGGCGGGGCTGAGGGAGAAGATGGCGGAAAGAACGGACAACCCGCGGTTCCGGGTCCTTTTCCATACCAGGCTCGCTGATAAACTCACCCCCATTATACTGTTGCTGATCGGTATCCCTATGATTGTCGCCTACGGCGAGAGCCATGAAAGCAGGCTGGTTGGCGCCCTCATCGCGATGCTTGTTACGGCCGTTTATTACCTCCTTAACTTCATAATTCTCAGTTTCGGGCATGCCGGCGAGCTGAATGCGGCTCTGGCCGCCTGGTTGATGCCCGTCCTGGGTATGCTGGCCGGGACGTTCTCTTTCTTTACCATGAGAACCTGACCCTTCCGGTTTATATCATGGTTTGACCGCCTTGCGGCATTTGAAATCCCGACAGCGGTTGAATTACAATGAGGTGTTGCAGCCGCCCGGCAGGGCGGTCACACAAACAGGAAATGGTTGGTTTTCCCGCAGCACAGAGATTCTTGTCTCGGCTGCTCGCAGTGGGGTCCTTCAGTGGCTCCGGAGTCCGAAAGATGCCGCGCTGACCGCCTGCCTGCTGCCGGGGAGGCCAGGCAAGCCTGAACGCGTCCACAACGGGCCGGGTTTTCGGTCGATTCCCTGGCAGTGGAAATGGCCGGTGCGAGGGTGGCGGAACTGGCAGACGCGCTGGACTTAGGATCCAGTCCCCTCCGGGGGATGCGGGTTCGAATCCCGCCCTTCGCACCAGTCCCGGCGCCGGGGGCCGGTGAAAACCACATCCAGACGACTGCCTGCGTTGTTGCGCACGGGCGGACGGAGGGAGGGGGCGCCGCCCGGGGAGAAGGGGCGCGTCTGCGGGATAATGGCCTGCAAGCTTTAGAACAGAGAGGAGATCTCATGGCAGAAAAAGGAAAAGTCGTGCTTGCCTACTCGGGCGGGCTCGATACGTCGGTGGCCGTTCAATGGATACAGGAGACTTATGGGTTGGATGTGGTCGCGCTCACAATCGATATGGGGGCGCAGGAAGACCTTCCCGGAGCGAGGCAGAGGGCCCTTGATGTCGGCGCGGTCGCCGCGGAAGTGGCCGATGCCCGGCAGGTTTTCGTTGACTATTTCTGCTGGCCTGCGCTCCAGGCCAATGCTTTGTACGAAGACGCCTACCCGCTGGCGACGGCATTGGGCCGGCCCCTGATCGCGAAACTGCTCGTTGATACCGCCCGGCGCCACGGCGCCGAGGCGGTGGCGCACGGATGCACCGGGAAAGGAAACGATCAGGTGCGCTTCGATGTCGGCATCCGGACACTTGCCCCGGATATGAAGATCATTGCGCCGGCGCGGGAGTGTTATATGACCCGTGAAGAGGCCATAGACTACGCAAAAAAACACGGCATTGCAATCGATGTTACCAGGAAAAGTCCCTATTCCACGGACGAGAATCTATGGGGCCGGAGCATAGAATGCGGGGCCATGGAGGATCCCTGGAACGAACCGCCGGAAGATGCTTATCGCTGGACTTGCGATCCGCAACAGGCGCCGCAGCAGCCCCAATATATCGAGCTTGGATTCGAAAAAGGCATCCCCGTCGCCCTGGACGGCGAGGAGCTGGACGGGCCGGTTTTGATCGACCGGTTGAACGCGGCAGCCGGCCGGCATGGGATCGGGCGGATCGACCTGGTGGAGAACCGGCTGGTCGGCATCAAGAGCCGGGAAATCTACGAAGCCCCGGCGGCAACGGTGCTCCACGGCGCGCATAACGCCCTGGAATCGCTCTGCCTGACGCGCCCCGCCCGGCGGTTCAAAGCGCAAGTTGCATCGCAATATGCCGATCTGGTCTACGACGGGCTGTGGTACAGCGGTTTCCATCAGGACCTGAGGGCTTATGTGCTGTCCAGCCAGCGCAGCGTTACCGGCGAGGTGCGTATGAAGTTGTACCGTGGCAACGCCGTCAAGGTCGGGGTGAAAAGCCCGTACTCGCTCTATAACAGATCCCTGGCAACGTATGATGAGGGGGATGCGTTCGATCATGAAGCGGCGCTGGGGTTCATCGAACTCCATGGCCTGCCGTCCCGCATCCAGTCCCGCTGCCAGCACGAGACGCTCTATGGCGCGGATGCGGGGGCCCGGATCCTGCCGCCGGAAATCCGCGGAAGCGACGCAGACCGCAATTAGTCCGCTCATCCCACGCGTTCTCCGTGGTGCAGATGTGGCGGAAAGCAAACGCCGCTGTATATGGAATTCGGATTGGCCCGCGCCGTCCTCCGGGTTGGATGCAATACGTGGAACCTACGCGATTTCCACCAGCTCGATTTGGAACTCCAGGTCCCGGCCGGCAAGGGGGTGGTTGGCATCGAGCGTAATGGTGGACTCGTCCCGGTCGGTGACGATCACGTTCAGCCTGCTGCCGTCGTTCTGTTCCATCTGCAACGGTTGTCCGATATCCGGATCGATGTCGTCCGGCAATTCGCTGCGCTCCAGCGAAACCACGAGGTCTTCTCTCCGCTCCCCGTAGGCCTTTTTGCAGGGGATGGTCTCGGTGGATGTGTCGCCGGGGCTCATGCCCTTGACGGCTTCTTCGAAACCGGGAATGATTTTCCCCTCACCGATGGTAAACTCAAGGGGCTCGCGATCCCTGGAGTCGTCAAAAACATCGCCGTTTTCAAGCCTTCCCGTATAATGCACCCTGACCTTATCACCTTCTTTTGCAGCGTTCATCGAACTCTCCCATCTGAAAAAACTCCACTTGTGCTTCCGGACGCGTCACACGCAGTACACTTTAACAGCGTTCTGTCCGGAGTGCAAGCGAGAATCCCGGCGCCACATATCACGACGGCGCCGCGGGACAGGCCGGTGGCGGGGCGGGGCGATCAAAGCCTGCCACACGGCGACAAAGTTACCGGATAACGGTACACAACCAATTGCATGAAAGGCTGTTGTGCTACCGGTTTGACGGACTTGCCGATTTTCTGATATAATGCTTTTAAATGAATAGTTACTTTTTTGCTTAGTGATATACGGCTATTGAAGGGGGGAAATGAGTGAGTACCAGGGGCCTTTGGTCGATAACCCGCAACGCGTTTGTGGAGGTGGTTCGCCAGCCCATTTACGCCATTCTTCTGGGTGCGGGGCTTGCCTTGATCGCGCTGAGCCCGGTGGTAACGGCCTTTACGATGATGGACGATATCAAGTTGACTGTTGACATGGGGCTGGCCACCATATTTATGTTTGGTATCGTGCTCTCTGTGCTGGGGGCCAGCCAGGTTATCAGCGATGAGGTGGAGTCGAAAACCGCCGGGGCGGTGATAAGCAAACCCGTGAACCGGATCGTGTTTGTGGCCGGGAAGTTTTTGGGAGTGGCCTTCGCGCTCGCACTGGCCTCCTACCTGCTGGCCCTGATGCTGCTGATGACGGTCCGGATGGGCGTGCCGACGACCGTTGCTTTTGAAGTGGATGTGCCCGTTTTGCTGGCACAAACCCTTCCGCTGCTCCTTGCGGTTGTTTTCGGAATGCATTGCAACTTTTTTTACCGCAGCAGCTTTACCGCGGCCGCCATACGTGCGGGATTTGTCCTTTACACCCTTGCCTTTGTCCTGCTTTTGTTCATCGGCCGGGACTGGGGGTTTGAGTGGATAACGCCGGCCTTCACGGAGACCGACGCCTGGCCCATTGCACTGGCGGCTGTTACGGTCTTTTTCGGTGTGCTGGTGATCTCGTCGGTCGCCCTGGCTGCTTCGACAAGGGTCAACATCGTGGCGAATGTCATGATCTGCCTGGGCGTTTTTTTTGTGGGCATGATTTCGAGCTACCTTTTCGGCTGGACTGTTGACATGGGGGGGGTGCGCTGGGAACCGGACGGAACGGCTGAGACTGTGACCATATCCGGCACCATCACCGACCGGGCGGGTCAGCCGGTTGAAGGAGTAAGGCTGATCGGGGCCCCGCGGCCGCCTGTGGTCACGGACGAATCGGGCCGCTATGAGGTAAGGGTGCGCAGGGGCGGATCCGGCGAGCTGAGTCCGCGCAAACACCGGTACGGGTTCCGGCCGGAATCCCGTCCCTATGCGGAATTGGGGGCGCGCCGGCGGGAGCAGGATTTCGAAGCCGTGCGCCATCCGTTTTCGGTCTCCGTCTACGCCGGTTACGCCTGGACCGCTCTGGCGAGGGCGGCCTATCACCTGACGCCTTCGCTCCAGCTGTTCTGGGTGGGCGACCAGCTGATGAGGCCCAACCCCTACATCTCCGCAGGCTATGTGCTCCGTGCTTCATTGTACGGGCTGATCTGGACTATGGCCATGGTTGCGTTCGCGGCGTTTTTGTTCGAAGGACGGGAGCTGGCGTAGCGAGGGGAATCGCTGTGTTCTCCGTGGCGATTGTTGCACGGGAAAAGAAAACTATAATAAAACGTTTCGCATCTGAGCAGAGGGTCCGATCCATGCAGAAGAAGAAAATGGTCGAAGTGATGTCGGGATGCGGCTTTTTGGCCCAGCTCGCATTCATCATTACCTGCTACGCGCTGTATTCCATCACCGGCAGCCGGGCGCTGCTGGCCCAGACATGGTTCCTGGCGCCGGGGTTGTTTTTATGGGTTATCGTGTACCTCCACAGCCGCCAGAGGCGCCTTGCCCGGAGTGAAAAAGAGGAGATCGAGCAGCTCAGGAAGGGGCGGTTGAGCGAAGAAATCTTTGAGGGCCAGGAACTGGACCGGATGCGGGCGAATACGGGGCTGAAGATCTTCGAAAAATACCTGGTTCCCGCCTTCTCGCTGTTGCTCTCGGCCGGGCTCGGGATCCTTTGCTACGTCAGGCTGCGTGCGTTGGTCGGGGCGGAACCGGTCGAGATCGCCGAGCCGCTCTCGGCGGTGGCCGGCATGGCGGCGATGACTTTTTTCGGGTTCCTGCTGGGCAAATACGCCATCGGTCTCTCCCACAGCGGAGAGTTGCGGCTCCTGCGAGCCCCGGCTTCGTACCTGATGGGCAATGTTATGACCGCCCTGTTGCTGGTGGTGGCGATGACCATGGTCCATTTCGGCGTCGGGTGGCTTGAGACCGCTTCCGCGTTCATCATTCCGGCATTTATGGGGCTGATTGCCTTTGAAGTGCTGTTGAACATGATACTGGATATGTACCGTCCCCGGGTGCCGGATCAGCAGTGGCGCCCGGCTTACGACAGCAGGCTCCTGAACCTCTGTGCGGAGCCGGCGGGTGTTTTTGAGACATTCGCCGCCATGCTCGACTATCAGTTCGGGTTCAGGATTTCCGAGACATGGCTCTACAGCTTCATGCAGCGCGCGATACTGCCCCTTATCCTGGTCCAGATCGTCGCACTCTGGGCTCTGTCCTGCCTGGTGGTGATTCCTCCCGGCGAGTCCGCCTTTATCGAAAGGTGGGGGCGTCCGAAGGTGGACGATCTCCAGCGCGAGGCGGGGATCCGCGCCACTACATACGCCCCGGGATTCCATATAAAATGGCCCTGGCCGATCGAGACCGTCCGCCGGTTCGAATCCGACCATATTTACAGAAAAGTGGTCGGCAAGCTCCTGTATGAGGACGAACCGGACCTCCCGCTCCTGGACCCGGATCTTGATGACGCTCCGGTGAAAAGGGACGAGGATATCGTTCTCTGGCGCGAACTGCACGTCGATCCCGACATTGGAAGAGAGGCGGAGTTTCTCGTGCCCAGTGTGGGCGAAGCGGATATCGAGAACGGGGCTCCGGAACTCAATATCGCCCGCCTGATGGCGAGGGTGCATTACCGCATCAAGCGCGGCCCGGACGGGAGGGTGGATCCGGGGGCGGCATACAACTTCTATTATCTGCACGAAAACCCGCACAGGCTCCTGGAGAATCTGGCTTTTCAGGTCGTGTGCAATATCGCATCCAGCCAGAATTTTCTGCGCTGGATGCACGTTGAACGCAGGGAGGTCTCCGAGCGCTTCGCCCGGGATTTGCAGCAGGCCATCGACGCACACGGTCTGGGCATAGAACTCGTTTACGCCGGCATGCCTTCGGTGCATCCGCCTGCGGGAGTGAGCGATGCGTACGAAGCGGTGATCAATGCCTACCAGGAGAAGGAATCCCGGATTTACATGGCGGAACGCGAGGCGACCCGCACGATCAGGGAAGCGGAGGGTGAGGCCTCTGTATTGCTCAACGAGGCCAGGGCGTATGCCTACGGATTGAAGCTTGTCTCGGAGGCCGAACAGGAGCAATTTCAGGGGCGGATCAGGGTCTACGGGTTATCGCCGGAAGTCTATCGCACGCGCCAGCATTTCTCGGCGCTGGAGGATGTTTTTGCCGGCCACCGTTTGTATATCGTGCCGGTTACGGAAAAGGAAGTCAATATCATTGACATGAAGGGCAAGAGGCCCACCGATATTATGGATATCGATCTATAGATACGGAGGAAGTGCCGCGATGAAGGAGAACAAAATAACCGTCGTTATCGTCTGTATCGCATTCGTGTTGATGTTGGCCTACGTGTTCACGTTCCAGGTGGACACCACGGAAATGGCCATCCACTACCGGCCGCCGGGAACCGTTCACCGCGAGATCAACGTCCCCGATGCGGAGGAGGACGAGTCCGGGCTTTACTTCCGCCTGCCGTTCCCTGTTGATCAGGTCAGGAAGTTCGACCGGAAGGTGCGGGTGTTGGACGGGCCTCTGTCGGAGACGCCCCTGCAGGACGATTGGCAGGTGTTGTTATCCGTCTTTGCCTCATGGCGTATCACCGATCCCGTTCTTTTTGTGGAGAATCTCGGCGGAGACGCGGATGTGGCAACGCGCCGCCTGCGGGAAATAATTTCCAGTGAAGCATCCAACGCCCTGTCGGATATGACCTTCGCGAACCTGGTCTCCACAAACGCTGAAGACGTGAAATTGCAGGAGCTGGAGGCGACGATCGGTGAGAGGACCGGGCGTGTTGTCAGAGATAACGATTTCGGGCTGGAAGTGCTTTCTTTCGGCGTGCGCCGCATTGCCATACCCGATGCGACCACGGAGGCCGTTTTCAATCGCATGCGGGCCGAACGTGAGAGTGTGGCCCAGGCTTACGAGTCCGAAGGCGACAAGCGCTACGAGGAGATAACCTCCGCGGCCAGGAGTGAGGCCGAGGAGATCCGGGCCGAGGCCGAGGCGGAGGCCAGGCGAATAGAGACCGAAGGCGAAGCCGCGGAGGCGGAGTTTTACAAGGTCTTCGCCGAAGCGCCCGAACTCGCCATCTACCTCCGCAGGCTCGAATCCCTGAGGAACATCGCCGAACGGGCGCGCCAGGAGGGCACGCCGATCAGTTTCGTTCTGGACACGCGCAGCGAGCCGCTTTCGGTCCTTTACTCGGGCCCGCAGGCCGATTCCATGCCTCCGGATCCGATCCATCGTGCCATCACCGATGCCGAGCTGCTCGTTTCGGACGATGCCGCAGAAGAGGAAGACGATGATTCCGAAGACGAAAGCGGGATGGAGGACGAACCGCACGACCAATAACTCACGAAAGGCTAAGGGGCAATGAACGAAGAAGAGAGAAAAGAAGAGCAGGGGGCGCAGGGCATCGGGAGCGTTTCCGGGCCGGATGCGGACGCCACGCCCGGACCGCAACGCGATGATGTGGGCCACAAGGCCCTCTCCGATGCGCTCAATGTCAGTTTCAGATTCCTGAAGATCGGCATGCTGATCCTTCTGGTGGTTTACCTGATGCAGGGATGGTTTTATGTTTCCAGCGGGCAGATCGCCATAAAAAAGAGTTTCGGCCGGCCCGTCGAGTCGCGGCTGGGGGGAGGAAGGGGAGTCGGTTATGTGCTGGATTCCGAGAGCGGATGGCATTTCGCCTGGCCCTGGCAGGAGATCGTCTGGCTTTCGCTGGAGGAGCAGACGCTCGATCTCGATACGGAGTTCTCGCGTGGAGGCAGGGCCGCTGAAACGGGGAGGCAGGTGCAATCCGGCGGGCGTGGGCTGTCGGTGCATGACGACAATTACCTGATTACGGGCGATGTGAACCTCATACACATGGCTATGCGGGCCCGCTACCGCATACGCCGCGACCCGGAAGGCGCCTTTGATTACGCCTTCGCCTTTGAGTCGCCGGAAGAGGTCCTGCGCAGGATGGTCATCAAGGCCGCCCACGAGGTGGTCAGCAATTGGGAAGTGCTGGAGGTCCGCCGCAGGCGCAGGAGCGTGGAGGATATGCCGACTGTGGACCTGTTCGATGAGATTGAACGGCGGGTGAGGGGACATATCAGGGCGTTTGAAGAGGAGAACGGTTTTTCGATCGGCATCGATCCCGACCGTGTTGCCATCGAATCCATCGGCGATCCGGATGTGTCCGAAGAGGTGAGGGAGTATTTCGACGCCGCCCTGGCGGCGGAGAGCGACAGGGACGCCCGCATCCTGCGGGCCCGCCGCGAGGCGAGGCGTATTTTGGCAGAGGCCGAGGGCGCGCGTGCCGATATTATCGGCCGGGCCCAGGCCCATAAAACCCGTCTTGTCTCGGCCACCGCGGCGGATGCGGATATGATGGAGAATCTGCTGCCCATTTATAATGATCCCGACTCTCCCGCAAGCGCTACGATCCTGAGGGAGTGGCATTACGGGCGCATGATCGACGAGCTGCTCGGCATGGCCGAGGGCGCCTTTGTGCTCCATGGCGAGAGCGAGGTGAGCGGGCGTGAACTCTGGCTCGAACTCTCACCGTAGAGCCGCCGGGCTGGAAACAAGAAGACCCGACGTACTGTTTGATCCGTTCCGTAGAGATCAATGAATTTTTGCGTCCGAGGGGAAAGCGATCATGACGAAAGAAGTTCATCACCACGAACACGGACCGATGTGCGACCATGAAAGCGTGGGTTCGTTGCAGACACGCCTGGTCATCACGCTGATAGGTGGTTTATTTATACTCAACAGTTATATTGCCGAGCATGTCTTTTTTACCGGTTTGGAAGAGGTCAGCGCTGTCAGCGCGTTGATCGGCGCCCTGATCGTCGGTTTGCCCATCATCCTGGGTGGGTTCAAGGAAATGAGCCGCGGGCGGATGCATATGTCCACGCTGGTGGCCATTGCGGGTCTTGCGGCCTTCGTGCTGGGAGGAGTCGGAGAGGATGGGGTTGGGAATTACAGGGTGGCCGGGATTGTGGCCTTCTTTATGCTGATCGCCACGTTGATCGAGGAACAGACCGCCGCGGGCGCCAGGGAATCGGTCGAAAAACTCATGCGCTTCCAGCCCGCACAGGCCGAACTCACGAGTGGGGAAGTGGTGGAGGTCGCGCGACTGCAGAAAGGCGATCGCATCAGGCTGCGACCAGGCGACCGCGTACCGGCGGACGGGAAAATCGTCAGCGGACAGACCGCCATCAACGAGGCGACCATCACCGGTGAATCGCTGCCGGCCGATAAGCGGGTGGGCGATGAGGTGTTCGCCGGCACGCACAACCTCACCGGCGCCCTGGAAGTGGAGGTGGTGAGCACGGGCGAAGACACCACCCTTGGCAAGGTCAAACGTCTGATCCTCGAAGCCGAAGGCACCAGAACCCGGCTGATGCAGCTGATCGACCGTTATGCACAGTGGTATACTCCTGTTATACTGATGCTTGCGGCCATCGTCGGGGTGTTCACCATGGATGCGGAGAGGGTTATCACGGTACTGGTTATTGCCTGTCCGTGCGCCTTTGTGCTCGCGACCCCGACCGCCATGGTTGCGGGCCTGACCGCCGCGGCCCGGCTGGGGATTTTGATAAAAAACGTCACGCACCTCGAACTGGCCGGCGACCTGACCGCCATGGTGTTCGACAAGACCGGCACGTTGACCACCGGCGAGCTCACCGTCACGAGCCTTAACCCCGTTGAGGAGGGGGAAGGGACCGAACTGCTCCGGGCGGCCGCCAGCCTGGAGCAGAACTCGCGCCACCCGGTGGCCAGAGCCGTTACCGCGATCGCGGGAAAGGCCCACCTCAATCTGCAGGATGCCGAGGCCCTGGAAGAGGTGCCGGGAAGGGGCGTGAAGGGGACCGTCAACGGCAGCGAAGTCCTGGTGGGCCGCGCCGACTGGTTGGCGGAGGAGGGGGTGGATATGGTTATGGCCGAGAGCCGGGAACACCAGGACGAGGTGATGGGGCTGAGCCTGCTGTATGTCGCCAGGGACGGAAAATGCCTGGGCTGGATCGGCCTGGAAGACAGGGCGCGTGAGGAGGCCCGTCATGCCACCGCTCAGCTCAGGGAGCAGGGTATCGGGCGCCTCACAATGCTGACCGGCGACCGGTGGAGTGTGGCCAAAAAAGTCGCCGGCGAACTGGGCTGCACCGATGTGCAGGCGGAATGCCTGCCCGAACAGAAACTGCGCCTGGTCAAAGCCATGCAGGATGAGGGACATACCGTCGCCGTGGTGGGTGACGGGGTCAACGATGCGCCCGCCCTGGCCGCCGGCAACCTGGGCATCGCAATGGGTGCGGCGGGCAGCGACGTGGCGATCAGCAGCGCGTCGATCGCCCTGATGAGCAATGACCTGGAACGTCTGCCGATGCTCATCACCCTCTCGCGCAAGCTCCGCGGCCTGATCGCCCAGAACCTGCTCATCGGAGGCGCGTTCGTGGTCGTTGGGTCGGGACTGGCCAGTTTTGGATTTTTCGGCCCGATTGCAGCCGCAATCCTCCACAATGTCAGCTCATTTATTGTCATATTCAACAGCGCGCGGCTTGTGCGCTTTGAGGAAGCAAGGACGCAGGCGGAGGAGGCCGAAACTCAGGATGAGCCCGCCCCCCAGCCCGCAACGGTTTAGGGGCTTGAGGCTTTGAACCTGTCATTCATTTTGTGGGATTTATTATGGACAACGGTACACAGCCGGTTATCCAGACAATTGCATTGACAAAGATTTACAAGGACTTCTGGGGCAGGAGGACCGTGCGTGCCCTGGACGGACTGGATCTCGCTATCCGTCCGGGGGAGGTCTTCGGGCTGCTGGGACCGAACGGCTCCGGCAAGACGACGACGGTCAAGCTGCTGCTGGGCCTTCTGTTCCCCACGCAGGGGGTGGTGCGGGTCTTCGGCAAGTCACCGCGGGATGTGGAGGTGAAGAACCGCATCGGATACATGCCCGAAGAGTCGCATCTCTACGACTACCTGAATGCGAAGGAAACTCTGGATTTTTTCGGAAGGCTCTTCGGTCTCCCCCGCCGGGACCGGCAGCAAAGGACCGAAGCTTTGATCGATATGGTGGGGCTCGGCAGGGCACGGAGCAGGGCCATCGGAGAGTTTTCCAAGGGGATGGCTCGGCGTATCGGACTGGCGCAGGCGCTGATCAATGACCCCGACCTGCTGATCCTTGACGAACCCACCACGGGGCTGGACCCCATCGGCGCAAAAGAGATGAAGGATTTGATCGCTACGCTCAGGGAGCGCGGGAAAACCATCTTTCTGTGCAGTCACCTGCTGGCCGATGTGGAGCAGATATGCGACCGCATAGGGATCCTCTACGGGGGCGGGATGCGAACATGCGGGGAGGTTGGTGAACTGCTCACGGAGGACGGCAGGATGCAGATGCGTATTCCGTCCATGCCTCCCGAGCGCCTTGAGGAATTGAAAGAGGCCGTAAAAAAATACGCTACGGACGATGAAGGCTTTGAAATAACCGCATCAGAACGCCGGCTCGAGGATTTTTTCCTGGGCGTGGTGCGGCAGGCAAAAAAGGAACAGGTGCAAACCGCCGGCGCCGAGAGCGGAAGCGGCGCCGCCGAATTCCTCTCGGCAAAGGAACCCTCCCCGGAGGATCTGATCGAGGACCTGACCAGAGCCGGTAAAAAACAGGCGGACGGGCAGGAACAACCCTCCAGCGAGGAAGCCGAACCCGCGCCCGAAGAGGAAGATCAGAGGGAAGATACCGATTTCATTGAACAACTCGCCGCGGAAAAGGCAACTAAAGAGAAAGAGGACGATCCAGTCGCGAACGAGGAAAAGAACGCGCCGGCTGCGACGCCCGAAGACGGGGGGGTGCGCTACGATTTGCTGGAAGAACTCGAGAAGAAAGGGCGTAAGGAGGAAGAACACGGCGATGGGGATGGAGAACAAGGAAGCGAAAGAGAACAATAGGAGCGCAGCCGAAAAGGTCGCAACAGGTTCGTCGTGAGCCCCTCAGGGGCTCCGGAATCCGGAAAACACGGCGCTGACTCAGGGACGCCTGCCTGCCGGCAGGCAGGCTTGAAAGCGTCCACTACGGGCCCGGTTTCCGGCCGGGAGCTTTTCGCACGCCTTCCACTGAAGATCTAAGAAAATGGAGAAGATCAGGTCGACAATCAAAGCAAAGGGTCATCAGATCCTCGACCGGAGCCCGGAGATTATGCTGGTTCTTTTTGCCATCTGTCTGGTTCCGCTTCTGGTCATGGGCCTTCTGCACATTTTTTCATGGATTGCGGGGGCGTTTTCGGATACCGACACTTTCATGATGCTGTTGCGTGAGGACTACTGGACGGTGCTGGCGGGAGCCCTTTGCATCGTGGGGGGTATGGTTCTGCTGCTTTATATTATCAAGGGGTGGGGCAACTTATGGGCTGTTGCGCGCAAAATGATCCTGGAGGCTTTGAACCGGAAGGTCGTTCTGATTCTGCTCCTGTTTTTCGTTATTCTGATGCCCTCGCTTTCGTTTATACTCAAGACCGAGGGCAGCCTGAAAAGTCAGGTCCAGATCGTTTTAACTTATAGTCTTGCGCTTGCCATGGTGCTGCTTTCCGTGCTGGCGATATTTGTCTGCACCGCATCGGTGTGCAGCGAGATAGCCCGGAAGCAGGTTCATATTACAGACACCAAGCCGTTGCAGCGCTCGCAGTTTTTGATGGGCAAGCTCATGGGCGTTACCATACTGTGCGGTGTGCTGTTGTTTCTTATGTCCGGGGCAGTTTACGGCATAGTGAACTACATGGCGCGCGATCGCGCGTTTTCGGGAGTGCCGTCGTGGGAGCGGAGGGAGAAAGAAATCGATCTCCGGCGGGTCAGGAATGAAGTCCTTGTCGCACGCCATACGGCGCGCCCGTTGCAGCTGGATGTCAGCGAAAATGTCGAGAGGACTTTGAAAGCGAGGCGGGAGCGGGGGGAGATAACCACGGACGCGGAAGAGGCGCAGCTGCGGGAGGAACTCAAGGCCCGGGCAAGGCGCCGCCAGACGACCGCGCCCGCCCGCGGCCGCACGAGGTTCACGTTTTCCGGGCTCGAGCCGGGCACGGAAAATCCGGCTTTTTTGCGCGTTCTGCCGCATCTGACCAATCCCGACGCCGACCTGGAACCCGGTGTGTGGAGATTCGTGCAAGGTCGCCGCACCGAGGATGGGGACCTGCGCTGGGAGGAAGTGGGTGTGTTCCGGCAACAGCTCACGCCGGGTTCTTTCCAGGAAATATCCATCGACCCCAGGATGATCGACCGCAACGGTCTGTTGCACTTCTCTTACGAGAACCCGTCCCCCCGCACCGGTGTGTATTTCAACCCGGAAGGTGGGATCGAGGTCATGCAGAAGGTCGGGGGTTTTGCGACCAATTATTACCGGTCCGTGCTGGTGGTGCTGGCGCATATCGTGTTGCTGGCTGCCATGTCGATCATGCTGGGAGCGGTCTTTTCTTTCCCCGTAGCAAGCTTTTGCGTGGCGTCGATGCTGATCATCGGCCTTCTCGGCCCGTGGGTGGCCGAGCATGCTCTGGCGATAACCCACCCGGAAGGGTTGCCCGTTTTGAGCCTTTTTTTCAGGCAGGGAATGTACTCGGTGCTGCGGGCCATACTGACGGTTGCCCCCCAGTTCGCTCGTTTCAGCCCGATCGAACTGGTGGCGAACGGGCGGCTGGTCGGGTTGGGATACACTGCCAGGGCACTGGCGGTGATGTGTTTTTTGCAGGGCGGCCTTGCCATGCTGCTGGCATCCTATCTTTACCGAAGACGGGAGTTGGCGAAAATCATCGCATAACAAGTGGTAACCATGGCCGGGCAACGGCGGAGCCGGCATTGAATGAACGGAGTCCGAAACTATGGCTTTTATTAAAAAACATATGCTGCTGGGTATTACCATTGCACTGCTGGCCGCAGCCGCCACGATGGTAACGCCATTGCACAAAGAGCAGATACGCCAGGATCTCATCAGCGATCCCGTCAGGGGCGCCAGTCCGGACATCGTGCTGCTGACGACGGCCCTGGGGGCTTTCAGGGGGGTGATCATCAATGTCATATGGATACGTATGGAGCGGTTGAAGCAGGAGGGCAAGTTTTTTGAACTTGCTCAGCTTGCCGATCTCGCCTGCAGGCTGGCGCCGCGGTTCCCGAGAGTATGGGATTATAATGCGTGGAATCTGGCCTACAATATCGTGCCGAGCATACCGGACCTCGAAGAACGCTGGCCGTGGGTGCGGCAGGGTATAGCGCTTCTCAGGGACCAGGGGATACCGAACAACCCGGAAGAACCGGAGCTTTACTTTTCGCTCGCGTGGAAGCACATGCATAAGATCGGTGGTGATATCGATGATGCTCATTTTTATTATAAGCGCAATTTCGGTCTTGAGATGCATGAAGTCTTCGGTGGCCGCGGCTCCCGCGAGTTCATCGAGGCTCTGGCCGAAACCCCTACCAGAAGGGCAACCCTCCTCCGTAACGAAGAGGTGAGAGATTTCTATAACAGATTGTTAGAAAAAGGGTTCGATCCGCTGAGAACGGAAGATGGCGAAATGCAATTCTTCATTTACCTCAGAAGCCCCGATTCGATCCCGGACGGGGCCAGGGAGCTGATGCAAGCTACGCGTCACCGGAACGTTGTGGATGAAATCGCGACCTTCGCAAGGGCTTACAGGCTCAGGAACGAGCTGAGAATGAGGCCGGAAATCATGCTCGATTTGATGGACGAATACGGCCCGCTGGACTGGCGGAATCCTTTTTCCCACGCTATTTACTGGGCGACCCTCGGCAGGCGCGTCGCGGCGGCTTACAGGGATCGATCGCGACTGCGCAGGATGCGGGCCGCGGGTATGAGCATCGAGGAAATCGTTGAAGCCGACCCGGATGAGTGGGCCGAATCCGATGAATGGGGAACACAAAGATACGAGGATATTCACTACGACAGGATCGTGTATAATTCCCTTGCGACGCTGGTGACGACCGGCAGGCTGCATTTCGACAGGCGGGGGGAGTTGCTTCTGGAGCACGACTTCAGGTCCGATGAACCGCGGATCAGACTGGCGCCCGACTACCGGTTCGCGGAGCCGATGGTCGACACGTTTGAACGGATGATGGACAAGTACGACGCCGATGCGGGGTTTATGGGAGGGATTCGTTCCGCTTACGAGAACTTTCTCCGGCGGGCCACCGTCGAGTTCTATTATATGGGGGATCTCTCCAAATCCCGGCGCTATTATGAGAAACTTGGCGAGCGTTTCCCCAAACGCGCCCATGATGTCCCGCATGAGCGGTTCGTAACCGCAGAATTGGAAGATTTTGTCGATAACGCCCGGGCGCGGGACATGAGAAACCTTGTGAGCGGATTACTTCGCCAGAGTTTTTTCAACCTGGCCGTCGGCGCCGAAGATCGCTCCGAATCCCTGGAGGGGCGTGCAAGGCGCCTGGCAAGGATGTGGAACGAAAAACATGCGAGGACCGAGGAATCGCAGATGCGCGTGTCGGTGGATTTCTCGGCCCTGCGCGATTCCGCTCTGGCGGATATTTTTGCGGGTTTTGCAGGTTTTCCCGAAGATCTCATCGCATTGCTGCGGGAGCAACTCCCCGCAGAGGACGTCGAAAGGGCCGAGGCAATCGCGGAAGAGATGCTGGAGGAGGATTAGCATTAGCCCGCTTCTTTCAAGCTGAAACCATGAGGGGAGGAAGCGGGCAGTCAAGGCTGTCGGCCACGGCCCGCAGGAGCTCGGCCTCCTGGAGCGTAACCTTCCGGTTGCCCAGCACGGCGGCGACACAGGCGTTGAGGAGCTGTTTCTTGACCTTCCCGTCCGCCCGGCGCAGCACATCGAGAGCTTCGGCGAAGGTTTTCACCGGATCGCCGTCCGTCTCGGGCATCGGCGTCCTGTCGGGATCACCGCCCAGATGTGCAAGGCCGGCTGCAAAATCCTCGGCAGCCTGCCGCGGATCCTCTTCATTGCCGTAACGGGCCAGTATCGCAAGCAGAGGCAGGCAGCGGGAACGCAGGGGCTTAACGGAATGGTAGGACACAGGTATTTTCTCCGGCTTGCCGAAGACCGGTTCCAGGTGGCGGATCAGGTTGCGGCTGAGTGTGAACTCAAAGATACTGACCTTGTTGTCCGCTGCGATAAGGTACTCCACGGTTTTTTTGAACCTCTGGTATTCATCCTTTTTCTGCTGTTGCAGTGCGGGAAGCGCAAGTTCCACCAGCGGCATCCGGGCGGTCACCGGGAGCTCCCGGATCGGGCGGCTGAGTTTCCCAACCGCGCTACGGGTCGGTTCCTGCAGATGGTCCTGAATGTATATTTTTTGTTTTTCGGCGGCGTCTTTTTCCCGGGAGAAGAGCAGGCAGAAAACGATGGCTCGCGCCCCGGGCACCGTGTGGGCGGCGGAGCGGAGCGATTCGGGGATGCTTTGCACGAGATGCGCGGCATGGTCGAGGCTTTCGGGATCCATCGTGCCGACCCGGGTGGCGAGCAGTCCGGGGTCGGCGGCGACGTGCGCGTCGCCGCCGAAGCCGCTGACGGAGGCCGCCGCCCGGCGTGCCGTGCTCTCCGGACGTGGACGCTTTTCCCGCACGGTCCCTTCCCGGAGCAGCGCCTGATCGATGCGGCGAATGCGTTCTTCCAGGGGCGGGTGGGTGGCCAGGAGTCCACCGAGTGAGCTTTTCAGGCTGTTTGCGAAAAACATATGGCTGGCCTCTTCGGCATGGACGGACTCGATACGTGAGGAGGATTCACCGATTTTTTTCAGGGCGCCCCCGATTCCGGCCGGGTTGCGCGTGAATTGCACGGCGGAGGCATCGGAGAGGAACTCGCGCTGGCGCGATATGGCGCTTTTTATGAGCCGACCGAAAAACACGCCGATGTAACCGATCGCGATCAGGAGGAGTCCGAAGACAAGCATGGCCATCGCGCCGCCGCCTCCCTTCCCGCCGCTCCGTGCGGGGCGGCGGCGCCCGAGACCGGAATATAAGCCCATACGCATGATCCAGGTGCCCAGGACGGCAAGAAGCAGGATGCCGAAAAGCACCCCGATCAGGCGGATGTTCAGTCGCATGTCGCCGTTGATGATATGGCTGAATTCATGGGCGATCACCCCTTGCAGTTCATCGCGGTTGAGCTGCTCCAGGCAGCCGCGCGTCACTCCGATGACGGCGTCGGAGGGGTTGAAACCGGCCGCGAAGGCGTTGATCCCCGGTTCTTCGATGACGTAAACAGGCGGGGCGGGCACTCCGGAAGCAATGGCCATCTCTTCAACGATGTTGAGCAGGCGACGCTCCCGGGGCTGGTTGGTGTCCGCGGCAACCAGCCGGCCGCCCATCATCCTGGCGACCGATTTCCCCCCGGCGGAGAGCGAAGCTGTTTTGAACAGCGTGCCAAGGCCTATCACGCCGCCGACAAAGAGCGCGGTCCACAGCATCAGGCCCGGCCGCCACAGCCCGCCGACGTCGGGCGGCTCCTGCTCGGCGGCTTCATTCAGGACCAGCCCGACGGCCAGGACCAGGTATACGGCCGCAACGATGAGGGCCACGGCCAGGGCGTAGTAGAGGACCAGCAGCCGGGTGCGTTTTTTTGCTTCCGCCTGGTGTTCAAAAAAATCCATGGTCTGTGTGCTGTTCCCGTCTTTCCGGGGAAGAGATGCGGGTTAAAAGTCCCATGCAGATCTCAAATTGCGCGGTTGCCTGAAAAGCCTTTTCTTTTATCCTTCAACTTCAGGTGAACGACACTTTCACCGCTTCGCGTTCTTCCGGCGCCTCGATCTCAAACAGTTCGGCGGGCGTAAAGCCGAATGTGTTGGCCAGGAGGTTGTTGGGGAAAGTTTCCCTGGCGGTGTTATAGGTCATGACGGCATCATTATAGGCCTGACGGGCGAAGGCCACCTTGTTTTCGGTGGAGCTCAGCTCTTCGCTCAATTGCATCATGTTCTGGTTGGCTTTCAGGTCGGGATAGGACTCGGAAAGGGCAAAGAGTTTTCCCAACGCGCCTGTAAGGCCCGCTTCCGCACCCATTAACTTTTTCATGGCCTGCGGATCGCCGGGATTCGCGGCGGCCTTCTCGTCGGCGGCGGCGGCCTGGTTGCGGGCCTGGATCACCGCTTCAAGGGTCTCGCGTTCGTGTTTAATATAACCCTTGGCCGTCTCAACCAGGTTGGGGATGAGGTCATACCGGCGTTTGAGCTGGACATCGATCTGGGAGAAGGCGTTTTTATAGCGATTTCGCAGCGTGACGAGCCGATTGTAAATACGGGCGACCAGGATCACCGCGACAAGAATGACAGCGAATACTATGATTATGGGCCACATGCAGCGATTTCTCCTATGAAGGTTCTAATTCTTTTTCAAGACAAAGCTTGAAAAAAATTAATAAACGTCGAAAGACAAACGACTAAAGGGTGTTATGAAAGATGTTACGCACCTAACAATTTGTTGTTAGTGTGAAAACACTAAGCGCCTGAGTATTGACATTCCCTTATGACTCACGTGATGGACAGATTATGCATTATATTGCGGTACTGGGACGGGGTCAAGTCATTGACCGAAAGAACCGGTCCCGGGTCAAATCCCGCCGTGCTCGGCGAAACTGTAGTAGGAATCCTTGCCGACGATAAGATGGTCGACCACATCGATTCCGATCAGCTTCCCCGCCTCCACCAGCCGGCCTGTGAGACGGTGGTCCTGCGGGCTCGGACCGGGGTCTCCGCTGGGGTGGTTGTGGACGAAAAGTACGGCGTGCGCACTTTCGCTCACGGCGCGTTTGAAGGCCTCCCGAGGGTGGACAATGCTTTCATTCAACGATCCGACGGACACCTCGTCCTCACAGATCACGCGATGCCTGGTATCGAGCAGGACGGAGAGGAACATTTCCTTTTTCACGTTCGAAAGCTTGTGCCTGTAGTGTTGGAAGACCTGCTTGCTGCCTTTGATGGACACTCTCTTCCCGAGAGGGGCCGCCCGGCAGCGCCGGCCCAGCTCGAAGGCGGCCTTCAGCCGGGCCGCCTTCATCTTTCCGATGCCCGGTATTGCTTCCAGTTCCCTGTTGCCGGCACGCTCAAGGCGCTGAAGGGACCCGAAGGTCGCGACCAGACGCCTGGCCAGGTCGATCGCGTTTTCCCTGCTGCTGCCTCCCCCGATAATGACGGCCAAAAGCTCCGAATCACGTACATTGCCGGCTCCCTTTGCAAGCAGGCGTTCACTGGGACGCTCGCCCGGGGGCAGGTCTTTGATCGTTATGGTGCGCACGGCATGTTTGCAAAGATGCGACAGCGGACATCGTGGGCATTCGGGCCGTTCCAGGCACAATCCCCGCTCCTGCGAGGCCGCAAAAAGACATAAATGCTGATAGACATCCGCAACCGGCACACCGGATGATCTCGCCATCTCCTGCGATGCCAGGAGGACCCTTAACGATGCCTTACGCCTGCTGTAATCGGCCGGGACGCTGCCGATCCTCTTGAAAAACCTGACCAGTTCGGTTCTGTCCCAGCACAACGGTCCCGCTTCACCGGCCGCAGGTGAACCATAAAGGCCGGCTATAGCGGCGTAAAGATCCTTATACGGCACGCCGTCCGATAGTGGAAAGCTTTTGTTTTTCTTTGCCATGAATCCACCCGCATCGGGTCAGGGACACTATCCGCCGCTCCGTTCCTGCCCAGTATTATGCAATGTCACCTTGCAGAGGGTCAAAGGAATCGTTTATGATTAAGGTGACCGGAACGAAAAATTCACCGATCGTTGAGGACCGTTGCCATGCACGTATTAACCGATGCTCTTGATCGATATGCGATGTTCAGAACAAAAGTGTTCAGCCGGCGCGATTCGCTCCCGGTATTGTCCAGGATAGGCCTCGCCCTTGCCGTCGCCGCCCTGACCGGCCTTGCCGCCCAGTTGCGGCTGCATCTGCCCGGCACGCCCGTGCCCGTGACGGGACAGGTCTTTGCCGTCCTTCTGTGCGGCGCATTGCTCGGCGGCGGTTACGGGGCGCTGAGTATGTCGTTTTACCTGGGCATGGGATATGCCGGGGTGCCCTGGTTTTCGGGTTTTTCTGCCGGAAGCGCCGCTCTCCTGGGCGTCACGGGCGGATACATTATCGGTTTTGTACCTGCGGCCCTTCTGATCGGGTTGATGTCCGAACGCATGGCCGCGCGCCGCAGGCTGCGCCCCCTGACCCTCCCCCTGCTCATGCTCGCCGGGGTCGGCGTCATCTATCTTTTCGGCGCCCTGCAGTTCTCCGCATTTATGGGAACCGGACTGCACGGGACGTTTTCTCTTGCGGTCATGCCCTTTATATTCTGGGATATCGTGAAAGCGCTCCTGGCCGGGTCGCTGGCATGCGCCCTGCTTCCCCGGACTAACCCGCATATTCCATAAACCAACACATCTGCACCACCGAGAACGCGTGAAAGAAGCGCGCTAATCCGGTGCGGCATTGCAACCGGCCGGATCGGGCTCCCGCCCGGCGGGTAAGTCCTCAGTGAACCACGTCTCGTATTCCGGGAAAAAGAACCACAGATGAACACGGATAAACACAGATAATGAACTAAAAAGAAGGTTTTTACATCTGTGTTCATCTGTGGTTCTATTGATGTTTATAGCACTGACCCACGTGGTTCAGTGAATATATACCCCGGCGGATAACATGGCCGCCATCGACTGGTCGCAGGAGCTGTCGCGGCGGATTTTTTCGGCGGTCATCTCCCATTGGTAACGCAAGCGGTGGAATGTTATCCTCCCGTCCCCGAAGGTAACAAAGCTCGCCCTGGGATCGCCGTCCCTGGGCGCGCCCACGCTGCCGCAATTGACGATCACTTTTTTGCCCGGGCCGACGGCGAAAGTCTCTTGCCCGGCGTGCGGCGACAGAAAACGGTAATCGCCGGTGATGATGCCGGGGACGTGTGTGTGCCCGTGGAATGCGATACGGGCGACACTGTCAAAATTTTGCGCCAGTTTTTTGTAAGCCTTCAACTTTACGTCTTTTTCCCTGAGATATTCATACACCGGATTGGCCGGCGAACCGTGCACAAAAAGTAGATCGTCGATATGATGGCGGGCCGGAAGCTGCTTCAAAAAACTCCAGCGCTCGCTGCCCTCCCCCTCGCATTCCCCCGGCGCCGGCATAAGGCGTTGACGATGGGCGTTGATTGACCGCGTTGCCCCCTCCGAAAAATTGTTTGCCCCATAGAGCAATCCGATCTCGTGATTGCCGCATACCACGTGATCGCACGCCGACCTAACGGCATCCACGCACCATTCGGGTTCCGGCCCATATCCCACGATATCGCCCACACAGACAATACTGGCCGGATCCATTTCCAGTATTCGCTCGAGCGTGACCGCCAGGGCCTCGCTATTGGCGTGTATGTCGCCGATAACAGCAATTAGCTCAGACATGGCTCTCTACGAACTCCCGATCACGCGCGGCGTTGGAAAGCACTCTGGACAGGTCAAACGATTCGGGACTTTCGCTCACACAATCCCTGACAAATTCGATCGAGGCATACCCGTCGAAGCCCGTCGCTTTGATATGCTGCAAAACGCGGGCATAGTCGATATCCGCATGTTCAAGCAGTTCCATCTCACCGGATTTCCTTCCCTGCAGATGGAGGTGGATGATGTGCTCTGAGAGCTCGTCGAAGAGCGCTATCGCCTTGCCGGTGTGGCGGAAGTCATAAGGTTGCCAGCAGACCTTCAACCGCTCGGACCCCAAGGAGTTGATGAACGACTGCAGCGCGTCCGTATCATCCGCCAGTGTTCCGTCGTGGGTTTCAAGGGTGAAGGTCAAACCGTATGTCCCGGTCGCTTCGAGGAGCTCGGAGACAAAGACTTCGCTTTTCCTCTTCAGCTCCGGGTCCAGTTCCGCACTCGGGATTGTGCCCGGCATCATTTTCAGCACCTTCGCTCCGATCTCCGCCGCTTTGGCGGCGATGGAGAGGATCCTTGACCGTTCTTCATCGCGCCCGGGCGGGTCGAGATGGAATGCAGGGTAGATGCCGACGGCAGGGAAATCGACTCCCGAATCCTCAGCGGCCTCCTTCAACTCCTGCACCGCCCGGCTGTCCAAAAGCGCCAGGTGGTTCTGCCACACCTCCACCGCATCGAATCCCGCGTCGTTTATTGGAGCAAGCAGATTTTTGAGAGCAAAATGCGGTATTTTCTCCCGCGTCCACCGGTTCGGCTCGAGGGCAATGGAGTTCAACATCAGTTCCATAGTAAAATTCCCCAACATTTTATTTCGATTTATGTTATGCCACGCTTCTCCGTCACAATGCAACCTGTCGCCGCATGATCGGATTGAACATTTATAAGATTATATGATAAAATGGCTCTGCGTTAAAAATGAATGCGAAAATCACGCCCTGCGCCGGAAGCGGGCCGATATGTCGTTCAATCCTGTGGGCTTGAGTGTATGGCAGGGTTGTACCTTCAAAGACCACCGATCATCGACGCCTATTATGCTCAGAGTTTATAACAGTCTGGCCGGAGATCTGGAGGAATTCCAACCGCTCCGGGAAGGGTTCGTGGGCATGTATGTCTGCGGACCCACCGTTTACGGCCACAGCCATATCGGACATGCCAAGAGTTATGTCAGTTTTGACGTGATCGTGCGCTACCTGGAACATCTCGGCTACAGGGTGCGGTACGTGCAAAACATCACCGATGTGGGCCACCTCACCGATGATGCGGACGAGGGGGAAGACAAGGTCATACGCAAGGCGCGGGAGATGGGGCTCGAGCCTATGGAGGTGGCCGAAACGTATACCATAAGCTATTTTGAAGATATGGACGCACTCAATGTGCAACGCCCCCATATCTGCCCCCGCGCCTCCGGGCATATCCCGGAGCAGATCGATATGGTGAGGACACTGATCGAAAAGGGCCGTGCTTACGAGGCCGGCGGCAATGTCTATTACGATGTGGCCGGCTTCCCCGACTATGGAAAACTCAGCGGACGGAACGTGGCGGAACTGATGGAGGGGATGCGTGTTGATCCGCGCGAGGAGAAACGGCGCCCGGCCGACTTTGCCCTGTGGAAGAGGGCCGGGCCGGGGCATATCATGAAATGGAACAGCCCGTGGGGCGTGGGTTTTCCGGGCTGGCACCTGGAATGCTCCGCAATGGCATTGAAATATCTGGGGCCGACGCTTGATATCCATGGCGGCGGCCTGGAAAATATTTTCCCGCACCATGAGGATGAAATAGCGCAGGCCGAAGGCACAACCGGCGAACAATACGTTCGCTACTGGCTCCACAACAATATGGTCACTGTGGAAGGACGGAAGATGGGGAAGAGCCTGGGCAATTTCGTAACGCTGAAAGATGCCTTTGCGGGGAGGCCGCCGATCGGAAAGAAAATCCGCCCGATGGTCCTGCGCTACTTCATCCTCGGCAGCCACTACCGGAGCCCGCTTGATTTTTCGGCTGAGGCTCTGGACGGCGCGGAAAAAGGCCTCGACCGCATAGAAAAGACCTATGCCGATATCTGCCGGCGCCTGCAACAATCCGGGGAACGTCGGGAGGGAGAAGAAGTCCCGGACGCCGTGCAGCAGATCATCGGCACGTCAATAGAACATTTCTGCAATGCGATGGATGAAGACTTCAATACGGCCGGCGCTCTGGGTGAACTCAACAAGTTCAACAGGAAAGTCAACACCTACCTGGGAGATGAAGCCAGCCCCCCCGGCAGCGCCCTGCACGCTTTGAAAGCCGTTTACCGGGAGCTCGGAGAGGGTGTCCTGGGGATACTCCGCGACGCCGGGCAGCAGCGGGGCGGAGGAAACGGTGGGATCGAAAATGAACTGATCAAGTCCATGATCGAGACCCGCCGGGCGCTTCGGGACGCCCGGCAGTTCGACCTGGCCGACCGCATCAGGGACTCACTGAGTGAGCTGGGGATCGAATTGGAAGACGGCCCCGACGGCACGCGCTTTTTCAGAAAAAACAGAAACGGTGGCTGACCGCTCGGGCCTCTGTGCCGCCGCACGCGGCATGGGATCTTGATCGCTGGAGAATCTTTCCTTTACCGCGCTTATTTCACGCGTTCCCGGTGGTGCGGATGTGGCAGAAAGCAAACGCCGCTGTATTAATTCTTGTCTTTGATTTATGAAATATGCGGGTTACGGATCCGGCAGGGCGCCGGCTTGCCGGTCAGTCGGGCCCGACTTCGATCAGGTAGTCCGTTGCATCGCTGGTGTAGGACTTCCATTCCACCACCGTTCTGCCGCCGGGCTCGAAAACCTGAACATCCCAGCCCTGCCCCCCCGCTTCCTTTTCCCCGTCCTCCCTGCGGAATACCCTGCGCAGTCGCGCCCTGTAGGGGGTGGGGGCCCGGTTGTGCCATTGTGTCCGGACCACCATCCGGCCCCGGTGATCGCGACCTGCCGATTGCTCCAGCAGCACGAGGTGATCCATAGCGTCCCTGCCGAGCAGTCTCACCTCCCCCGCCTGTGCCCTGTAAACCACCGTATCGGAGGCAGAGGGTGCGGCACAACCGGAGAGCAGGAGAAAAATGACCACAAGGCAATGCCATGCGCGCAGCGTTCCCGACCCCATCGACCCATCGGCCTCCCCGTTCACTGGATTGCAGAGGAGAATTGTATTATAATTGTTTGTTCTTCGGCATGCGATGACGGAAATCCTCCATAGCGGGCCGGCGTAGCTCAACGGCAGAGCACGGCTTTCGTAAAGCCGGGGTTGAGGGTTCGAGTCCCTCCGCCGGCTCCATGATGTTTTCGGAGCCCCTCCACCACGGAGTAGGCGTGAAATAAGCGGGATCGCGCGGCAATGACCGGACTCCGGAGCCCCTGACAGGGGCTTACTGCGAACCTGTTGTATCAGGCCTGGAAGAGTAAAGAACACGGTTCTCCCGGCATTAAAGTCGTACCTCTCTGCCGGTTCGGGCGGATTCGTAGATGGCATCCAGCAGGCGCATAACGGTCACGCCGTGGGCGGCCGAAGGTCCCGGCTCGGCGCCGTTGCGTATGGTGCGGATGAAATGCTGCTGGGAGGTTTCCTGCGGCTCTTCCGCCCCGAGGCGCCGGACCGATGGTTCTTCCGCATCGTCAGCGCACAACGTCAGCTCCCCGTTGCGTTCAAAAGCTGAAGCCCTGTCGCCGTAGATATTCATCGTTATCTCGCTCTCCCGCCGCTGGTGCCCGTCCCAACTCGAAGCCATGTACATGGACGAGCCGTCCTCAAAGCGGATCAGGGCCGCCGAAAAATCTTCGCAATCGAAATCAAAATCCGCCATTTTCTCTTTTGCCAGCAGGTCGTAGTTGCAGCCCAGCACCGAGGCCGGAGGGGGATAATCCATCAACCACAGCGCCAGGTCCAGCCGGTGCACGCCGAGATCGATCAACGGCCCGCCACCGCTTTTCGCCCTCTGGCCGAACCATGAACCGGGATGCGGATATCCATTGCGGCGCGTATATGTTGTGGTGATGTGATAAATCTTCCCGAACTCCCCGGCCTCCACCAGAGGCCGGAGTGTTGCGGCGGTGGACATGAAACGCATGTTGAAGTGCATCATAAGAATGCGGTTACATGCCTCGGCCTCCGCTTTCATGGCCTCGGCCTCACCGGAATTCATCGCCATCGGCTTCTCACACAGGACGTGCTTGCCGGCCCGGAGCAAATCCAGAGTGACCGGGGCGTGCAGGTAATTCGGCAGCGCCACCGCGACAGCGTCCAGATCCTCCATCTCCAGCATCTGCCTGTAATCGCTGCATGTCAACGCATCCGGGTATTTCTCCGATTCTTCGGCCAGCCGCTGCTCATCGGAGTCGCAAAGCACGGCAACACGCGCATCGGGGCATGCGTCAAAACCCCTGGCATGGCCCCTGCCCATGCCCAGTCCTATCACACCCGTATTTATAACATCCATTTTTTAACCTCTCCATCCATTGTCATCGTTTCCTGCATTCGTTCCCCAGAAAGAAAAGACCTGCAGGTTGCAAGCGTCCGCTTCCGTCAGGGACGCACCACAAATCCTCTCGTCTCGAAAATCGGTATGCTCACCAGCTTCGACACGACGGCCACCTCGATCCGGTTTGGGCCGAACTCCAGATCCTCTGCGTCCTGTGCGGGCAGAACTATCTTCCAACGGCCGTCTTCAACCGCCGCGGCTTCGCCCTTGAGAACAAGGTCATCGTCTGCGCCATACCAGAGGAACGCTACGTTTTCTATAAACTCCGCCGGATACGGTCGGGCCCCGTACGAGACATCGATCTCGAATTCGGCTTCCGAGCCCGGACTGACCGCGCGCGGGCCGGCGACATCCACTTCGGGCATCATCGGCTCCTCGAACCTCTGCCACTTCGCCGCCGGGTCGGGGTGGGCGTCGAACCTGCGCAGGTGGAGGTTATTGTGCGTGGTGGAGACACTCTGCAGGTAGAAAGGGCCGGTGCCGACCCAGAAATGCCCCTTGCTCCCATACCAGTCCTTCAGGTTGCGCCAGCGCCGGGCGACCTCTTCGCTGTCAACGTATTCTCCGAGAACCGGTGCATACGGTATGTAGTTATCGGCGGCGGCCTTTTCCAGTTTGCCGGCAAGAATCCCGATGCTGGGTCCGGCGACCATACTCATCCATTCCACCTCGAGCATGTCGGCTTTGTGCTTCGAGAAGGCGAGCTTTTCGGCCTTCTCCGCCAGTTTCCCAACCGCCAGCGTGTGCCAGGCTCCCGGACCGTGCGTGTAATTCGGATACCACCCGGATATATTGTTCTCGGCATCCAGGCTGTAGCTGTTGCTGTAGCTTTCAATAACAAGCGGTGCAATGCTCCTGATGCGTACGCCGCGGAAGTGGCGCTGGAATGACTCGAAAGAATCGACCTGCGCTTCGTCAAAAAGTTTGCTTTCCTCGCTGGCCCTGTCAAAGGTAAGTATCATCCCCAGAATAATATCAGCAATGGAAAACGGGCTGCCGTCGTGCCATGAGGTATCGTAAAGTTCCCCGGGATAGTATGCAACGCTCTTGCGGCGGGCCGTCAGCCCGTCGGGATGCTTCTCTCCCACTGTTATGAAACGTTGTTCGCCGGCGTCCCAGTCGATCCACGCGTCTTCGGGCACTTCGATTGTTTCGCGGAACTCCAGTGTGGCCCAATCGTGCGTCTTCTGCACCGGCAGGCCCTCCTCGATCACGACCTCGCCCCTCTCGATCCTCTGGGGCAGGGCGAGGCCGGTATAGGGGTCAAGCATCGTGCCGTAATCAGAAGTGGCCCGGGTGAACATCATGTCAAATATCCAGTTGCTCCCGTCCAGCGGATTCCAGGGATCGGGAAGGAGGTCGGGAACCGCTATCCGCACGCTTCCGCCCACCTGATCCCCCAGCCGGAGGGTATAGGGCCAGAGGTAAGCTCCGGATATCCCTCCCCCCAGGTCGGCCGCAACACTGATTTCCCTGCGCCGCGGAGATACGCTGACCTGGTCAACCAGCCAGATACGCACCGAATCCTCGAGTGAAAGCTCCAGTGCCCGGGCGAACAGTTCGCTCCTTTCCTCCATTGAGCTGAAATCCCGGCTGCTCAGCCGCTCGGCCACGTGATCGAACTCTTCCGAGGGTTCGAAGGCCTGCCACAGGGGAGAGGGGAGCCCGCGCGAAGTATAATAGAAATCAAACGTGCTCGTGTCGTCCCGGCGAACGATTGTGGATATCCAGGCGCCGGTGTAGATGTGGAAGAGCCCCTCCTCGGGATCGGCGCCCGACCATATCGGCGAAGCCTGGGAAGCATCCCTGTACTGCCGGTTCACGGCGAACCCGATACCTTCCAGCAGCGTGGCCACATAATCGCCGATCTCACGCCGTTCGTCTTCGGTGCGTATCAGCAGGCCCAGCTCCACCGGCTTTCCTCCGTAGTGCCAGCGCGATGCCCCATCTTCGCCACGCAACTCGGCCCCCAGTTTCTCCATCTCTTCCCTTATGATCGATTCCGCACGCGCAGGATCATGGGCGTAACGCCGCTCGAGCATCCGGGCCACATCCACCATGCGCGCGTAATCGGCGAAGGCGCTGTTGATCGGCAGCCATCGGGGACGTGCCATACCCCCGTAGATCTCCTCCGCTATATATTGACGGTCCACAAGCAGGTTCATCGCCTCCCGCACCCTCGGCACGGCAAAGGGATTCAGCTCTCCGCTGCCCCCGAAGACCGGACCGGCCGGATTGAACGCGAGTTCGCTCGACGTTCCCAGGTGCCGCTCATATCCCAGTTCTTCCTCACGCCTTATCCGCTCGTAATGCCCTTCGTCCGTGATGCCGAAGGCGTAAATGTGTGTATCCCCGCTGAGCAACCGCTCCAGGGCATACGAAGGCCCGCGGGCTTCACGCACGGCGATGATCTCGTCAACCCAGGCGCCCGTGCGATCCTCCGCAGCGATGCGGTGGTCCGTTTCCGCCGTCTCAGGATCCTCCGGGGCCCGCCTGAAGGACATGTGCGGGGCCACAGCCGCTACGACGGCGCCCCCCAAAAGCACGGCCGTCAAAAGAGCTGCTCCCGCTCTGGCACGGCGGACACCCAGGAAATAGACCAGAACCGCGGCAATCCCCAGGGCGACGGCAAGAAATATCGCACCGGCATGGACGGTTGCAGAGCCGGGCGACTCAGCGGCCGAAGCGGCTGCGGGAGAACAGCACATTATCAGAAGAGCAGAACACAATGCGAGTTCACGTCGATTGCAATGGCGAAAATTCACAGCACCACCCTCTCTTGACTGTGTGGAGCCCATGGACTGCATGGCTGCTGAACGCTTACTGTTCTTTGACGTTGTCCTCTTCTTCCCCCTGCCCGAGCCCGAAAACGCTATGGACGGCCTCCAGGGAGGTTCGCCCCTGCGAGGCGTCGATGACCACGGATATCCGGATCTCGGAGGTGCTGATCATCTTTATGTTGACACCGTTTTCAGCAAGCACACTGAACATGGCCTCGGCCACGCCGGTGTGGTTCTTCATGCCCACACCCACAATGCTGATCTTGGCAATGCTTTCATCCACCTCGAGCTGCCCGCAACCGAGATCCCTGATCACATCCGCGCAGGCCCGGCGCGCCGCGGGCAGGTCGTCTTGCCGCACGGTGAAGCTCAGGTCGGTGATCCCCTGTGCGCTGACGTTCTGGACGATGATGTCCACGTTCACGTGCTCGCGGGCGATGGCGCCGAAGATCCTTGCCGCCGCACCCGGCGAGTCGGGAACGTCCCGAATCGTTACCTTGGCCTCGTTTTCCTCCAGCGCTACGCCACGTACATCAACCTGCTCCATCTCTTCAGTATCAGTCACAAGTGTCCCCTCCGAATCTTTTCCGCCGGGCCGTACCCTGAACGGAACAGAAAACCGTTTGGCGATCTCGACCGAACGCGATTGCATCACCCGCGCACCCAGACTGGCCAGCTCCAGCATCTCATCGTAATCGATCCTGTCGATTCTGCGTGCTTCCGGAACCATGCGGGGATCGGTTGTATATATGCCGTCCACATCGGTAAAAATGTCGCATCTGTCCGCTTTCAGGGCCGCGGCGAGCGCGATGGCAGTCGTATCGGAGCCTCCGCGACCGAGCGTCGTTATGTTATCTTCCACATCCACACCCTGGAATCCGGCAACGATAACGATCCGGCCGCTTTCCAGTTCCCTGCGCAGCCGCGTGGTGTCGATCTGCTTTATTTTGGCCTTGCTCGAGACGTTGTCGGTATGGATGCCCGCCTGCGCACCCGTGAGGCTGACAGCCTCAAAACCCCGGGCATGGATGGCTATGGCCATGAGCGCTATGGACATCTGCTCGCCCACAGCCATCAACATATCCATCTCGCGCGGATCCGGCTCCGCGTGGAGCCGGCGTGCGAGTTCAATCAACTCATCGGTGCGGTCGCCCATCGCACTGACAACCACCACCACACTGTTGCCGCTCTCGAACTCGGCACATGCGCGGGATGCGGCTATCTGTAATTTGGCCGGATCCGCAACCGAAGAACCACCGAATTTTTGCACTACAAGCGCCATCTGTTCGATTGTGAACCTCAAAAAATAAAGAAAAGGCGGATAGTGTTGAAACCAGGGCCGGCTTTGGCATATGATGTATACTATATATTAACGCCTCGCGCTGTTTGTTTCAAATTGCGGTGCGCAAAAAGCGTCTTTCGTCCGACAACCAGCCCCATTCAGGGCGGCCGGAACCGAAAGGACTGAGATACCACGAGATCAACGGAAAAGATGATTGACCGGAGCTCTAACATGCCGGAACAGCCCGCGGATCTGCACCTGAACCTGCTGAAAATCGTGACGCTGCTCGTGTTGTTCCCGCTCCTGTACGTGCTTGCCTGCCGGAGCCTGCCCGCTCCGCGACGAGGAATCGGGCACGATCCCAACGGAAAAGAGGACAGGGCCGATCCGCACCGCACGCAGGAAGAGCCCGAACGCCCCGTCCCGCTCTCGATCACCACGATGCCGGATTACCGGTTCTCGGATATACCCTCCCGGCCGGAAAACGTGCGCGGAAACCTCGGCCGATCCCCCGCGCGCAACTGGCAACATATCGTCATCCACCACAGCGCCACGGAAACGGGCGGGATGGACTCTTTCGACCGCGTTGCGCGCCGGGAACGCGGATGGAAAGGGGTTGGATACCATTTTGTGATCGGTAACGGACATGGAGCAGGGGACGGGGAGGTGGAGGTCACATTCCGGTGGGAAGACCAGATCCACGGCGCGCACGCCGGCGTCGAACAATACAACGAATACGGGATTGGCATCTGCCTTGTAGGGGACTTCAACACGGGATACCCGACCGAACAACAGATAAGAGCTCTGGTCTCCCTGATAACCTATCTGCAGGAGCGCAACAATATCCCGACGTCCGAGATCCTCCTTCACCGCCATCTGAAAAACACGGCATGTCCGGGGGAAAAATTCAGCGACCCCTTCATCAAAGTTCTTTCACTGCTGCGCAGGTGAATGGGAAGGAAAAGTTGTCCTTTCGCTGAGCCACGTTCCCTGCGCCGGGGGTCAACTCCGGATCGGCACCGGGCCCTCTTTTGCCGTATCCTCTGGCGGATCTTCCCCGGGTGACATCACCGGCAGAAAGCGATGGAAGGGCTGCCATTGTGGCAGAAATGGAGTCGGGAAAAGCCCATCGCCGCTTCGGGACCACGCGTTGCCGGCGCGTCAGGCGCACGGCCTTATCACGCCCCTCCTGTTGGTCCCTTGAGGTCGCAGCCTCCTGTCTGCGGGCGTTGATGCAAAACAAGCGGCCACGCCGGGAAGATGGGAAGTCAGCGGGTCGCGGAGGGTTCACCGGCACGGACCTGTGGAGTTTTTACGCCGGGTTGTATGATGATAGGATCATGTATTTTTGATACTTGGGCCAAATCAGGTTGTGCCCGTTTAGCATTTTATGGAGTTTTTTTTGCCGTGGGGGTGTTTTTTGGCACCTTTTTTGCTTAAAATACATGGGCCAGGCAGACCCCGGCCGAACCCTGGTCGGTGCACGTCCATGTTGTTGGCTTGCAGAGGACGCTGCGGAAGGGATCGTTGCGAGCGAGGAGGACCTCTTCGGCCGGGCACCGGTTGAGCGGGCGCGCCAGGACGGGCGGATGCAATGATAACTCAAAAAAAAGGAGCAAAGTTGAGTCATGGCAAAAGAAAGAATTATAGGGATCGATCTCGGGACGACCAATTCGGTCGTTGCTGTTCGTGAAGGCGACAAAAGTACGGTTATACACAACGAGGACGGCAATCGCCTGACGCCTTCGGTCGTGGCGTTCACCGACAAGGGGGAGCGTTTGGTGGGGGCGAAAGCGAAGAGGCAGGCGATAACCAACCCGCAAAATACGCTGTCCAGCATCAAACGTTTCATGGGACGGCGCCATAACGAGGTCAAAGAAGAAGAGAAGATGGTGCCGTATGAAGTCACGGGGGCCGCAGAAGAGCTCCTGAAAGTTAAAGCGCAGGGTGAGGAATACACTCCTCCCGAGATAGCGGCCATGATACTGCAGTACCTCGCCCGTGCCGCCGAGGACTATCTGGGAGAGAAGGTGGAAAAAGCCGTCATCACCGTGCCGGCATATTTTAATGACAGCCAGCGGCAGGCCACGAAGGACGCCGGAAAGATTGCCGGGTTAAAAGTGGAGCGCATCATCAACGAACCCACCGCCGCCTCGCTTGCTTATGGATTGGAGGGAGAGGGCGAGGAGAACATCGCGGTGTTCGACTTCGGCGGGGGCACGTTCGACATTTCCATACTTGAAGTCGGCGAAGGACTCTTTGAAGTAAAATCCACGCACGGTGATACGCATCTTGGCGGCGACAACGTGGACGATATCCTGATCAACCACATAGCCGATGAGTTTAAAAAAGAACAGGGCATCGACATACGTAACGACCAGATGGCGCTTCAGCGTTTGAAAGAGGCCGCAGAAAAAGCGAAATGCGATCTTTCAAGTGCAGCGGAAACCGATATCAACCTGCCGTTCATCACCGCCGATGAATCCGGGCCGAAACATCTCCAGATGCGGATAACACGATCCAAACTGGAGCAGTTGGCGGAACCCGTGTTCAAAAGGTTGCAGGGACCATGCCGTCAGGCCCTGAAAGATGCCGGCCTCTCGGCCGATGACATCGATGAGGTTATCCTTGTCGGCGGTTCGACCCGCATACCGAAGGTGCAGGAACTTGTGAAAGAGCTTTTTGGAAAGGACCCGCACAAAGGGGTCAACCCGGACGAAGTCGTTGCCGTGGGTGCAGCCATTCAGGGCGGAGTGCTCAGCGGCGAAGTGGAGGATGTGGCGCTTGTGGACGTTACCCCGCTTTCGCTGGGCATCGAGACCCTCGGGGGCGTTATGACCAAACTCATCGAACGCAATACGCCGATACCGACGAGCAAGGAGGAAATATTCAGTACAGCCGCCGACGGACAGACCAGCGTGGAAATCCACGTGCTCCAGGGCGAGCGCGAAATGGCGAAAGACAACCGCACTCTGGGAAGGTTCCAGCTGACGGGTCTGCCGCCTGCGCCCCGGGGTACGCCGCAGATCGAGGTCAGTTTCGATATCGATGTCAACGGCATCCTCAACGTCAAAGCGGTCGATAAAGGCACCGGAAAGGAGCAGCAGATCGAAATCAAGAGCGATTCCGGCCTCAGCGAAGACGAAATCAAAAAAATGCAGAAAGATGCCGAAGAGCATGCGGAAGAGGATAAAAAACAGCGGGAGCTGGTCGAAACACGCAACCATGGCGATCAACTGGCATATTCCACCGAGCAGACACTCAAGGAGCACGGTGATAAACTCGGTGACGAAGATAAGAAGCAGATCGAAGATGCCCTGGAAGCGCTGCGCGAAAGCCTTAAAGGCGACGATAAGGAGGATATCGACGCTAAAATAGAAGCCCTCCAGAATGCCTCGTACAAGCTGGGCGAGGTCATTTACGAGCAAACAAAGGCCGAGCAGCAGGCAGGCGGCGGCGCCGGGGAGGAACAGCCGACCGGCGAGGAAGGTGGCGGTGAAGAGGAGGAGAATGTGGTCGATGCCGACTATGAAGTCAAGGATGAATGACTCCATCGCGCTGGAAGACAAGGGTTAAAGCACTGTTGTTTTATTGGCCGGCCCGCCGGGGGGAGCCGTTGGCGGCTCCTTCCGGTGCGGGATGCGGCATCAGAGCACTGAACTTTTCCGGAGTGAACGCATGCGACCCGACAGGTTAACGATCAAGGTCCAGGAGGCCCTGGAGGCGGCCCAAAAAGGTGCGGGTGAACGCAATCATCAGGAAGTCGACAGCCTGCACGTTTTGCTGGCGCTGCTGGAGGAGTCCGATGGGATCATCCAGCCGATGTTGCAGGTTCTGGGCGCCGCTCCGGGGGCCGTCAGAAAGGATGTGGAGGCGGCACTTGACCGAAAACCCGAGGTGAAAGGCGTCGAGCGGCTTTATGTGTCGGACCAGCTCGCAAAGACCCTCCAGGCGGCGGAGAAGGAATCCAAAAACCTCAAAGACGATTACATCAGCACCGAACATGTCCTGCTTGCGATGCAGGAGGATGCCTCCGGGGAAGCCGCAGCAATACTGAAACGCCACGGCATCACGCGCGATAACCTGCTGGAGGCACTTCAACAGGTTCGTGGAAGCCAGCGCGTGACCGACCAGAATCCGGAAGAGCGTTATCAATCCCTGGAGCGGTACGCGCGCGACCTTGTCGAGATGGCGCGCCAGGACAGATTGGACCCGGTTGTCGGCAGGGACCGGGAGATACGCCGCGTGATCCAGGTGCTGAGCCGCAGAACAAAGAACAATCCGGTGCTTGTCGGCGACCCGGGCGTGGGCAAGACGGCCATCGCGGAAGGACTGGCCCAGCGCATACTCGACGGGGATGTCCCGGACGGGCTGAAAGAGAAAAAGGTCCTCGCCCTTGATATGGGCGCCCTCGTCGCCGGGGCGAAATACCGGGGCGAGTTCGAAGACCGGTTGAAAGCGGTCCTGAAGGAGATCGAGCAGCAGGAAGGGCGTATCATACTTTTTATCGACGAGCTGCATACCGTCGTGGGGGCGGGAGCCGCTGAAGGCGCCATCGATGCAAGCAACATGCTCAAACCCGCCCTGGCCAGGGGCGAACTCCATTGCGTGGGCGCCACCACGCTGGATGAATACCGCAAGAATATCGAGAACGATGCCGCGCTGGAGCGTCGCTTCCAGATCGTGAAAATCGATGAACCCTCCGTTGAAGATACCGTCGCCATCCTGCGCGGGCTCAAGGAGAAATACCAGGTCCATCACGGCGTGCGCATCTCCGACAGCGCTCTGGTGGCCGCCGCCAGGTTCAGCGACCGTTACATCACCGATCGTTTCCTGCCGGATAAGGCCATCGACCTGATCGATGAAGCGGCGTCGAAACTGCGCATGGAGATCGACAGCCTGCCGGCGGAACTGGACCAGGTCAGGCGGCGTATCACCCAGCTCCAGGTGGAGAAAGAAGCCCTGCGCAAGGAGAAGGACCCGGCGTCAAAAGAGCGCCTGGAAAAGGTCGGGAAGATGCTCGCCGACCTGACGGAGACCGAAAATGCACTGACCGCCCAGTGGCGGAACGAAAAAGAGGCCATATCCAGCATAAGTGAACTGAATGAGCAGTTGGACAGGGCGCGGGCCGAGGAACAGAGCGCCGAACGCGCCGGAGACCTCGAGAAGGTCAGCCAGATAAGATATGGCAAGGTGCGCGAACTGAAGGAGAAGCTCGATGCACAACAGGCCAGGCTCCGGGAGATCCAATCGCAAAGCCATCTCTTAAAGGAGGACGTTGAACCCGAGGACATCGCGGAGATCGTCTCGCACTGGACCGGCATACCGGTGCAGAGGATGCTGGAGAGCGAGAAGGAGAAACTTCTGCGTATGGAAGATGTGCTCAGAGAGCGTGTGATCGGGCAGGATGAGGCCGTCAGGGCGGTATCCAATACGGTGAGAAGGGCCAGGGCCGGCCTGCAGGACCCCAACCGCCCGCTGGGCTCTTTTATCTTTCTCGGCCCCACCGGAGTGGGAAAGACCGAACTCTGTAAAGCGCTTGCACAGTTTCTGTTCGACGACGAAAATGCCATGGTGCGTCTGGATATGAGCGAGTTCATGGAACAGCACTCGGTGGCGCGCCTTATCGGCGCACCGCCCGGCTACGTGGGCTACGAGGAAGGCGGAAAACTCACCGAATCCGTGCGGCGACGACCGTATTCGGTCGTACTGTTCGACGAAATAGAAAAGGCCCACAGGGAGGTCTTCAATGCCCTGTTGCAGGTGCTCGACGACGGGCGCATGACCGATGGGAAAGGCAGAACCGTCGATTTTAAAAACACCATCCTCGTGATGACATCCAACGTGGGCAGCGAATGGATACAAAACCTGACCTCCGGCGCCGATCGCGAGGAGATGGAATCCAGTGCCCGGGTGGCGCTCAGGGAGGAATTCCGGCCCGAGTTCCTGAACAGAATCGATGAAATCATCGTGTTCAACGGCCTGAGCGAAGACCTGATGGAAGAGATCGCCGATATCCAGCTCCGGTATCTGAGCGACCGCCTCGCTGCTCAGAACCTCTCCATCGAAGTGACTCAACCGGCCAGGCAGCTGATTGCCGGGACCGGCTTCGATCCGGTGTACGGGGCCAGGCCGCTGCGCCGCACCATCCAGCAATTGATCGAGAACCCCCTGGCCGCCCGGATGCTGGAAGGCGAGTTGACCGAAGGCACGCATATCGTTGTCGGGGCCGATGACGGCAAAATCACCATCGATGCGAAAAAACCGGCCGAAGAGGCTCCGGCCTGACTTTTTCCCATTTTTAATGAAAGATAACATTATGGGCGAAGAAAAACATTACGACGTGATCATTGTCGGCGCCGGCCCCGCCGGACTCGGCGCCGCGCTCTACTGTGGCCGGTCGCTCATGGATACCCTTGTCCTGGAGAAGATGGGCGCCGGCGGACAACTGGCCGAGGCCTACGACGTCGACAATTATCTCGGCTTCGATGAGGGCATAACCGGTCCGGAACTCACCGAGAAAATGAAGGCGCACGCCGTCAGGTTCGGCGCCGAGATAAAGATCAAAACGGTCGGGGATGTCGTTACGGATGATGATCGCATCAGGGTTAAAACAAAGGATGGGGAATACGGCGCTTCCGTGCTGATGATCGCCTCCGGCGCCTCTAACCGCAAGCTGGGGGTGCCCGGCGAAGAGGCGCTGGCCGGCTCGGGGGTGAGCTACTGCGCCACATGCGATGGCGCTTTTTTCCGGGATAAAAAACTGGTGATGGTCGGCGGGGGGGATGCCGCCGTGACGGAGTCGATTTTTCTGACAAGATTTGCCACCCATATCGACCTCGTCCACCGCAGGCAGGGCTTCCGGTCGCGCCCCGTCAATGTCGAAAATGCGAAAGACAACGATAAAATCGATTTCATACTCGATTGCGTTGTCGAGGAGATCGAGGGCGAAAATAACGTCGAAGCCGTCAGACTCCGCAATGTCAAAAGCGGCGAGGTGCAGCGCAGGGAATGCGACGGCGTGTTCATTTCCATCGGCCATGACCCCAATACCGCATATCTCCGCAACATCCTGCCCGCCTATGCCGGGCGCACCGTCCCGGTGGATATGAACATGGAAACCGATGTCAAAGGGGTCTATGCGATCGGCGACGTGCGGGTCGGTTCCTACCGCCAGGTGGCAACGGCCGTGGCCGACGGCGTGACCGCCGCGATGCACGCGGAGCGGGAATACTTTTAACCTGCATTTCATAAACCGATTTCCGGTCCCCGAAAATCGCGTGTAAAGTCCATTAACGGGTCAAGCGCTCCAGGTAGCCTTCGACCGTTGTGAAACAGACCCGTGCCCGGCGCGGCAGGGATTCCAGCAGCATGCGCACCGTGCCGGCGGCATGCTCCGTATCCTCCATCGGCCAGCCGTCTTCTTTGACCGCCAGATGCCAGGGGTGGAGGGCGAGCTGGATGAGCCGGCCGGGATGCTTTTCGCCCACCTCCCGAACCATTGCGATATAGTCCTCCGGCTTGCGGCGCCCCTCCAGGAGCTGCCACAGATAGCCGCTGATCGGTTGCCCCTCCCGGTCGCGCCACCTGAGCAGCGGTATTTCACGGAAATGCTCCCCACCGGCGGCCGGCGCCGCCGGCCAAAACGGAGCCGCACGGCCCGCGGTGAAAGCGTCAACAGTCATCGAGGCGTCGTACCTGTAACCGTGTTCCGCCACGATCTTCAATACCGCATCGTCAACGCGGCAATAAGGAGCCCGGAACCCAACCGGCCTTTGACCTGTATGGGCGGCGATCATCCCGGTTGCGGTCGCAATCCAGCGTTTCCTCTCCTCCCCGGCCGCGGCATTGCCCGGCGGGGGGGCGGTCAGGTCTTCATGGCGGAGCCCGTGGCAGGCGTGTTCAAGGACATCGTTTCCCAAAAGGTCCGCTATCAATTGTGGATCCGTGCGGGCCAGTACGTTGAGCGTCCGGGCCTCCCAGAAGATGGTGGCGGGAAGACCGAGCGAGACAAGTATCCCGTTGATCGCGCCGAGCCCCCGGCGTGTCCCTTTTAGCGATACGCGCCCCTTGAAACCGGCCGATATGCAGCCGCTCCGTCCCGGAACGGGTCTGTTGGCGTCGGGATCCGCGTCCAGCGTCAGGGCGATGAAAATGCCGGGCTCTGTTTTTGCCATCAATATTGCTCGCTTATTATCGGCGTACTTCCGGGTTATGCGCCATAGCGCCGCGGACCGGTCTGGATAACGTTTATCGGCCATGCAGCACAGATACCAAGAGCTTATAAGAGACAATGGGGAGTGTCAAGCCAGCAGAAGGGCAAGAAGACCCGATATAACGATCCCGTCAAATGTGCCCGCCCCCCCGATGCTGGCCATGCCGGTCGGCGATTGGCCGATATCCTTCAGGTGCAGCAGGTCGGCGCCGATCAGAGGGCCGAGTACGCCGGCGGAGAAAGCCAGGGGCGGTGCAAAATGGGGCATGAACAAAAGGGCCGATATCGCGGCCAGAAGACCGGGAATCAGCGGACGCATGGCGATCCCGACCCCGCGGACCGGCCTGGCAATATGGTAGCAGACGATAATATTCACACCGACGGCAACAAGAACCGTTGCGAGGGGAAAAACACCCAGCCGGGCTATCCGCACGACCTGATAGAGCGCCAGGACTAACGGAATCAGGCCGCCGCCTGCATTCAGGGCGATAACCGTGTAACTGCGACGCCGCACGGGGCGGGGAAACAGGGGGTTGACCCCGTACATGGTTCCCCCTTTGTTTTCGACGCTGCTGCCGTTCTCCAGCGTCTTCACCGGGATGTTTATCATGCTGCCCACAACGATCCCGAGCAGCACAAGAAACGCCGATTCAGGGCTCATCCCGAGACGGGACAGAGCGGTGATCGCCACGTTGGCCAAAAAAAACGGCAGGAACCCCAGAAAAAGCATTATAAAAAAAAGGGCGAGGCAACCGGCTGGCACGTGAATGGACCTCCGCATTTAAGGATGACTCGTTGTTCTAATTGTTCTCTGCCGCTTCCCGCTGCTCTCCTCCTGCGGCAGCGCCGGTTTCCTCTTCCATCGCAGGACCCGGCGCCTTCTCCTTCGCGGGGGGAGGAAAGAGCAACGCCACCGCTTCGCCTCCCCGTTCTCCCGGGCCTTCCCGGCGATTTCGGGCCATTGACGGGCCTTTCGGGATGAACTCCCGTTTGTGGAAACGGGGCGGGCCCGGGCCGCCCCGTCCGGTTTTCAGGCAGAAGTGTCCTCAGAGAGCGTTTTTTTCTCTGAAACGCGGATCACTCTTCGCCCGACGTCTTCACCTCGATTTTCCTGCCCTGCGATTCGGCCGTTTTGGGCAACCGAACCGTCAGAACGCCGTCTTTGAAATTGGCTTCGGCCCCCTCCTCGTCAACGGTGGGTGGAAGCTGCAACGTCCGGGCGAAAGAGCCGGAGCTCCGCTCCACACGGAGGTAGTTCGTACCTTCGTCCCTCTCTTCTTCCTCCCGCCGCCCTTCGATGTGGAGGCGGCCCTCGTCAATGGTCACGTTGAGGTCTTCCTTTTTCACTCCGGGCAGTTCGACTTCCGCTTTATACTCTTTGTCCGTCTCCGAGACATCAACGGCCGGCCCGAGGTCGAGCCCTTTCCGCAGCCATGGGGTCAATCCCCGGGCGCCCCCGAAAAAATCCTCCAGGGCGTCACGGAAAAAGTCCTGAACATCGTCTCTTGCCGGCCTGTCGATGCTTTCGGGACGTCCGCGTCTTTTCCTCCACGGTATCAGATCTCTCATATTCACAATTCACCTCCCTTGAAAAAACGTTGACGTTCGTTTACTTTATCTCGATCCGCCGGGGCTTATACTGTTCCGATTTCGGCACCCGCAGCCTCAAGACCCCGTCCTGCATGGTGGCCTCAATGCCGTCGGTATCCAGCCCTTCGCCG
>PUMZ01000157.1 GCA_003551565.1 Candidatus Brocadiaceae bacterium | reverse complement strand
TTTTCCTTTCATAGCCGCCACCTGATCGGGTTCATCACCAAAAGGCCGTCGCATATCTCTGCTGCCGCCTTCAATGAGTATATCATGCTCGTCACTGAAAAGCATAAATGTACCGTAGACCTCACTTTCGCGGCTCCAAAACATATCACCGGTAACGAGATCGAGAGCCATAACTACATGCTCTTCTTCCGGCTCCTCTCCGCGGCGTGCGAGATGTTCGAGCGCTTTTTCAGAAAGTCCGTCGATTGCAAAAAGCACATCATCGGAGCTGATAATGGCGGTATGGCGGAAACCGACCTCCGCTTCGCGATCCCACAGAACCTCGCCGCTGTGACGATCAAGGACCGCAAGCCGCCGGCTGGAGGTGGCGCTGTAACTGTCGGTCCAGCCCATGTCCTGATCTTCAAAAAGATGCGGTTCCGCGGTCACTATCAGATAATCACCCTGGAGGCTGATATGGCCCCAGTCAGCAAGTTCATCATCATGTCTGATCGGCAAACCTTTTCCATCATATATCTCTTCCACCGTCCGGCCCGGCAGCGACATAGTGTTAAGCTGTTTACCGGTTTTCAGATCAAGATGATATATCTCACCTTCATGCCGCAGATAAACGCCGTCCTCATGGATCGCATACGGACTGCCGATATACGTCACCCCTGGGATGTTGCTCATGTAGCGTTCCTCCCCTTCTTGCCACGCCCGCTCATCGCTCAGATCGGTGAAGGGGTGTCCGATACCCGGGAAATCCACCTTCCACAGCCGTCGCCCGCTGTAAACGCAGCGGGCGGCCATATGCTCGACGCCCAGATAGACCTGCACACCACCTGTCACTTTCGGCCGGGGGCCGCCTGAGTGACGCGGCAGTATATCATGGTTGCTCCGCCCGCCATACCACAGCACCCCCAGCGGCAGGCGAACACGCTCATCACTGGAGGTAAGCGTATTGGCGGCGTCGTGATACTGATGCGTCCACCGGCCGGCGCCCGTCAGAGGACCGCCGCGCTCCGCATGGACATGCCCATCTCCGGCACTCACCGATACGCGGTCAACACCGGCATCCTCACCGGCATCGGCCAGCTCGGAGGCCCACTCGTCATCTTCGGCACCCAGCCAGGCTATGCCGCTGTAGGGCATCAGAAGCTCCAGGATAGGCTCCAAAACGGCCGCTTCTGCGTCTATACCCGCACCGGCGGCGTCCTCGCTTACCACAAGATTGAAAAGATACGGCTGCATTGTTAAGCTCGACGGATCGGCCTCAATCACCGCCGCCCGTTTCCCATACATTCCCGCTTCGCTCAGTTCGTCCCTGAGAGCCTTAACCGACTCGGCATCTTCTTCAGCCACGACAATATGGAGTTCGGTATTATGGAGGAGTTCCCTCAACAGATCGCCGCTGCCGGCCCCCAGCATCAACCCGTAGCCGCCAGCTCTGTCGAGGCCCTCGGCGATTTCTGCGGCCCCCCCGGCCCAATCAGCGCTCCCGGTTTGGAGCGGCTCCGGCTCATAAGCATAATCAGTCGCCTCCACCTCCTGGGGGCCAAAACAGTAAAGCCTGCCGTCTTCGGTCGTCAAAAGCAGACGATCTCCCGCAGCCAGTTTGTAGAACACATTTGTCGCATCGGGATGATCGCGGGTATTACGGCCACGGAAATTCCCACCCACACGGTCAGTCTCTATATACACCTTACCCTCAATCTGATTCGATACGGCATCCACGCGGTCGGCGAGCATCGAGTTGGTGCGGTATCCCATTCCGCCGCCATCAACGGCATGCACGGCATAGTTGCCGCCTCCCTTGCCGCCACGGAAACTTTTACTTCTAAGCTCTCCTGTACTCCGATTAATATGCACCGGACTCTGACCGCGCCCGGCTGATACGACAAGTTCATTTCCTGCAGCAGCAATATAGCCCTGAGGAGAAAGCCCGCCGTAGCCGTCGGCACCGCCGTGGGGAAGCCGGACGTAATCGCTGCTGGTGGTATCGTTCACCCACACCACCTCGCCACTTTCGGCATCCAGGGCATAAATAAAAATACCATGCAGCTGAAACACTCCGGCGGCGAAATAAACGGTGTCATCATAAACTACCGGCCCGCCTCTGGCGGCCCAGAAATTGATTATACGCTCGTTGCCCAGCAGACGGCGGTCAGTTGGCCCGGCCTGGAACTTCCATTCAAGTTCCCCGCTTTCGGTATCTACGCAGTAGAGAAAACCGTCGTCGGCAATAAAAAACACGCGTTTTCGCCAGACGGCAGGGGCAAGGCGCACCGGGCCGTCGGTGTAAAATCGCCACAATTCCGCGCCGTCTTCTATATCATAAGCCGTAACGCTGTCGGTGACGTTGGACGGGACGAAAACCTTTCCGTAGGCGGCCACAGGGGTATAGGAGACGTCGAAATCATGTTTTCCGCGGTCGTCCCACTGGTGCGGCCAGGCGCGGCGGGGTTCGGGGAGTTCCCTGACCCACTGCAGGTACAGTTCTTCGGGTAACTGGTGGGGCGAGTCGGCGCTTCTGTCGGGGCTATATCGCCACATAGGCCAGCCTTCGGCCTCCCGGGCGAGTTGAAGGTCGGTATCAAGTCCCATCTCGTCCAATGCCTGGGCGGCATATCTTTTTATTACCCAGCCCCCCTCATCCATCGCCTCGGCAAGCGCCTCTTCTGCAGTCTCCCCTCCGATATCCCGGACCGCCCCCATCGAAGCCAGTTGAAGGGAAAGATCAACATCAAACACCATAACCTCGGTCAGTAGGGATACAGCATCCTCATCGCCGCGTTCAATAAGCACGTCGGGATAAACCCCTGCTTCATGAAGGCGGAGGAGCCCCGCCTCGGCGGCGGCGAAAACCGCTTCATCCTCAGAACGAAGTTTTTCAACCAGCAGGACGATGGTCTCGTAATCTCCCACCATTTCACGCAGCCCTTCTATCGTAGCCCACTGCAGGTCCGTATCAGTGGTCGTCTGAAGAACGCTTTCAAGCAGTTCCCGGGATTGGGTATCGGCTCTTGCC
>PUMZ01000104.1 GCA_003551565.1 Candidatus Brocadiaceae bacterium | reverse complement strand
ATCCAGGCGACACAAGAGGTTCCGCAATTGCCGAACTTCGGCGCCGGCTGCAGCAGATGGGGGGCATGTTTGAAAATGATTTTCCGTCCGGTCAGGTCGGCGCATTTCCAGAACACTTCCTGAAACCGCACCGGGTTCTTGCCGTCATGATCCGGACGCAGATATCGGTCGGCGTTGTCGCCGGTGAGCCGGACAGTCACTCCGCCTTTCCACAGGTACAGATAGATGGCGTGCCAGCCTGATGATGCAAGCGGATATTCCACTTCCTGCACCAGTTGTTCCGGGGCGGCGTTCAGCATAACCGCGTCCTGTCCCGGATCGGGTGAAAAATGACATTTCATTGCATTACACTCCATTGACGTCGCGAGCCGTATCGGCGCTGAATTGGTTCAGGAAGGAATGGTGGTCGATGCCGTAATCCTTCTCATCGTCACGGAACGGGTATTTTTTCTTGAGCTCGGGGGCATCAAGCAGCGCTTCGAGTCCGCTTCGGGTGGCGAAGTTGGGAAGCAGATCCGCATAGCCCGGCAACTGAACACCGGTGTCGCTCTGGAAAAAAACTATACCGGATATACCGGGTCGGCACTTATCCAGCACCCGCCTCGCCAGCACCAAGGGATTGTGACCGCGGCTCAGGCCGCACTTGTCCTTCTGCACCGGATTGAAACTTACACTGGTTGTCACCGGCAATCCGTATCGCCGGCCGAGTTCGATATAGGGGGTGTCGTCAAAATCACGATACTCCTCCAGCCAATGCAGTTCTGACGGCGCCAGTTCATCCACCAATCCCTCCTCACACCAGCGGGCGATATCGAGACCTGCGATCAGATTGGCTTCCAGTCCGTCATTGGGAAAGCGCACCTGCACAGGAACTCTTTCACGCCACGTCTTTGGGCTTTCGTCGAGTGCCCGGCGCAGTTCGCGCATGAACTCGGTCATGAAATCCGCCCGGTATTGGCACCAGTCCATGTACTGTTGACCGTCGGACAGGCGCAAGCCGACGGGATCGGCGCCGTGTTCCTCTCGCCAGGGATTGACAAGCGCGGGATGGAAGCGCAGGAACGGCGGCTGCCGGCAGAAATCCAGGAGCAGACCGTCGCACCCAATCTCCGCCGCTTCGCGCAGGATGCCAATCCGCTCCCGGCGCACCTCCGGCGCAGCATAGCAGAGCCGGGAGGGGTCCACCCGGCCGTCCTTGCCGATTTCCATGAATTCGGGGTGAAGATCGGCCCAGCGCGAGCGTTTAAAACCCGGTCGATAATAACGGTTCATGCACATTCGCCCGTAGATATTCATGCTGTTGGCCCTGGCGTGCCGGATCGCCACGCGCAGCGAGCAGCGCTCGCCGAGCATTTTTTCTACTTCCGGCCGTTCGCCCAGTTCGCCGGGGCGTTCGTGCAGTCCCCAGCAGGTCGCCTCCGGCAGCCGGCTGTGATACGCCAGCACGCTGCGCCCTAATTCCCAGGCGACGTTGTTGATACCGGCAACCCGATGCGCATCCAGACACGCCTCGGTGTCATGGCCCGTGGGGTACTGCCACGGGATGTGGTTTATCCAGCATCGCAGTTCGGCGATGCCACAGAGTCTGAGCTTACGTGAATTTTCGGTCATATTCTTGCGTCTCCCATAAGATAGTCGTATTCCGGCGGATTGTCTGTAGATACCGATATCGCCAGACCTTCCGCCGGAAGTTCCCGAACAACTCGGTTCACATGATCTGAAAACTCTTCCAGGCAGACCAGAAGCGATTTATCCGCTTCCAGCATCCTTTTCCACAGTGGGATAAGTTCATCCAGAGACGGCCCGTTGGCGTCAACGGTGCATTCGACGCATTCGAGTTCCGGTGCATCAATCAGAGCATCGATCATGGCCGGCAGGCCCGCCGAGTGGGTATGGAACATGGCGTAATCCACGCTGTTCCATATTTTTCGGTCGAACGGCAGGATAAGATCGCGGTAGAGCTGCGGTCCGACCAGGGTGGCGCCGTCCTCCTGGCTCCAGCAGGCCGTTCCCGGCGCCCACAGGCCGCGGCGATTGGCGTAGCCGCCGTGGAAAGGTTGCAGAACTTTGAGCTGTTCCTGAATGGCCAGGACGATCATCCCGGTCAGGTCGGCAATCAGTTCCTTATACATATCCGGCTTGAGTGCCAGACCGGTCATGACCTCTTCATTGGGCATGGCGGCCATCAGCAGGTCAAGCACCCCGCGTCCGAGTACCGTCGGTATGGGGGTTTCCGGAAAATCCTCCTGTCTTCTCCGCAGAATAAAGCGCAGTTTTTCCAGCCATTGATCATCTTTTTTCAACGGCAGCCGCCAGCGCTGTTTCAGCTCTTCGGGATTATCTGCAAGATGTTCCGCCCAGGCCATGAGCGTGCCGGGGGAGAAACTGACAGAGCATCCCATGAGTATTTCATACCACGGCAGCCCGCAGTGCGGGATGGTGGTATAGAAGAGGTCACCGGGATGATCGGCGCATGGGGTGCAGACGGTATAACAGTCCTTGTATGCCTGGTAAAGCTCTTCATCCACATCCTCCGGCCGGACACTCCGCTCTCCCATAAGCTCATATCCCGGCGCACTGCTTTTCAACGGCCGGCATATGCCGATCATGGGTCTGTCAACCGGCTCGTTGTTCCAAAAAGCGCCATGGCGCTTCAATCGTTGCTCTAAATTTTCCATTGTTTTTTCTCTTTTTATGAATCTCTTGACAATAATTTTTTATGCCTGTGCAGGCAGAAATCCCTTACAGCTCTAAAACGCCCCTTTAAAAACGCCGCTAAGGGCATAAATAGCACTCAAAATCAGCATAAGTGCCTTTTCTAAAAAGAGTTACTGTGGTTAAACCAAACAAACCATATTTTTTCATGTGAAAATCCTCATTTGTTAAATCAGAATTTTACTTGTCGAACCAGAATGCAAAGAGATCGGCATTTTTCAGATAAAAACTTATCCTTACCCTGCGTCCCTGGAGCGCCGAAAGATCCGAACCTTTTTCCCAGCGCATCGGGGCCGCCGT
>PUMZ01000323.1 GCA_003551565.1 Candidatus Brocadiaceae bacterium | reverse complement strand
GGCGGCAGAAGCGTCTTCTATCCAGAAACGCGTAGCCTGCTGGTCAACCACTACCGCAACAGCCGCACTTGCTTGGGCAATACATCCCTGAACCTTCCCCAGTTTTTCCAGGGTATTCGGATCTTTTATCAGGATAAACTCCCATGGCTGAACGTTATTTCCGGATGGTGCCCTTCGGCCGGCGTCCAGAATGCGCTCCAGTTCCTCATCACTGACCTCGCACGGAGAGAACGACCGAACACTTGCACGTTTTTCTACCACATCAAAAAAATCCATAAGCATACTCCTGTAATGAGTTGTTTATTTTTACATTCACCCCGCTATTGAGTAATATATTGTAGAGGATGAACGCTTTTTGTCAAGACAGATCCTGCCGTAAATATAACCGTAGATTTGGACTGACGTGAAAAGGTAACCCGCAACCTGTATCCTTCAGTTATGGAGCGGTTGTGAACTTGCTATTATCGGCGGAGTTTCAATGTAAGATTTCTGATCATACCTCACCACCGGAGAATAGTAACGGGCGAAACCCATTACTATCGCGGAAAGGGCTATCGCCTGCATGTCATAGAGGAAAACAGTTCGCCGTCAGTGAATTTATCAGACGGGACGTTAGAGCTTCGGGTCAGGCCGGGCACTGCCAGCGCAAAGCGCGAGCATATCCTTATCGAATGGTACAGGGAGAGGCTCAAGGAGCGAATTCCGGATGCGGTGGCAAAGTGGGAAGGCAGGTTAGGGGTTGACGTGGAGGAGTGCAGGGTCAAAAAAAATGAAAACGCGGTGGGGTTCATGTAATCCGAAGGCAGGGCGCATATGGTTAAATTTGTGGCTGATACAGAAGCCGGACGGTTGTCTTGATTATATGCTGGTGCATGAGATGCTCCATTTCTTTGAACGCCGACACAACGAACGTTTCAAGGCAATGCTTGAAGATGTAATGCCCGAATGGCGCATTTACCGCGATAAGCTGGCTTGAATTTTACGGGCTGAAATGTCATTATCTTTGAAAAGCGGTTGTGTTCTCATAATTCCCGGTATTTATCAGCCACCATTTTCCCTGCCCGTCAAAACTTCAGCCTTGCCCTTTCAATGTACCCAGGCAGTTCTGGATGTCCCGCTTCATCTTCTTACCAGGCTTAAACCCCACCGTTACTTTGCCGTCTGTGGCAACCGTTTCGCCCGTTCTCGGATTTCGAGCATTGTCCTGTCCTTTCCGCACCCGGGGTTCCAGGACGCCGAAATCACGCAGTTCCAGCCGGTTGCCATCGGATAGTTCGGCGGTCACCTGATCCAGAACACTCTGAATAACTATACTTGCTTCCACCCGGGTCATTTCATTCTGCTCTGTCCACTGAGCTACCGGCGCACCGATCCTTCTGTTGAACAGGTGCGTCAATCCAGGGGCCTTGCCGGGGCGCCCTTACCGATCTTCCTGCTGCTGTTGTTGCTGCGCTTCTGTAAACTTCCTCAGAGCTTCGATCAATTCGCGCTCAAGAGAAACGCTGAAATTGACCTCCCGGCCGGATAACTCGATCTCTATGGCTTCCATGAGCTTCTGGGCCATATCGGGGTCGTCCTGAAAAAACATCGGCAGCATCAGCTGGGAGAGCATAACGGTCTGCTGATGCATGTTGCTTGCGCTCCCGGCGCTGGCAGATTCCGTGCTGAGGCGGAATCGAAAGTCCTGCTGGTCCTCGCCGGTCAGGTTAACGTCGAAGTTTAACCCTATGACTCCCTCCCAAAAGTTCTCTCCGTCCTCCGCCGGGACAGCATCTTTGTCCGCCCTCTCGTAAACGCCCCACACCAGAGCTCCGGTATCGATATCCTGCATGCGCGGGTGCGGATGCCCGTCAAGGTTGCGGCCCCCTCCAATGCTTTCGATAACCCCTTCAATATGCGCCCCGCCGGTCAGCAGCATTTGGTCCGGAGCGAGATAAACGACCGCTGCACTTTCCGGCATCATTTGACCCGGCGCCGAATCCGCTTGCCCGGACAAGCCGCCCTTCCTGTACTCCGTCAAAAGGTAAGCTCCGTAACCCCCGACTTCTATGGTTTCGTAGTTGAATGCCTCCTCTTCTTCAGATTCTGCTTCAAGTATCTCCTTGAATTTCGCTTCCTCGATCGCAGTGCGCAGAACAACTCCAAAAAGACCGCCTTCGTCACTGTCTTCGTCGGCGAACAGAACCAACTCCTTGCCGATGTCTTCCAGCTCCATGCCGTACTTTTCGAGAAGCTCCTGCAATTCTTCCATATCCGCCTCTTCCCTCGCTTCACTCAGCCCTTCGCGGACAAAACCCACTTCCAGCAAACGTTCGAGATCGATCGCTACGACCAGGTCGGTGCCGGACGGCACAGAGGACAGTAAGGACTGCTGTGGCGTCTCGTCAGCGTGCAATACCGCGGCGGTCCTGAAGCAACTCCAACCTCCCGTTTCAAGCATTGCCACCGGTACGAACGCGCTGAGCATGGAAATCGCCAGCAACGCAAAAAAAGTGCGGCAACACGTAATCGTTCGCTTCTCCGCTCCATTCATATCGTCTTTTCCGATCATTTCCGTTCTCCGGAATCTAAGGAAACAAGTAACAAGGCAGCAACAATTTCGCAAGTCCCAGGGCGGGAAGAATAAGAAAAGTTTTTTCGGTTTGCTGAAAGATCGCACCCGCACGACCGCAACTCCCGCATCCCATTCTCCCCTGTCCATAATCTTTATCTTACACCATCCTGAGCATGCAATCAACAGAATTGCAATGCATTTTTTGTTTCCGGGCCCGCGTTCGGCCCGGGCCGTGGAAACGGGGGTCAGCGGCTGCCTTTCGAGTAGAAATCGGGGTCATTTTCAAGGTTGTCATAGGCTTCTTCAAAAATGGGCTGGAGCTTTGAACTGTCCCAGGCCCGATCCGTGCAGGGCGAGGTTTCCATCTTCTCGACCTCCTCTTCGAGGGCTTTCGAGCGGTAACTGCCGTAGATATGCAACGAATCCGAGATATCAACGTAGCGTCCGCACGATACGGGGCTTGCAATTTTTTCTCCGATCTTCGCGGCCATCCATCGCTGCAGATCGGTCAGGGCGAACACATTCATAAACCATGCTTTAATGAGGTCGCGTGAGCGCCAGTGAGTGTTCAGGTTCAGCACAAGTTCGTCCCCCGCCCCCTGCAGGAGCCTCGCCCAGATGCGCTGGAGGCAGGGCGGATCGTCGGTGGAGGGATCCATGTGCGGTATCCAGGTGATGGCTTGCGCCCGGCGGGAATAAGCGGTCTGCGCCAGTTTATCGATCATTTGTTCTATCTGATCAACGGGCCGAAAGCCGTCCCGCGCCTTGTGGCCGGAAGCGTTTTCGAGCGGTTTGTAAGCAAAAAGCCGCTGATGATATGTATATGTCCACTTCCCCTCATCCGGATTGATCCAGTGGTCGTGGATGCCGTCGAGCACCTCCCGGCGGTAGGTTTCAAGCTCGACCGGTCCGCCCGGAAAGTTCTTGTGGATCCTGGGTTCCCCCAGCGGCCGCCGGACCTCCACCATCACCGTGGCGTCGAGGCTCGGCGGATCGCCCTCAGAATCGTATTCGGTCCTTACGGACGCGCCACGTCGATATACGGCCAGAACCGCCTCCTCCCAGGCCTGGGGAATCGTTTCAGCGGATACTGCGAGGCAGGGCAGGTTGTGATCTTCGCATCCGTTCACTTGTTCTCCTCCAGAGAAAAGAATGAGAAAATTTGCAAATCATCTCCGCAAACTTTACCATAAGGTTAACAATAAACATCCATGTTGACAAATGGAAGAGGTCGCCGACAACACCCGTATCAACGCTAATCCGCGTATTTCATAAACCAAAGACGGTAGTTAAAATAAACGATGCAACAACAGTATGATAAGTCGCTTTCTTCAGGGTTTCAGGTTCTGCAGTGTGTACCGGCGCCGGACATAACGGCGGTTGATCTGCCTGCTGCAGGCAGACCCTGCGGGCCTCTTTTGGGGTGAGCCCCGGCAGGGGCGGCGACAAACCTTCGCATCCGGATTTTGTTTCGCCCCTTGCGGGGCTGGTTGAATTGCGTGTTCTCCGTTTCCCCGGGCGACCAGAGGGAGCCCGGGCCTATTGTTGAAATCGGCCCTTCGGGCCAGCGCACCCCGCGCAGGCGCATAGTATTTTTTATACTTTATAGTTTTTCCTGCCATTTCACCAGTACTATACCTGAAAGAACGCGTGATATTAAGCGGGCTAAAGAGCGCCAGCACCTGCCGGCTTCAAAGCGCCGGCAGTCATTTCATTGGAAAAATAAATCTTTTCCGATATAATCTTGATGTCTTCCGGTTGCGTTTTTTTTATTTTTTTTACCGAACATTCCACCGAGGTGGCGCCATGGAAACATACGATCGTTTGATGCTCTTTACCGGGCGGACAAGCTATTACCTTGGCAGCAGAATACTGAACGTCTTAAAGCAGTTCCCCGGGATGCAGGGGCTGAGTCTTTTTGAACCCGAAGTCATCAAGTTCGCCAACGAAAACCTGAAAGTCAAAATCACTGAAAGCGTCCGTGGCGCCGATGTTTTTCTGGTCCAGACCGCCGCCTCATCATGGCATGCGCCCACGGGCGTCAATCCCGCGAAAGTCGATCCTGAAGACGTTTGCGAGCTGAGCCTTTCGGAAAATATCATGGAACTTCTCATCACGGTCGACGCCCTGCGGGGCGCCTCGGCGGGCCGGATAACGGTGGTCACCCCTTATTACCCCTATGCCCGCAGCGACAAAAAGGATGAACCGCGCATTTCCATCACCGCGCGGCTGATGGGACAACTGCTGAAAGATGCCGGGGCGGACCGCGTGTTGACGGTGAATCTGCATGCGCTGCAGATCCAGGGATTTGTCCCGACTCCTTGCGATCAGCTGGATGCAAATCCCCTGATCGCCAGTCATTTCCGGAAAAACAGCGATAGCGAGCGGCTCGCGGTGCTTGCGACCGATGCCGGAGGTGTTAAGTGGGCCACAAAGTATGCCGAGATGCTCCGGTGTCCGCTCGCTGTCTGTGATAAAAGGCGCTGGAAAGATAAAGAGGACCCGGAGATAAGAAATGTCATCGGAATTGAAGAGATCAAAGGAAAGCGGGTGGCGATCTTCGACGATGAGATATTGACCGGGGGCACAATGACGAGCGCGATCGAGGCGTTGAAAAACCGCTTTAATCTGGCTGTATCTTACGTTTCATGCGTCCATGGTGTTTTTGCCGGCGGGGCGATCGAACGCATCAGGGACACCGGTGTTGAGCAGGTGATCACCACCGATACGCTGCCGCCCCTGAAACAGAACGACGATTTCGTCAAGGTCGTCAGCACAGCGCCGTTGCTCGCAGCCGCCATCCGCAACATACACACCGGCAAATCCGTGACCCAGATTTTCGAGCAACCCAACTTCCTGTTCGGCATTCAGAGCGAGCTGTTTTCCTGAGCGCCGTCGTCCCGCCGGTAGAACGTTTTTCCCTTTTTTGTCTGCATGCCCATGAATTCAATCAAGAAAGAGATTGCTGACTGCCTGAGCCGGCACCTGCCCATTGAGAACGGCCCGATCGAAGCGATGCTCAAGGCGCCTCCGGAGCCCGGGATGGGCGATTACGCCCTGCCGTGTTTTCCCTTTGCAAAAGACATGAAAAAATCGCCTGCGGCGATTGCAACCGCGCTTTCCCGCGAAATTTCACCGCCGAAGGACGTCAAAACCGTCGAGCCGGCGGGGCCTTATGTGAACTTTTTTCTCGACCGGGCGGCCCTTTATCGTGAAATATTGAGCAATATCTGCCAGGAAGGTTTCGTTCGGAGCCGTTCCAAATCGGGCAAAGGGAAGACCGTCATCATCGACTACTCCAGCCCGAATATCGCCAAACATCTCGGAGTGCATCACCTCCGCTCCGCCATCATAGGCCGATCCCTCTACAGAATCTTTGAGGCCTGCGGCTACCGGTGCATCGGAATCAACCACCTGGGAGACTGGGGCACCAGTTTCGGCAAGCTGATCGCCGCCTTCGAACGCTACGGTGATATCTCCGCCCAGGACGCTTCGGTTTCCGACATGCAGGAACTCTACGTCCGCTTCAGCCGGGAGGCCGAAGAGAAGCCCGAACTGGCGGACCTGGCCAGGAACGCCTTCAAGCGCCTCGAAAACGGCGATCCGCATGCTACTGTGTTGTGGAAACAGTTTAAAAAAATAAGTGTGGCCGAATTCGAACGGATCTATGCGATGCTCGGCATCGAGTTCGATGCTTACATGCCCGAAAGTTTCTATCTGACCATGGCCGGGGACCTGCTGGAACGGCTCAGGACCAAAGGGATCGCCACCGATAGCGAAGATGCGATAATCGCCCGGCTCGACACGGACGATCTGCCGCCGCTGATGCTCCAGAAAAAGGACGGCACAACGCTCTATTCGACCAGGGACCTCTGCGCCGCCGAGTACCGGTGGACCAATTACCGGTTCGAACATTGCCTCTATGTGGTCGGGGGGGAACAAAAACTGCATTTCCAGCAGCTCCGGGCCGTCCTTTCCAGAATGGGTTACGACTGGGCCGGAAGGATCGAGCATATCGATTTCGGACTGCTGAAGTTTCCGGACCCGAAGACCGGCAAGGCCAATGTCGGCAGCACGCGAACCGGCGAGGTGGTGCTGCTGGAAGATGTGCTCAAAAACGGTATCGAAAAGGCAAAAGAGAAGATCAAAGAAAACGCCGGCAAGCTCCCGCCCCAGACCGACCTCGAGGAGCTCGCAGACATGATCGGAACCGGTGCGGTGATGTTCAGCGACCTGGCGGTGAGGCGAACCAAAGACGTCGTATTCGACTGGGACAGAATGCTGGACTTCCAGGGCGACACGGGGCCATACGTCCAATACGCACATGCCAGGCTGTGCAGCATACTGCGCAAATCAGGCGCCGGGGTGACGGAGCAGGCGGATTGCTCGCTGCTCCGGCTGCCCGAGGAATGGAAGCTGGTACGGACTCTGGAAGATTTCTCGTTGCGCATCGACCAGGCGGCGGATAAAAGGGAGCCGTCGATAATCGCCAATTACCTGCTGGAACTCTGCAAACTGTTCAGCTCCTATTACAGCCTCGGGATGAAAGAGCCGGAGAAACGCGTCCTGTGCGATGACGAAGAAACCCGGAACGCCCGCCTGTTCCTTGTTGATGCGGTAAGAAACGTCATCGCCGACGGACTGCGCCTGCTCGGAATGAAGGCTCCTGAAAGGATGTGAACTGCGGGCGAAGTACCCCCGGCGCGCCCGTTCACCGCTCCTGCATCCGTTCCCCGGCGCGCTGTATCCTTTCCTCGATCCGCCGCCGGGTTTCCGGGTCTGCATTCTCCAGCGCCCTTTCATACCTTCGGCGCATGGCCTCCCGGCGCTCGTCTGCGTCCATCTCCGCCCACCGGCCCCGGGCTGCCCGCGCCGGTGCTTCCGACGCCTCGGCTGTTGAAGAATGTGTAACTTCCCCCCCCCTGCCGATAATAAGGGTTTCCACCGTAACCGCTCTTGCGCTTTCTTCGGGCCTCCCCCTGCCGGAAGCGCCGGTCTCCCCTGTAAAATCCATACCGATCTCATACAGCTGATCGTCCCGTGCGAGAGTAATGCTCCTGGGACCGATCCGCTGAACGGTCGCTCCGGCTATCGTATCGCCGACCTTCAGACGTTGCTCGCCCCCACCGTCCGGGTTCAGTACGACCGCCCGGGCAATCGGACCGCGCCCCGCCACGGTGGCCAACAGTTGCAAGGGGGGCGGCGTATATTCCTCTTCGGCCCGTTCGACCTCATCGACCTCCGCGGATTGGGTATCGGAACGGCCGATCCCGAAAAGATCGCTTGCTGCAAGGGCCTCATAGTCTTCCACCGTGGGCACCGGAGCATAGCCATGCGAAAAGGCTGTGTCGGAAGATTCCTGATGCCCAACGGCGCTCTGAGAAGAGGGTTCGCCGGCCCCGGCATCATGCGGTGCGGGAAACGGCCTCAGGAGAAGAAACAGCAATCCCGCCAGAAGCGACATATTCACCACAAGCAACACTTGCCCCCAGGTCTTCCGGGTTGTTATTCTCATAATATTTGACCTGCAAGTATCCAGAGAAACACCTTGCCGCCGGGCCGGGACTTCTGCAGAGCAAGACTCCTGTATATTCACCCCCTGCATCCTGCCCGGCCCACCGCGGCCTGTCACCTGTTGCCAGAGGCAACACCATCAGTGTATTATCGCCTGAAACAGATCGCGTGTCAAGACGGCAAAGAACAGCAAAGTTAAGCGCAGGTGCTAATTCTGCTATTCACCTCGCCCTCCGCGGCGCTCGCGCATCCGTTCCATCCGCTCTTCGAAACGCTGCCGCGTTTCCTCGTCCATCCCTTCCAGCCGTTCCTCGAGGCGCCGGCGGCGCTCTTGCCGCAGTTCTTCCCTTTCGGCATCATCCATATCGCCGCGATCGCGCAGGCGTTCCCTGACGGCATCGCGCGCATCATCCTGGCGTCTTGCTTCTTCCTGTCTTGCCTCTCTTTGCTCCCGCTGCGCAAGCAATTGCTCCACAGAGCGGCGTACCTGCTGGAGAAGCTCCTCATCCTCAGAAGACAGGGTAAGCGTCACACTGCCGTCCTCATCCTCCTCGGAGACCGCAACATCGACCGCTTCGGAGGCAAGCAGTGCGGCAAGGCCGGGTGTGCGCTGCCGTTCACCGCGCTGGAGCCTTTCCAGGGCTTCCCGCCGCCTCTGGTCGAGGCGAGCGCGGACATCCTCTTCCTCCGCCTCAACGGCGTCCCGGACCTCGGGCCCTTCTTCGCCGTTTTCACCGGCCCATGTCATGTTTCCGGCTGCAAGAGCTATCCCGATCAACGCACAGACAAACACTCCTGACAACTGACGTAATGCTGACATTTTCCACCTCCCGTAACAAAAACAAAGATGTGCGAACAACACGTTGACTACCATAATAAACGTTCCACTCGCCAAAATCCTGTGCAATGTTTTTCATCGCGGGTACGGGCATGCGCTGAAATGGCGGAGGAACCAGTCTATCATCCCATCCCGCCCAGAGCAAAGCGCCCCGCGTAACCCTGCCGGATCGCTTTTTTAAGGAGCTGATTGTCCTGCCGGTCGAGTCCGGGATCGTTTTCTATCAATTCAAATGCATCGTTCCGCACTTCTTCCAGGAGAGGAAGGTCGGAGAAATCATAACATCGCAGTTCGGGCATGCCGCTTTGCTGCGTACCGAACAGCTCGCCGGGGCCGCGCAGTTTCAGGTCGGCCTCGGCGATTTTGAACCCGTCGTTGGTATTGCAGAGCACCTCAAGGCGCCGGCGTGCATCCTCGGTCGGGTCGGAAGCGAGCAGGAAACAGAATCCCGGGCGTCCGCCACGTCCTATGCGCCCCCTGAGCTGATGGAGCTGCGAGAGCCCCAGTCGTTCGGCGTGCTGTACAATCATGACGGTGGCCTCCGCCACATCGATACCGACTTCCACCACGGTGGTGGCCACCATAACCCGGTAATCGCCGTTGCGGAATCCCCGCATGGTCTCCCGTTTGGTCTCCGCGCTCATCCGTCCGTGCATCAGGCAGCATGGATAATCTTTGAAGATGCCGTTGCTCAGCACCCGGTAGGCGTCGGTTGCGCTTGACAGATCCAGTTCGTGATTTGTCTCGACCAGCGGGAAGATGACAAAAACACGTCCTCCAGTCTTTAATTCGCTCAGTGCCTCCTGATATGCCTCTTTCCAGTGCGATTCACCGAGCAGTCGGGTATTGACCTCGCGCCTGCCGGGGGGCATCCGGTCGATAACGCTCACATCCATATCTCCGAAACACGCGAGTGTCAGGGTGCGCGGTATCGGCGTAGCGGTCATCAGCAGCACATCCGGCCGTCGCCCCTTCTGTGCGAGCTCCAGTCTCTGGCGCACGCCGAACCGGTGCTGTTCGTCGATCACCGCCAGCGCCAGCTTATTGAACGCGACATCCTTCTGGATCAGCGCATGTGTTCCCACCACCAGATCGACACGGCCCTCGGCGATACGCTGGAGTTTCTCGCGCCTTTCGGCGGGCTTCGCGCTCCCTTTCAGCAGCATGATGCGCACATCCGTTCCGTCCAGGAGTTCCTGGAGTGTCAGGTAGTGCTGTTCGGCCAGCACCTCGGTCGGCGCCATGAACGCCGTTTGATGCCCCTTGCTCCTCTCCGCCAGGGCCGACAGGAGTGCATAGACGGCTACCACCGTCTTGCCGCAGCCAACGTCCCCCTGGAGCAGGCGGTGCATGGGACGTTGCGAACGCAGGTCCCTGCACAACTCACCGACAACCTTGTTTTGTGCATCGGTGAAACGGAAGGGAAAGAGGCGGCGAATGCGTTGCTCAACGTTCCGGCCGGTTTTGAAATTGAACCCTTTCGCATCCTTGATCGTCCTCCTTTGCAGGGCAAGGGCCGCCTGGAAAACCAGCAATTCCTCATACGCCAGACGCCGCAGGGCGTGTTCGGCGGTTGCCAGCGAGGGTGGGAAATGCACGTTGCGTATTGCCTCTGTTTTGTTTGTGAAACTTTTCGCCCGTGCCAGGGGGTGGGGGACGGCATCGGCAACTTCGGCTGCGGCAGTCAGGGCCTCACGCATGATGCGCCGGAAAAACTTCTGCGACAACCCTTCGGTCAGAGGATAAACAGGCAGGATGCAGCCGAATTCGGCGGACTGCTCCGGATTGGGGGCAGTGGTGTAGACCGGCGACACCATCTGCGGCCCGCCGTAATACTGCACTTTACCGTATGCTGTAACCGTGTTTTTCTTTTGGAAACTCTCCGCCCAGGAGGGCCGCGCATGGAACCAGGTCAGCTGAATCATGCCCGTAGAGTCCGATACGAAGACCTCGAGCATGCGCTGGCGGGAACGGATCCTTTTGAAATTGACGTCCGATACACGGCCCGACACCACGGCATATTCACCCTCACGGATATCCCGGATGGGGGTGATGCGCCGCCGGTCTTCGTAGTTCCGCGGTATGTGGAACAGGAGGTCGTAGACGTTATGCAGACCCAGGCGTGCCAGGAGCCGGGATTTCGACGGTCCCACGCCCGTTAAGCAGGTGAGTTTCTTAAAGAGGGGCGACATGTTATGGTTTGCCGTCATAATTCCTTTATCATCGCGCACTACGAAATATCCGGCCCTCCTTTTCCGTTACGTCTGTTGTTCTTACCCCCGGCGGGTACAGGGTGCTTCTGTGATTATATACCGGCGCCTGGGTTTGCGGGGCATAATCGCCGCTGCTTGCCCCGCCGGACACAATGGAGGCAACATCTATATTAGCTTTCAGCCCCGGAAAGTGCAAGAGAAGACCGACGGAAAGCCCGGGCGCCTGGAGATGTGGCGGTAATTTGACAAAACATCGAAATTTAATTATAGTATCCGGCTGTATGGGTGGGCGTTTTTTTTTACACAGCGGAAGCGGCAAGCGGAAACAAGTGTAAAGACGTTTAACTATAGAACTATGATAATTTTGAGGAGTATCGTTTGACACCGGTAAATGCAAATCTGGAAGAATTGATCGGAGCGGGCGTACATTTCGGGCACCGCAGCAGCAGGTGGAATCCGAAGATGGCGCCCTATATACTGAAGAAACGCAATCTGATCCATATCATTGATATCAAGGAGACCTTGCGGGGGCTGATCACCGCCGGCAAGGTGGTCGAGGAGATTGCCAGGCGAGGTGAGTATGTGCTTTTTGTCGGAACCAAGCGGCAGGCGCGCCAGATAACACGCAAAGAGGCCGAACGCTGCGGCATGCCCTATGTCGTCGAGAGGTGGCTGGGCGGGCTGCTGACAAATTATCAGACGATCAGGAGCCGCTTGCAGCGTTTGGAGGAGCTGGAGGAGCTGGAGCGGACCGGCAGGATCAATGACTTCAGCAAGAAGATGATATCTTCGTTCCGGCGCGAAGCCCGCAAGATAAAACGCAACCTCGGCGGCGTCAGGGATATGGACGGCCTGCCGGGTTTGCTTGTCGTGGTGGACCCCCGGAAAGAGGATATCGCCGTGCGTGACGCGATCAAATTGCATATTCCGACCGTTGCATGGCTGGACACCGACGCCGACCCGGAACAGGTGGACATTCCCGCCCCCGCCAACGATGATGCGATCCGTTCCATTGAAATATTCACGCGCGAAATGGCGGACGCCGTACTGCGGGGCAGGGAGCGGGCAAAAGTGGAGAAAGAGAAAAAGGAGGACGACGCAAAAGCCGCCAAAGAGCGCGAAAGCGTCCATGACAGTGCCGGCGGAGCGGAAGGGGATGAAAAGCAGCAGGTGCAGCCGGCCGGGGGTTCCAACGATGAGGAGGACAAAGCGGGGCCAGCACCCGTCAGTGAATCAGAGTCGGAATAAAAGCTATAAACACCACAGCAAAGGAGATTTTGGGGTATGTCTATTTCTGCCGAAGAGGTTCGGGAACTGAGAGAGAAAACCGGCGCCGGTCTGATGGATTGCAAGAAGGCGCTGACAGAGACCGGAGGCGATCAGCAAGAGGCCATGACGGTGCTTCGCAAGAAGGGTATCGCCAAAGCGGAGAAGAAAAAGAGCAGCCGGACCGCCAACGAAGGGGTCATCTTTCAGTACCTTCACCCCGACGCAAAAATAGGAGTTATGGCAGAACTGAACTGCGAGACCGATTTCGTGGCCCGCAATGAGGAGTTCCAGCAACTCGGCCGGGAAATATGTATGCAGATCGCCGCCATGAATCCGTCGGCTGTCGGCCGGGATGACATCCCGGAGGACCGGCTTGAAGAGGAGAAAGCAATATACAGAGACCAGGTCAAGGACAAGCCCGACAACGTTGTCGAAAAAATCGTGGAAGGGAAGCTCGAGAAGTTTTTTGCGGAGAACTGCCTTCTGGATCAGGGTTGGATTCGGGATGATTCGGTCTCGATCGGCGAACTCATTGACCGCACAATCGGCAAGATCGGCGAGAAAATCACGCTTGCCCGGTTCGTCCGCATGGAGGTCGGCGAGACGGCAACGTAAGGCGGCGATTCAAGGACTCCGATTTTACCCGCGGTGAGAGAGTTTCAACAGCTGGATCAGGATGCATGCCGGGTGCAGACATTTCAACAGGCGAGGGGAGCGTATGTGTGCCGCGAGCCGTTACGGTAAGGTTTTGCTCAAACTCAGCGGCAATGCCTTTGCCGGCGTGAACGGAGCGGGTTTCGATCAGCGGCAACTGAGGTACATAGCCGGTGAGATTGCCGCGGCCGCACGGGCCGGCTGTGCCCTGGCCGTCGTCCCGGGGGCGGGAAACATCATCCGTGGATCCGGTTTCGGCGGGGGCAACGGCGCCTCCCGCATGCAGGCCGACAACGCCGGGATGGTGGCGACCATGGTCAACGGTCTGGCGCTTTGCCAGAAACTGGAGGAATGCGGTCTAACAACTCATATTTGCAGCGCCCTGCCCATAACGAACGTTGTCGGGGGCTTCGATCCCGACCGGTGTCAGGAAGAACTGGACAGGGGTGGCGTGGTCGTACTCGCCGGAGGCACCGGCCATCCGTTCTTTACGACCGATACCGCCGCGGCGCTCAGGGCGGTGCAGCTGGGGATGGAGGTTGTATTGAAAGCAACCAGGGTTGACGGCGTCTACTCCGCGGATCCCGAAACGGACGGTTCTTCGGAGTTTTTCGCGTCTTTAACCTATGAGGACATTTTGAACCGCAAGCTTGCTATAATGGACTATTCTGCCATCGCCCTGTGCAGAGATCATGGTATGCCGGTCAGGGTTTTCAATTTCGGGGAGGAAGGAAATCTGCAGCGTGCCATTTCGGGGGACTCCGTAGGTACTTTTATAGGTCATGACAAAAATGGATCTTGATGAAATATTGTTGGATGCTGAAGACAGGATGGATAAGGCGGTTGGGGTCTATGCCGACTCGCTCAAACGTCTGCGCGCCGGCACTGCCAATCCCGCGATTGTCGAAACGATAAGGGTTGATTATTACGGTTCCCCGACCCCGCTGAACCAGCTTGCCAATATCGGGGTACCGGATCCACAACTCATTGTTATCAAACCCTATGATCCGTCCGTCCTCGAGCCTATGGTCAAGGCCATCCAGGCCAGCGATATAGGGATCAACCCGCAAAGCGATGGCAGGGTTATCCGGTTAAACATCCCCGGACTCAGTGAGAAGCGCAGGGTGGAGCTGGCCGCGCACGTGAAAAACATGGCCGAGGACGCTCGCGTGGCCATCCGCAATGTCCGCCGGGACGCCAACAAAGAGCTGGAAAAACTCAAAAAGGATTCAAAGATCAGCGAGGACGAATGCGAGGGGGCATGCGAGGAAGTTCAGGAGATAACCGACCGGCATTCGCAGCAGATTGAGAAACTGCGCGCGGAAAAACACGAAGATCTTATGAAAGTATAAAACTCATGGCACAACTGGCCAATATACTGACGCTCTCCCGCCTTCTGCTTGCCCCCCTTTTCATAGTTTTTTTTCTGATCAATTCGACCGGCGCCGCACTGGCCGCCCTGGGCCTGGCACTGGCATTTGAAATAACCGACATGCTCGATGGGTATGTTGCGCGCAATATCGGCCGGGTCAGCGCGCTGGGGAAACTGATCGACCCGCTTGCGGACAGTGTGGCGAGGTTCAGCATATTCCTCGCCTTTACCACCGAAGCCTCGGTCAGAGAGCACCCCTGGCCGGTGCTTATCGTCGCCTTCATATTTTATCGCGACGCTATCGTCTCGTATGTGCGGATATTTGCCGCCTCCTCCGGCGTCGTGCTTGCCGCCAGGAAGAGCGGAAAGATCAAGGCGGTGGTGCAGGGAGCGGGGATCATCATTTTCCTCTCCGTCAGGTCCGCCTACTTTCTCTTCCCCGAATCGGTTGATATGGCAATGCGGACCTTCGTGTTTTACCTCGTCATGATCCCGGTCGCACTCGTGACCGTCGCTTCCGGAGCGGATTATGTCCTTTCGAACAGGGGGGCTGTCACGGCAATGAGGAATTCGGATCAGCAACTGCAATAGCGCTTGTTTCACGCGTTCTCGGTGGTGCAGATGCGGCAGAAGAAAGCAAAAGCCCAATTCTTTTCAACAACGAAAACGAATATGAAAAGAATTAATAGTACGGCAAACGATTTTGTTTTTCCATGACCTCTTGAAGTTATTAAGAATGCACACCATATACAGACGCTTTTTTAGGAAGGAAAGCTTAGCAAAATACCATAACGATGTCTTTGGTTTATGAAACATGCGGGATAGCCTGCCTCACCGCACCCTCCCCTCTTCACGCAATGTCACCTGGTGTTTTGTGCTCTGGCATATCAACCGGTTTCCCGATATCTTATACTCCATATCATAGATATCGATATCGTCCGGCAAGACGGTAATGGAACGTATTTCCGCAAGCGGGATAAACATCTGCTTTGTCTCTTCCTGCACTGTATCCGCTATTTGCTGGTGCTTCTCAACGAAAAAATTCCTGCCTTCCAGGAAAATAAAATGCTCTGCCACAGTTTCCGGTACAAAATGGGACTCAGGAATCTTTTTGAGTTCACCCACCGCTATTCTGCGTATGGGCAGGACCTTGCCTTTTTCCTGTTCAAGCTTGAATCTGACCTTGACTTTCATGTTCTCTTTCATATCCCTTCCTCATCCTCATATACCGTGAAATGCGGCCTCTTTGCAGAGGTTTGGAGGAGCCTGCGGGCTTGCAGACGATTTGATATTCCCTGCTTGCGTTCCGCGCCTGCACCGGGCTCCCGTTCGGAACCGCGATCGGTTCATGCGGCTTTGAGCTACGGAATGCACGGGACGATTTCACCTGCCCCAGCCCTGCGGGACAGCCTCAGGCACCATCCTTCCCTCTTCCTTCCGGAAGCAAGCAACAAGCAAGGCAACACCAACGTTCACCCATCGGCGGGGTGAATTCGGGTCCTTCTTCCCTGCTGCGATTGGAGAGGACATTTTGGGGCCGGCATTCTCCCGCCCGTATTCACCAGACCCTTACCATCTCGACAACGACCAGTATGATTGCTGCCAGGGCCGATAAGACAAAGACCGGTGTGCCCCAGGACTTGTTGTTGCGCACGCCGGTAAAATAGACGACGACAGCGATAATTCCCACAACAAGGGCCAATATGTTCAGTAAGCTCATAGCTACCTCCGGAGTAAAAAAGTGTTCGGATGAGAAAGATAAAAGGAACGATAAATATAATTCCTGTCCGCAGATTCCTCACAGCGGCGCCAATCCCGATCACCAACGCTGCAACGGCAAAGAGGACCACGCCCTGTTCTTCCAATCCACTCCTTTTGGACAAATCGCTGATATAATAGCAGAAAAGTCAACCCGAAGTCAAGCCCCTTTGCTGGAAGGCGTTTTTGCTTCGCTGCGGCAGGTGTCCAGCGCCTGGAGGATCTTTCCCACCAGCCGGCGCAACCCCGCCCCTGTTACGGCGCTGATAGGGACGGGTTCCCTGCCGGTTATTTCCCTGAACGTTACAATGTTATCTTCGGCCGCCTTCAGGTCCATTTTATTTGCCACAACGATTTCAGGGCGCTGTGCTAACTGCTGACTGTAGAGCCGTAGTTCATTACGGATAGCCCGGTAGGATTCGGCCGGTGATGACCGGTCGGTGGGAGCCATATCCACTACGTGGACCAGAACTTCGGTCCTCTCTATATGTTTCAGGAACTCGTCGCCGAGGCCTTTGCCTTCATGCGCTCCGGAGATCAACCCGGGCAGGTCCGCCACGACGAAGCGGCGGAAAGAATCGGTATCGACCACACCCAGTTGCGGCTCCAGGGTGGTAAAGGGGTAAGAAGCAATGCGTGGATGCGCAGCGCTTATATGCGCCAGCAGGGTAGATTTGCCGGCGTTGGGGGCTCCGATCAGGCCCACTTCGGCGATGAGCTTCAGTTCGAGGCGAAGATTCCGTTCCCGGCCCGGCCGTCCCTTTTCACATTCTCTCGGCGCCTGATTAACTGCCGTGGCGAAGTGGATGTTGCCTCTGCCGCCGTTGCCGTGACGTGCAGCCACGATGGAAGCGCCGTCGCTGTCGAGATCCTTCAGCACCAGGTTGGTATCGAGGTCCCGGACAATGGTTCCCGGCGGAACTTTAATAACGATGTCGCTGCCGTCGGCCCCGCTCCTCCGCTTTGATTTGCCGTCTTCACCGTTCCCGGCGAAGTATTGTTTTTTCGAAACGAGATCCAGCAGCGTCGCAAGATTGCTGTCCGCTTCGATGATGACGTCCCCCCCATCCCCTCCATCGCCCCCGTCCGGGCCGCCCCTTGGCACATGCTTCTCGCGCCGGAAGCTCACACAGCCGTCCCCGCCATCACCGGCCTTGATATAAATCTCTGCTTCATCGACAAAATGCATGCCAGGTCCCGGCAGCGGAGAGCTTCAATGGATAGATCGGGGCGGGGCGCAAGGATTCGGTTCGTCCGCCCACTTCAAGGCGCTCTGCCACCACGCATTGCTGTTATGCTACTGCGGCGTGACGTTAATACGGCGCCCGGCGCCGAACTCCACAACACCATCGCTTGTAGCAAACAGGGTGTAGTCGCGTCCGCAACCGACGTTGCGGCCCGGCTTGAACTTCGTCCCGCACTGGCGCACGATGATATTGCCTGCACGCACGTGCTGTCCGCCGAATCGCTTGACACCACGGTATTTCGGCTTACTGTCAGTTACGTTCTGGGTCGATCCCTGTCCTTTTTTATGCGCCATTTTCCACTCCCCAATCTGGATGAATTTCGCTTATTTTCACTCTGGTATAGTTCTGTCGATGCCCTATCGTCGTCTGAGAAGGCCCTTTAAAACGCACGGTATGCACTTTGGGACCGCGCTCATGGGCCACGACCTCGGCCAGAACCCTGGCCCCCTGGATCTCCGGTCGCCCGATTTTGGGTTCCTCATCTTCGCATCCGCCAACCATCAAGACATGATCGAATTCTATCAGATCGCCAATCGGCGCCTTTAAAGCGTCAATCAGAACCTCCTCGCCTTCCGCTACCCTGTATTGGTTGCCTTTGTCGTTTATTACGGCATACATCTTGTATAACCCTCATTTGCAGTAGTTCCATTTCCGGGGTGAGTATAACACAAAACGGTGTTCGGCACAAATGTATGATCGTTATCGATGATCTTTCACCCATCAGGAAAAAGGGAGCCGATTCTTGTCCATGAAGGCGCCTGAAAAGGCGCACGAAAGCCCGCTTGACAGGGGCGGCACAATCGGCTATAGTTGTTCACAGCCTCGCCGCGAGGTCGGCAGGAGTATTCGTTGGACTTTCCGTTCCGTCGTATATTGTTGCACTTCACCACCAATGCAGCCGCTTTAATTGGAATATCAGTTTGTATTTTGGAAATAACTGAGATTCTCACGCTACTGGTTGCCGCGAATTTCACGGGAGAACGTACATGTTTCAGGGTTGCTATACGGCGTTGGTAACGCCGATGAAAGGAGATGGAAGCAGGGAAGTCGATTATGATATGCTCCGCCGTCTGGTTGATTTCCAGGCTGCCGCCGGTGTAAGCGGTCTTCTCGCAATGGGCACCACGGGAGAGAGTCCCACTTTGAACTGGGAGGAGCATTCAGAAGTGATCGAAAAGACCCTGGAGTTCGCCAAGAACCGCTTTACGACTATAGCGGGGACCGGCTCCAATTGCACCCGGGAATCCATGCGCAGCACAGCCCATGCCGCCGGGCTCGGCATTGAAGCCGTGCTGCTGGTGGAGCCCTATTACAACGGGCCGAGTTCCATGGAGATAAGGCGCGAATATATCGGCCCGGTTGCGGAGAAATTCCCGGAGCTGGAAATCATCCCTTACGTCATCCCGGGACGCAGCGGCACCCAGCTCCTGCCGGAAGACCTGGCACTTCTTCACGAACGTTACGATAACGTCAACACGGTCAAGGAGGCAAGCGGAGACCCTGACAATATGCGGCGCACCCGCCTGTGCGCGGGGGCGTCGCTGCGGATACTCAGCGGAGACGACGATATGACTTTTCTGGCGATGACGGACGAAGAAATCAACGCCGGAGGAGTCATCAGCGTCATCTCGAACGTAGCGCCCGCAGCCGTCCAGCAGATGACGGAGGCCGTGCTTGAAGGCGACATCGCCAAGGGGCGCAAGTGGCACGACGCCCTCAAGCCGCTGCTGGAAATCGTTACCGTAACAACCCGGCAACAGAGCCCCTGGGGGGCGAGGCTTTGCAAGGCACGCAACCCCGTCCCGGTCAAAACCCTGATGAATCTGCTGGGTATGGAGGTCGGCCCGCCCCGGCGGCCGCTCGGGAAGATGACGGGAGAGGGCATCGGTGTTGTACGGGACGCCGCGCTCAGCGTCCAGCGCAACAATCCGGAGGTTTTCCAACCCATCACAAACGCTTTCGGCGTTGATATCGACGAGCGGCTCAGCGATCCGGCGCTCCTGGATTCGCTGTGCTACGGTGATGAGTAGCCCGGCTCATATCGACCCGGCACGCGGGTGATCCCCCCGGCGGCGGCGCATTTGCGCCGGGAGTTGCCGCCCGGCGTATCATAGAGATTCTTCCGCCTTTCCATGGTCCGTGTGGGGCGCCTCACGCCGGGCTTCCGGCCGGGGCGGGCGCGGGGCCGGTTTCGGTATCCTCTTCCTTGCTGAGGTCTTCTGCTTTATCATCTTTGCCCTCAGCGGCGTGTTGGGTGGAACTTTCAGCCTCTTGCGCGGCTTTGCGCGCGCGCTTTTCGCTGACGAGTTCATCGGCGCTTTTGCCTTCAACGATCTGTTTCACATCCTCTTCATCAAGCGTTTCCAGCTTCAGAAGCGCCTCACCGATATCTTCAACCTGGTCGATGTGTTTCTGGATCGTCGCTTTGGCTTCTTCGTGAGCTTCGTGCAGAAATCTGTGTATTTCTTCATCGATCTGCTGAGCGATCTTCTCCCCGTGCTTCCTTGCGCGGGAGATTTCACTGCCGAGGAAGACGTGTTCCTCTTCATCCGAATAGCTGACGGCGCCCATTTTCTCGCTCATACCCCACTGCGTTATCATTCGCCGGGCGAGTTTCGTCGCATTCTCGATATCATCTTTGGCGCCGGAGGAGATATCGTCACAAAAAATCGATTCGGCCACCCGTCCGGCCATCTGCATCTGGAGTGTACCGAAACATTCCCGTCTTTTCATTCCGTATTTATCTTTCTCCGGCAGGATCATGGTCATTCCCAGCGCCATACCGCGCGGGATGATGCTCACCTTGTGCAGCGGCTCGACATCCGGGTTCAGCAGTGCTATGAGGGCGTGTCCGGCCTCATGATATGCCGTCATCTTCCTGTCTTCATCGCTCATGACTCTGCTTTTCTTCTGCCGTCCGAAGCGCACCTTATCCCTTGCCTCCTCCAGGTCGGCGATATCAACACTTTCCTTGCCGCGTCCGCCTGCGATCAGGGCTCCCTCGTTGATAAGCGCTTCAAGATCCGCGCCGCTGAACCCCGGGGTGCCACGGGCGATCACGCTCAGGTCCACTCCCTTCTCCAGCCGCACGCGGCGTGAGTGGACCTTGAGAATCGCCTCGCGGCCTTTCAGGTCGGGAAGGTCCACAACGATCTGGCGATCGAAACGTCCCGGGCGCAGAAGTGCGGGGTCGAGCACGTCCGGCCTGTTGGTGGCGGCTATAACGATGATGCCATCCTGTCGTTCGAACCCGTCCATCTCGCTGAGGATGGCGTTCAGAGTCTGCTCCCGCTCGTCATGCCCCCCGCCGAGTCCGGCGCCGCGTTTGCGGCCTACGGCATCGATTTCGTCCAGAAAAATAATGCACGGCTGGTTCTCTTTGGCCTTGGAGAACAGATCGCGCGCCCGGGAAGCGCCGACGCCCACAAACAGCTCGACGAAATCGGAGCCGGAGAGGCTGAAAAAGGGAACCCCCGCTTCTCCGGCCACAGCCTTGGAAAGCAGGGTCTTGCCGGTGCCGGGATGGCCGACCAGGAGCACTCCACGCGGGGTCCGACCGCCAATTTTCTGGAACCTCTCCGGGTTTTTCAGAAATTCGACCGTTTCCTTCAGCTCGTCCTTGGCCTCGTCAACTCCGGCCACATCCTCAAAAGTGACTTTTGGTTTTTCCTGTTTGTTCATCGCCACTTTGCTCTTGGAAAAGGGGAATTGGCCCGCACCTCCGCCGGCCGCCTGCATCTGGCGTTTGAAAAAGTACATCAACACGAGCAGCAGGATAAGGATCGGCAGCACGTTTGCGAGGATCATTGGCCATATGGCGGAGTCCTCGTCGACGGTCAGCACCATCTCCCGCGGCCGGTCGGGCAGTCTTTCCTGCCATGCCTCGAGTCTCATGTCCCGGTACCCCGGGCTGACCGTTGCCTGTATCTTTTCATATTCGCTCCGCGCCGCGGCATCGGGCGTTAGCACGGCGGTCACTTTCCAATCCTTGATCTCCATCGATTGGATGTCTTCATTCTCAATATGCCTCTCAAGCGACTTCAAATCCACCGTCTCCACCTGCGGCTCGGTCGTGCGCCGGAACACCATGAGCACGACCAGCACGCTGGCTATGACCACCATCCATATCAGCAGTTGCCTGCCGATCCTCGGCGGCGGCGGCCCTTCAGAGCGGGGCGGCACGCCTTTTTTATTTCTGTTTTTCCTCGGATCTTCGTTCATATATGTCTTCTCCCTTTTTCTCTGACAGGGTTGATCGTCCTGTTCGTTTCACATCCCTATGCAGCGGCGGCCCGGGTGGTTGCCATAGCTCCGGCGACCGATTCCGTTACCACTACCACTCCCTTTCAAGGCTCTGAACCAGGGCCTGCGCCACTTCCCGGAACGCCCGTTCCGCTTCGGCTTCCTGATGCCCCACGGCCAGCAACACGCTCTCCTCCAGTTCTCCCCATGGCGTCAGTTCACGGCCGCTCAGCCCATCAAGCCAGCGGTACCGGATACCTACGTTGATCCTCTTCATCAATATCTCGTCATCGGCCCCGGACATGGTGGAAATGATGGAATAGTCCATGAGCTCGCCCTCGAGTATGCTGTCTGCCTCCGCCCTTTGCGCAAGTGTCAGACCGGTGTGCAGCCTCACCTCTTCCGAAAGCGCCCGCCTCAGGTCGACCTCCAGGCCATGCTGCCGCGTATCGTTGCGGAAATAGGCCACGTAAACGCTGCCGATATCATCGCGAATGAGGCTGTCGGCCGTGTAACCGCACCCGTGCATCGAGAAAAGCAACAAGGCCGTCAGGATTGATTGGAGTGGAATTTTCATGTTCATAATTCTTCGATCAACAAACGCCGCCGCACCCAACGGAGGCGCCGGAAACCATCCGTGTCTCCGTTGTTCCTCAATCCGCCTGTTCGTTTCTTCGGATCCCCTCGAGCGGCAGGGGGATATACCCGCCCGGTGCGGGGGTTCGCCATTGCTTTGTTATCTCCTCCATACGCTCCCTCGCATGCCCGGCTGGCCCGGTGCCGGGGAGGTCGTCCTGGATATCCCCGAGGTAGTCGAGCGCTGCGTGTGGATTATTCCTGACGTTCAGGTAGAAATCCGCTGTCCGTCTGGACCGCTCGGCCCACCTGCGGCGTATATCCTCCAGCATCCCTTGCGCCTCTTCGGCCCGTTGGTGGTCGGGAAAATGGGACAAAAAATCCTCCAGAGCCGTTTCGGAGTCCCTGTAATGCTGCAATCCGCGCTCGATGCGCAAAGCGATACCGTACTGGCTTGCAGCCACGTAGAACCAGGCTTCTGGCGCATTTTCGTGCCACGGATGATTGTCAATAAACTCAAGGTATGCATCAATGGCCGCGTGATAACGTCGCCGTTCATACGCCAGAGCGGCGAAGCGCCACCGGCATTCGGCCGCGAAATCCGCATCATGCGCCGCGGCCGTCAGCTCATCGAACAGCGAACGGGTCCTCTCAAGATCTCTCCCGCCCACATTAAGGGCGCATTCCAACTGCAATTCCTGAGCGGTCCGCACATTGTCCGGTCCGGGGCGGGATGCAACAAACTCGCCGAGATGGCGGAAAGCGTCTTTATATTGCCCGCGCTGATAATAGGCCAGCCCCAGGTGATAGTGGGCGGTGGCTGTCCAATCGGCGTCCGGATGCCTCCGGAGCAGTCTTTTGAGCCGGCGGATCCCCTGCCTTGTATAGCCGTAGGTTATCAGGGCGACTGCCTGGCGGAACTGCTCTTCGGCCCCCTCCTCATGCGCCGTGGAGAAGTCAACGGTGCCGGTATCGGGCCCCCAGCTGCCGCCGGAAGCAGCAACAGCCGCACCGGAGCACAAAACCCCGAGGGCAAAGGCCAACGCCAGAAAAAGACTCTCTCTCCTGCAATTTGAACTCATTGGAATTTCACAATTTTGTGCCGTAATGAACAACAGTGCGAACGGACATTACCTACCATTGTAGCAAAATGCGTCTTTTGTTTCATACGAACGGTAAAAACCAGTTGCGGAATCAGAGGGAAGTCACCCCTGTCAATCTCCGGGAGCAGACATAAGGTTGATCTTGATAGCAGATAAGCATTATCATTGCAAAATTATCCGAGAAATCCGGGCCGGCGAAAGAAAGCGGGGCCGCCGGAAAGGCCGCTCACTGCGTTCTGTAGCCTGCTTTCGCCAGCAATTCCCGCACTGAGCGGCATGCCGGTGAGTCCGCAGGCAGCCGGAGCAGAGAATCGCCCGACCAGTCAAGGCTCTCCACCCGGGCGTCGTGCTCCACCTTGCCCAGATAGCGCGAATGGTCCATGTTTTCAAGGCTTGCGAGAAGATCCTCCGGGAAACGGTAATTGGCCACCGTGTAGAGGTTTTTGAAGGAAAAATCGATGGTGTCTGCAATATCGATGACATGTTCGGCATTTCTCAGGGCTTTCGCGGAAGGGTCCACGATAGCGAATATATCATCGGCGCGGCTCACTATACGCCGGTTGATATGTTCAAGGCCGGCCGGCGAATCGAAAACAGCGTAGTCATAGTTGGAAGCAAGCTCGGTTATAAGCGTTCTCAAGGCGTTATTCGGTGCACAGTAACAGCCCCTGGTCCACTTCACGCCGAGCGTCAGCAGATCAAATTCCGGCGATTCGTAAAGGCAGGAAAGCTGGAGCAGGTAGTCGACTTTTTCCGGTAGAGGCATCGAGTCCATCGACGCATCGGTTTCGCCCTTTTGTATCTCAAACAGGGCTTCCGATACGGTTTTGATCCCCGCCTCATCCAGGTCCACGCCCAGCAGCGCCGAAAGGCACTGGTCGGGGTCGGCATCGATTATCAATCTGGCGCCTTTGAGTTCTTTGACTGCCAACGTTGCAAACGTGCTCTTTCCAGTTCCGCCTCTTCCTGTTACAATAATATTTGTGGTCATGTTTTCACCTTTTACCATCTGCTGTCGGTCCGGCCCCCCTTTCGGTTCGGTTACAGGATCACGATTTTATTCCATTATAATGGACTCCAGAGGATATGTCACTGACAACTGCTGAAATACGGATGGTAGCAGCCCGTCTGTCTCCCCTGGTTGGGGGGGGCAAGATCGTGCGTATCGACCAGCCGGAACGGCATTGTGTGGTCCTTCAGATCCGCAACCGGACCGGGAGGTACTGGTTGCAAATCGACGCACATCCGGAATTCAGCCGCCTGCACCTGTTAACCTCGCGACCCGCGGCCGGCGCGCCTGCCGGGGGGTTCTGCAATGTTTTACGCCAGAACCTGACCGGATCTCCTGTAAAAAAACTGACGTGGGCCGAGGGCGACAGGGTCGTGGTGCTGCACTGCACGAAGCGTGACGCTCTGTTGAAAGAACAGCCCCTGCGTCTTATTGCCGAGCTGACCGGCGGCGGGAGCAACATTGTTCTGGTCGATACAGCCGATACGATCCTTGGATGCCTTTTCTCCCGTGATTCGGACCGGAGACGTTTGATGCCGGGGCGACGTTACGAAACGCCGCCGCCGCCGCCGGCGCACGAGAGGGCGGAGGAGAACAGGTTTGCGTCCGAGGACGATCCCGACGATGTGCTTTCTCTGAGCCGCGCGATTATAGATCATTATGGGCGCGCCGAAGAACGCTCCGAATTTTTGAAACATTACCGGGAACTTGAAAAACGCATCAGGCAAAGGCGCGTCAAGCTCCGGCGATTGAGCGGCAAGATCGGATCCGATCTGCAAACAGCCGCAAATGCCGAAGACGTGCGCAGGGAGGGTGAATTGCTGAAAATCGCGCTCCCGGATATGGTTAAGGGACAAAAAAGCGTAACGGTCAGGGATTTTTTCCGGGAAGGTGCTCCCGAAAGGTGCATTGAGCTGGACCCGCATCTGAGCCCGCAGGAAAACATACAGCGTTTTTTCCGGCGTTATAAGAGGTTGAAAAACAGCATCATGCCCCTGCGCAAGAGGCTTGATCGGATAGAGAGAGAATCCAATGAACTTGAAATGATTTCCGATTCACTCGATAATACAAAGTCTTTTAAAGAACTTAAAAAAATCGAAGACAGCGTGGAAGTGAAAGACCTGTTGCGTGAGGCCGGCCCGGAGCCGAACGGTCCGCAACGGGACGAAGCGGGCGGTCCGCGGCGTTTTTTATCCGAGAACGGTTTCGAGATACTTGTGGCCCGCAACCGGCAGCAGAACCACCAGCTGACGTTTTCAATCGCCCGGGGAAACGATTGCTGGATGCACGTTATGGGCCATCCCGGTGCGCATGTGATTATCCGCAGGCCGAAGGGCCGCGAGATACCGGAGGAGACCCTCCTCGAGGGGGCGCAACTGGCCATTCATTACTCGAAAATGCGCGGTGCGGGTTTTGTCAGGGTCATACATACGCTGCGCAAATACGTACAACCCGTCAGGGGCGCGGAAGCCGGCACAGTTCATTACAGCGGTGAATCGAGCATTGGGGTACGTTACAGTAAAAAGCGGCTTTCCGCCGTGCTGGAACGCCGGCGCGAAAGACAATAACAGTCGGTCAGTCAAAAGAAGTTTCAGCGGATAGCGCGGAGATCGCCGGCCCTGCCGATACCGCCTTCAATACCCGCGATTGCGCATGAATGTCAACATTTCTTCAGGGAGTCAACAATGGATATTGGAGATGCGTTAAAGACACGCAGATCTGTAAGACGGTACCAGCAGAAACCTGTACCACGGGAGATCTTGTGCGAAGTGGTCGATATGTGCAGGTTCGCTCCATCCGCCGCAAACAGGCAGGAATGGGAGATTGTTCTGGTCGACGACCCGCAGAACATCCGCAAGGTTTACGAGACGCTTGCATGGCTGCCGGCCGTGGGTCCCCCCCCGGCCGACAGCAGGCCCACGGCCTATGCAGTGATCATCTCGGATGAAAAATCTGATGGGGTGTCCGATTGCGCCAGTGTGACGACGTACATGCTGCTGGCGGCTCATTCCAGGGGGCTGGGCAGTTGCTGGTTCGGTTCCATCAGCAGGACCGAACTGGCGAACTTGCTGGGCATTCCGGACAAATATTCGGTTGAATTCGTTGTGGCCCTCGGCTATCCGGACGAAAAGGTGAAGGCTGTCAATAATGATGGTGATCGGGAGGTAACGGTGAAGGAGGAATACACGCAGGTGCCCAAGCGGACTTCGAAAGATATCCTGCATTTGAATTTTTTCGGGAAAAGGGGTTGACAATGAGAACCGACGGACGCCTGGAAGACGAGATGCGACCTTTGCGTTTTACCAGAGATTTTACCAAGTACGCCGCGGGCTCGGTGCTGGTGGAGGCCGGCGATACCCGCGTGGTATGCTCAGCCATGATCGAAGACAGGGTTCCGCATCACTGCCACCAGAAACAGACGGGGTGGGTTACCGCCGAGTATGCCATGCTGCCCAGCGCCAACCCGGACAGGAAGAGTCTGCATGGCAGGGCTAGCGGGCGGACCAGCGAGATCCAGCGTCTGATCGGACGAAGCCTGCGGCAGGCGGTTGACCTGACTCAGATAGGGCTGCGAACGGTATGGATCGATTGCAACGTGCTGCAGGCGGACGGCGGCACCCGCACGGCATCCATTACCGGCGGCTTCATGGCGCTTGTCGATGCGCTCGCGAAGTTGAAAGATGAGGGGGCGATCGAAGTCATACCCATAGTCCAGGGCATATGCGCGGTCAGCGTCGGTATCGTTGAGAACCGCTGCCTGCTGGATTTATCCGCTCCGGAAGACAGAGCTGCTTCGGTTGATATGAACGTCGTTATGACCCATGGCGGGGAATTTGTGGAATTGCAGGGAACCGCGGAATCCGCCCCTTTCGGACGTGAGAGCCTGGATAAACTGCTGGAATTGGCCCGTAAGGGCTCTGAAACACTGAAAAGCGAACAGATGAAGCTGGTCAGGGAGCAACTGGTGATTTGATCCGCCGGGCGCCGCTGCCCTGTGCTCGTTTCGGCTCGGATATCGAGGGAAAAAACATGGAATACGAGATTGTTATCGGACTCGAGACCCATGCGGAGCTGCTGACGGATAGCAAGCTGTGGTGCGGCTGCAGCACCCGGTTCGGAGAACCTGCAAACACGCAAACTTGCCCGATCTGCCTGGGAATGCCCGGTGTGCTGCCGGTGATGAACAAGAAGGCTTTCGAACTCGCCGTCAGGGCGGCGATCGCGATGAAGTGCCATATCAACAAAAGCACTTTCTTCGATCGGAAACACTACTTTTATCCCGACCTGCCAAAAAACTACCAGGTATCGCAGAATGACTGCAACCTGGGGGTGGAAGGGCATATTTCCATACCTGTGGACGGTGGGACAAAAAAGATCAGGATATGGAACGTGCACCTTGAAGAGGATGCCGGAAAAAATATGCATGTCGACTACCCCGGCGCCACCTACAGTCTTCTGGATCTGAACCGTTCCAGCATGCCGCTGCTGGAGATCGTGAGCGCCCCGGATATGCGGAGCGTTGAGGAGGCCGAGAGTTTCATGCAGACCCTGCGCCGCATATTGCTTTACAGCGAGGTGTCCGATTGCCGGATGCAGGAGGGTTCGCTGCGCTTTGAAGCCTCCATCAGCCTCAACAGGGCCGGCGAGAACGAACTGGGCGGGCGCGTTGAGATAAAGAACCTCAACTCCATGAAAGCCGTTTCCGCCTGCCTGAGATACGAGATCCAACGGCAGGCACAAATGCTTGACCGGGGTGACCGGATCGAACGGGAAACGAGGCTGTGGGACGAAACAGCGGAATGCAGCCGGCGGATGCGTTCCAAAGAAGAAGCGCATGATTATCGTTATTTCCCCGAGCCGGACCTGATCCGCTACGAGATTGACGAACAGTGGCTCAAGCGTCTGGAGGGTCAGGTCCCGGAACTCCCGCTGCGGCGCCGTGAGCGTTTTGTCACCGGGTTCGGGCTGAGCGATTACGATGCCTCGGTCCTGACCGATCAACGCGAGCTGGCCGATTATTATGAGAACGTGCTGGCCGCCTATGACAGCCCAAAAAGCGTCGCCAACTGGATCATGAACGATATCATGGCTGCACTGAACGAACGGAAAATCGATATCACCGGCTTCAGCGTCGCGCCCGCAGCTTTGGGGGAACTGATCGAGATGACCGACAACGGGCGCATCACGGCCCGGGCAGCCCGCGACGTGCTGGCGGAGATGATAAAGACCGGCAAGGCGCCCGATGCACTGGTTCAAGAGATGGGGGTGGAAGCCATAAGCGACTCCGAAGACCTGGCGCCGATTATCCGGCAGGCGATCAGCGAAGCGCCGGAGGCGGTGGAGGACTACCGCGGAGGCAAGAAACAGGCCATCGGCGCCATTGTCGGACAGGTCATGCGCCTGACCCGGGGCCAGGCCGACGCGAAAAAGGCCAGGGAGCTTCTCCAGAAAGAACTGGATGAAATGTCCGATTGAGTCGCATCCTTTTTCGCAAGCAAAAGCAAATCGGCACTTAATATGAAAAAGGCCAATTTATATCTTTTTCTGGGCGCCCTGGCAAGCCTCGGAGCGATTGCCTTTGCAACAGCCATCGCAATGGAAGCGCCTTACGAGGATTTTTCCGAAAAAATCTTCAACCTGGGCGTGATGCTGTTTTTTTCCCTCCTGCTCATGGTCGAACTCAACTATGTCCTTCTGCCCCACGGCAGAACAATATCGGGCAGCTTCGGCATCGTGCTGGCGACAATGCTGGTTTACAACACCGTGACAGCCGTCTCCATAGCGGTATCAGCCTCCGTCATTACAGGTGGATTTCTCAAAAGCCGGTCTAAAGAACCGGTTCTTTTCCGCACGGCCCAATACGCTCTTGTTTACAGCGCCGGCGGCATTGCCATGGAACTGATCTCGCAGCATATCCCCGGAATCGCCCATGAAGATTTCACGCGCATGCTCCTGCTCGGCGGCGTGGTACTGTTCGTCTACCTCATTCTGCATATACCGCTGAACAATGCCTATTTGAAAATACTGGGCGCACTGGACAAAAAAACGGGCTGGGCGGAAGAAGAGTTGAGGCAGCAGACGGGCAACCGGCATGAGATCCTCGCCACGATTTTTTTGTTTCCGGTCGCCGTAACGATGGCTTTTTCTTACAAGACCATCAATATCCCTTTCATTCCCATAATACTGGCTGTTTTATGTATCCTCACCGTTCGTTACCTGGGCCAGATGCAGTTGCACAAAAAACTCTGGGGACAGGCCAATCTTGACGGATTGCTGGGTATTTTTAACCGGCGTTACATGCTCTCGAAACTTGCAGAGGAGCTGAGGATAGCACAACTCTACAGACGATCGCTCTCAATAATGCTGATCGATCTTGACAATTTTAAAGATGTCAACGACACCCATGGGCATTTATCCGGTGATCACGTGCTGCAAGCGGTCACGAAAACCGTTAAAGCCTCCATACGCTCCGCCGACATTCCGGCCCGTTTTGGCGGAGATGAACTGCTGGTGATCATGCCCGGCACCCCCCTTGAAGGCGCTTTTGTGATCGCATCCCGGCTCAGGGAGGAAGTGGCGGCTCTGAGGTTGACGGCGGAAGATGGCCGCCCCATAGCCATCACGGTCAGTGTTGGGGTTGCAGCCATTGCTGAAGATGAGGAGGGGAAAACTAAAGTGACTCCTCTTTCACTGATACGAAACGTCGATCAGGCGCTGTATAAAGCAAAAAGCGCGGGACGCAACCGCGTCGCCGGGGCCGGCGGACAGGCGCAGGAGATGTAACGCGAAACTCCTGCACCCCGCCTGCGGACTTGAGCGAAAGCATGGCCCCGGGCCTCTTTTGGGGTGAGCTCCGGCAGGGGCGGCACAACAATAGCCCGCGGTGAACGGAGCGAGCCGCGGGGAACTGTAGCGCTTTTCCACGCCCAGCCCCGGAGGGGCGTGACAACCTTCGCCGGATTTTGTTTCGCCCCTTGCGGGGCTGATTGGATTGCGTGTTCTCTGTTTCCCCGGACTCCCTTTGGTCGCCCGGGGCTACCTGTCTGCGCCTGCCTGTCGCTTCCGCGACGCAGACAGGTGCAACCTGCCTGCCATGCGATGGTGCAGGCACGGCGCACAGGCAGGTTGTTGAAATCGGCCCTTCGGGCCTGTGCACAGGCAGGCGGCGTTTGCTTTCTGCCACATCTGCACCACCGAGCACGCGTGAAACAACCGGGATATTTATTGAAAGGATCGAATAGCGACTCAAAGGGGTGGTGACGGAAACGGAAAGGGCAGGTATTTCTCAGCGGCATGCCCGCAGGCAGGTACGGATAGCGCAGAGAACGACGGTAGGGAGTCAACTTTGGAGAAACGGATATGCAAACGAAAGACAACCTGTTTGAATATGCCAGAAAATACATCCCCGGCGGTGTGAACAGCCCTGTGAGATCTTTCCAATCGATCGGCATCGATCCCGTTTTCATGCACCACGGGAAAGGCGCATCGATCACCGATGAACGGGGCAGAAGTTACATAGATTACTGTATGTCATGGGGAGCCCTTATAGCCGGGCACGCCGACCCGGCCGTTACCGACAACATCATCGATGCCGCGCAGAAAGGGACGAGTTTCGGCACGGCGACCCGCAAAGAAGTGGAGCTGGCCCGGATGATTGCAGAGGCCGTGCCTTCGATCGACAGGGTGCGGCTTGTAAATTCCGGCACGGAAGCGGTGATGAGCGCGGTGCGGCTGGCAAGAGGCTATACAGGCCGGGACAAAGTTGTAAAATTTGAAGGTGCATACCACGGCCATGCCGACCATCTGCTCGGACGGGCCGGCTCGGGCGCCGCAACTTTCGGCGTGCCCGATTGTGCGGGAGTGCCCGAGGATTTCGTCAAGCACACGCTCGTGCTCCCGTTCAACGATCCTGAGAAGCTTGAAGATGCCATAAAAGAGCACGGCGACTCCCTGGCAGCGATCGTCACCGAGCCCGTCATGGCGAACTGCGGGGTCATTCCCCCGCGTGATGGGTTTCTGCAACAGATGCGCGAGGCCGCGGACCGCTGCGGGGCGGTCCTGATATTCGATGAGGTCATTACCGGTTTTCGCCTCTCCTACGGCGGGGCGCAACAGTGCTACGGCGTCACGCCCGACATAACATGCCTCGGCAAAATCATCGGCGGCGGGATGCCGGTCGGCGCCTTTGGCGGCAGAAAGGAGATAATGAACCATCTTGCTCCCGACGGCGATGTTTACCAGGCCGGCACCCTGTCCGGGAACCCCGTCTCGGTCAGCGCAGGAATAGCGATCTTAGACAAACTGGAAGCGTTGCGCCCGTACAAACAACTCAGGGAACGGACCGAACGTCTGTGCCGGGGTCTTGAGAAAGGCGCCGAGCAAGCTGATCTTGACGTTGAAGTGTCACGGACAGGTTCGATGTTCAGTCTTTTCTTTACGGCGCTGCCACCCGTTGACTATAATGGAGCTCAACAGCAGGACACAGAGACGTTCGCTCACTTTTTTCGCGCAATGCTGAAACAAGGCATATATATGTCTCCATCGGCATTTGAAACCAACTTTCTCTCGATTGCCCATGAGGAAAAGGATGTGGAAAAAACGGTGGAAGGAGCCATGCGCGCTTTTGAGCTTTGCAGTAACACGGGCTGAAACGGGCAGAGGAAACATAGAGACACCATGAACCACGCCACAAAAATGCGAAGGGGGCGGCGCACCGGCGCGATCAGGCGCCTGGCACGCCGCACCACGCTCACAGCAGATGACCTGATACTGCCCCTTTTCGCCATTGGAGGGACGGGAAAAACCGAAAACATCAATGCGATGCCGGGCGTAAGGCGAATGTCCGTCGATGTTCTCGCAAAGACGTGTGAAACGCTGCAAAGCCCCGCCGTCATGCTGTTCGGCGTCCCGCCGCAAAAAGCAAAAGATAGCACCGGAAACTATGCCCTGCGTGAAGACGGTCTCGTGCCCGAGGCGATCCGGGCGATAAAGAGCGCGCGACCCGAACTTGCCGTACTGACCGACCTCTGTCTGTGCGGGTATACCACGCACGGGCACTGCGGCGTGCTGACCGCGAGCGGGGAGGTCGATAACGACGCCTCCGTCCGTCTCCTCGGACGTGTTGCCGCAGTTCATGCCGCAGCCGGCGCCGACATGGTGGCGCCTTCAGCCATGATGGATCACCAGGTGGACGCAGTAAGGTCGGCGCTTGATGAAAACAATTTCACCCGCACAGGTATAATGTCCTATGCGGCCAAATTTGCCTCCGCTTTTTACGGGCCTTTCAGGGAAGCCGCGGGGTCGAACCCCGGATTCGGTGACCGCTCGGGGTACCAACTGCCGCCGGAAAACAGAGAGGAAGCCGTCAGGGACGCCCTGCTCGACGAAAAAGAAGGCGCCGACTGGCTGATGGTTAAACCCGCAATGCCGTACCTCGACGTGCTTCTCGATCTGAGCAACGCCACCCGCCTGCCGGTCGCCGCCTACCAGGTCAGCGGTGAGTACTCCATGATTAAATCGGCGGCCGGGTGCGGACGTCTGGATGAAACCGATGCCTTCATCGAAGCATTGACCGCAATGAAAAGGGCCGGCGCCGCTGCTATAATATCCTATTGGGCGGAAGAAGCAATTCAAACGTTAAAGACAGTATGACCCTGTACCCGATATTTCTGGACCTGACCGGCAGACCGGTGCTCGTGGTCGGCGGCGGCGCCGTTGCCGCCCGGAAGGTTAAAAACCTGCTCGATTCCCGGGCATGTGTAACCGTTGTAGCCCCGCACTGCTGTTGCGAGATCGGATCTCTTGCAGCCGACAGCGCCATTGTGCTGTTTAAAAGGGAATATCAACCCGACGATGTATGGAATAAACGGCTCGTCTTCTCCGCCGTCGACTGCGAAAAAGTCAACCGGCAGGTCTTTCAGGACTGCCGGAAACATAATATCCCCTGCAATGTGGCGGACCGGCCCGGGCTATGCGACTTTCACGTGCCGGCACGCCTCAAAAGAGGATTGCTCCAGATCGCCGTCTCAACCGGCGGCGCAAGTCCTGCAATGGCCGGAAGAATACGCCGGCAGCTTGAAGACGAATTCGGCCCGGAATACCGGCACCTGATGGCCGGTCTCTTGGAACTGAGGAAGAACCTCAAATCCTGCGGACCGCCACAGCAGTCGGAAAGGCAACGGATACTGGAGAATTTTTTAGATTCCGAAGCTCCGGCTCTGCTCATTAAAAACGGGGACCCGGACGCCTTCAGAAACGCAATAGAGCGATGGAAAAGACCGCAATAAAGATCGGAACGCGCGGCTCGCAACTGGCACTGTGGCAGGCCGGATACGTGAGAAAATTGCTGCAGGCAAAGTTCCCCGAACTGATTTCAGAAATCGTAGTTATCAATGCAAAAGGCGATGGCGACAGCACTACGGCTCCCGCCCCCGCCGCTCAGCCGGGGATGTTCACAGGCCGCATAGAACGCGCTCTTCTCAACGAAGAGATCGACATCGCAGTGCATAGCCTCAAAGACCTGCCGGTGAAAACCGGCGATGGTCTCCTCCTCGCCGCCGTGCCTGAACGGGAAAACCCGGCCGACGCGCTCGTGTCGAGGGACGCCCGCAGGCTGGACGAACTACCGTCCGGCGCAAAGATTTTGACCGCCTCCCCACGGCGCCGCGCGCTGTTGCTCGAACAGCGTCGCGATGTGCAGGTCGAGGGCGTCAGGGGAAACGTGCCAACCCGGATCGCGAAAATGCACCGCACCGGAGCCGATGGTCTGGTGCTCGCCTGGGCCGGCTTAAAACGTCTTGGCCTTGAAAGTAAAATATCCGAGATCTTACCCCTGGAAACTTTCATCCCCGCCCCGGGTCAGGGCGCTCTTGCCGTGCAGACCCGTGCGCACGACTGCGGTATGAGAGATATGTGCGCAGCAATAGATCACATGCCGTCCCGACTGTGCGTATCTGCCGAGAGGGCATTCTTCCACGCCATCGGCGCCGGCTGCCATGCTGTTGCCGGAGCGGTAGCAATAATAAGTGATAACACACTGTGCCTTGCGGGGATGGTTTTTGCCCCGGATAACGGCAAACTGATCAGAAAAAAGACCGAGGCGGAGGTTAAGCATGCGCAGGACGCCTCCCAAGCGGGGCGTTTCCTGGCAGAAGAGATGCGATCATAGCACATCCGACCTTAACCCATTTCATCAACCAAAGACAATTATTAATATAAAGGATGTAACAACAGTACGGTGAGTAGCTTTCTTCAGGGTTTCCGATGCTGCAGTGTGTATCGGCCCTAACAAACGGCGGTTGACCTGCCTGCTGCAGGCAGGCGGCGTTTGCTTTCTGCCACATCTGCACCACCGAGCACGCGTGAAATAAACGGGATAGGGTATAAATGACAAACAAAAAAACCAAATGCCACGGCAAGGTCTTTCTGGTCGGCGCAGGACCGGGCGATCCGCGCCTGTTCACTCTGCGCGGCAGGGACGTTCTGGAAAAAGCCGACACTGTCGTCTACGACCGGCTGATCCCGCGACAGGTCCTGCAATGGGCGCGTCCGGAAGCCGATCGGATTTATGCCGGTAAAAGTCCGAAACGCCACACGCTCACCCAGGAGCAGATAAACTCGCTCCTCATCCGGCGCGCAAAAGCCGGCGAACTTGTCGTCAGGCTCAAGGGCGGCGACCCGTTCATCTTCGGGCGCGGCGGCGAAGAAGCACTGAGCCTGGCTGAAGCCGGGGTGAACTTCGAGGTCGTACCGGGGATCACCGCCGCCGCGGGCGCATGCGCTTATGCCGGCATTCCCCTCACACACCGCGGCCTGAGCGGGTCCGCAGCATTGATCACAGGGCACGATTCGGCCGATAGCGACGGCGGACATGATTGGGAAGCGCTGGCCCACTTCAGCGGTACGCTCGTATTTTACATGACGGTCGCCAACCTGAACGAGATCTGCCGGTCGCTGGTATCGGCGGGGAAAAATCCCGCCATGCCGGCAGTGATCATCGAAAACGGCACCTGCTCTGCGCAACGCACGATCCGGGGTTCTCTGCAAAACATCGTCGCCAGGGCCGAAGCGCACAACGTAGCTCCGCCCGCAATCCTCGTCACGGGCAGGGTGGCCGGTATGGATGAAACTTTAGCCTGGTTTGAAAATCTGCCCCTTTTCTCGAAAAAAGTTGTCATCACACGCTCCACCGACCGGGCCGGGGAGATGGCTGACTGCGTCCTTGCTCTCGGCGGGGAGCCGGTTCTCGCGCCCGCGATAAAAACAGTGGCGGCCGCCGACACGGCACCGCTGGAATCCGCCCTGCGGCGCCTCGGCGAGTTCGATCTGGTCATTTTCACCAGCTCCGCCGGAGTCGATGCGGTTTTCCGGCAGCTTTCCGCACTCGGCGGCGATGCCAGACGGTTCGGCGGCGTCAGCGTATGCGCGATAGGACCGAAGACGGCGGGCAGGCTGAACGAATACGGCATTTCGGCGGATATTGTCCCCCCCACCTACACCACCGAAGGTGTGATCGGGACCCTGACCGCGCGGGAACAGATTCGGGGCCGGAGCATCCTGTACCCCCGTTCCGGCATCGCCCCGCCCCGCCTTGTGGATCTGCTCTCCGATGGGGGCGCAGATGTGGAAGCCGTGGAAGCCTACTCGGTTGCGCGCGACGGAACAGGCATGGAGCTGGTGAAAGAGCTTCTGGTTGAGGGGCAAGGCGAAGATGTATGGCTCACGTTCAGCAGCGCCTCGACGGTGGAGAATTTTTTCGCCATGATATCCCCCACGGAGATATCGGCTTCCGGTGCGGCCGTGGCGAGTATCGGCCCCGGCACGAGCGGCGCTCTGGACAAAATCGGGATGCCTCCAAAGGTGGAGGCAAAAGAGCACACGGCAAAAGGGCTGGTTTCGGCCATAGCCCACCACCTCACGGCGACGACGGACAACGTAGTCCGCAAGGGATAGCCCGCTTTGTTTCACGCATTCTCCTGGCGCAGATGTGGCAGAAAGCAAACGCCCGGCTGCCTGTGCGTACGCACCGCTTTTGAACCCTGCAATATCCATCAATGCATTCAAGGCCGGCAAAAGAATGGCACGCAGCCCGCAATGCAGGCGAAGGTGATCGGCGATTCAGCCCCGGGATGCACAGAACAAACAACGGCGTTGCGTCAGGAAAAGCTCGGGGCCTGGCCGAAAAGGCCTGAAAGGCCGCTTCAAGCGTAGCCCGTTTCGCGGGCTCAAGAAGAAGACGACTGAATGCCATTGCCAATCGCAATCTTTAACCTTTTCGGCCGCGCCCCCCGGTATCCTGTTTCATAAAGATGATGACGTGGGGCCTGTCCACGGCACGGAGGTTTTCCCGGAAGCATATTTCATCAGCTTTCCGCCACCGCTTCGGCCATAGCTTCGAGGTTCCGGGGAGGAACGTTGGGCAGGACAGCCTCATGGCTGGGGCTTACCACCAGGCAGGGCCCCAGAACTTTTTTGAGCCGTTCGACCTCCGCCCGCACATCTTCCGCACTGCCGTTGACCAGTAACTGTTGCGTATCAACACCGCCCATGAACGCTATGCGGCCCTTAAAATCCCTCGCGAGCTTTTCGGCATGCATATCCCTGGCCTGTGCCTGGAGCGGATGCAGGCAGTCCACACCGGCGTCAATCAGCCGTTCGATAACTTTAGAAATGGCGCCGCACGAATGGAGGATCGCCTGATATCCGTATGCATGCGCCTGTTCGGTAAAGCGTTTGAACCAAGGCAGAATAAAGCGGTCAAACTGCTCGAGTCCGCAAATGAGGTCGAGCTGTGTCCCGAAGTCGTTGCCGAAAAAAAAACCGTCGACCCTATCGCCGGCCGCCTCAAAAAAACGCCCGTTGGCCTCGTAGTAAAAACTGCAGACTTTCTCCGTAACGGCCTCAACGAGTTCCGGGTTGGTATACATTTTGATCATGTAATTCTCCATACCCAAAAGATCCATGACGTTATGGTAGAAGGGAGTCCAGAAACCGCTGGCCCGGTAGACATCGCCGGCCGTCTCCAGGGCTTTGAGGCAGGAAGTGAAATTGAGGTTCTCGGGATTGGGCCACGGGAACCGATCAACGTCTCCGGGCTCCTCGCAATCCGCCAGGGGGGCCTTCTTCCCCCGCTTGTCGAGCCCTGTGGCAAACAGACCGCGCCCTTCGGGATCACTGTAGTAGTCCGCAAAGAACTGCGGGCTTATCTGGCGCAGATCATCGCCCAGCTGCCGCCGCAGTTCCTCCTCGGTTTCGGTGCCGAAATACTCGTGCAGGATCGGCCAGGTATCGGGGTGGGGGTTGCCGAGCCAGAAACCGCATCGGTCAGCAGGCTGTCCGGAAATTATCCTGCGAATCCTTTGGCGACGCTCCATTTTTCATCTCCTGTTTCAAAATCTTTTTTCAACGGAGGATTTGCCGCAGATGGCATGCTCCGTTCCGTTCCAGCGTTGTGCTGGCGACGCACGCACCTGCGCGCATCGTGTCGTTAGATTGTATCAAAAAACAAGAACTGCGTAAAAATGCCGGGACCGCCTCCTTCAGCCTATGAGGAGGGGCTGCCCTGGCAGAGCGCTTGTTTGAATAAAAAGTTCAGATCGGGTATCATACATGTTGCGAAGACTAACGTATTGTACCTCGAAAGCTTGCGTTTACCTTCAATGCGGGAGAACATGTATGTTGATTCAACGATGCGGGATTGCAGCCTGTATTCTGGCGGTGTTGCTGGGCCCTGGGTTCACAGCGCAAGGTGATGAAGTAAACGGAGATGAGACTGCCGAGAAAGCCGAACAATACGATTTCTACGAGGATTGGACCGACGGGATCGATCCCGAGCGCTGGGAGGTCGGCACCTGGCGTGAGCACGGCGGTCAGCTCAGCCGCGAGCGCGCTTACGTGCAGGATGAGAAACTGGTTCTTGCGTTCGAATACGACACCGACTATTACGAAGAGACCGGCCTGTTCAAGGGCTCCGCAATCCAGACGCGCCGCGACGATTTCCTCTACGGACGCTGGGAGGCGCGCCTGAAGATCCCCGATGAAGACGGGGTTCTCCCGACGATGTACACCATCGACTGGCGCGATGGCGGCGGCATGACGCGGCAGGAGATCGACATCGAGTTCGTGACCGTCAACATCGGCGATGACCACAGCGAGGTGCACCTGGCCGTTCACGGCGCCGATTACGCGAGCTGGGCCGACCAGGTGGAGCTGCCGTTCAATCCGGCCGACGACTTCCACGTCTGGGGCTTCGATATCGACGAAGAACGCATACAGTGGTTTGTTGACGATATCGTGCTCTACGAGTACCACTACGACGAAAAGCCCGGGCGCATCGATGCACCCTACACGCTCAAGTTCAACTTCTGGTCGGCCAAAGACGGCGGAGCAGGCAACTGGATTCAGGGCCCGCCCGAGCCGGACACCGAGCTGCATTACTACATCGACTGGGTGCGCTTCCGCGAACATTCCTCCGCAAAGACCTACTATGTTGACCCTGCCGGCGGCGATGACAACAATCCGGGCACTGAAGAGGAGCCCTGGGAAACGATGGATCAGGTTGAATCCGGCTCGGACGGAGGGGACACGATCGTTATTCTGGAGGTTGATGAGGATCTTTTTGCCGGAACATGGCCGCCGGACAGGATCTATCAATCCAGTGGAGTGACCCGGTCCGGCATCACCTGGACGTTTGACGACCATTACACAGTGGGCCGGTTCGCCAACGGCGATCCGTGGGTGGTGGGCCCGGTCGACATCACCCATATCGATCCGTTGCCCGAGCATGATCCCGACGAGGACTGGTACAGGAACGGATGCATGTTCCGCCTCCCTCGCGATGCGAACCAGGCCCTTGATTCCGGGAACGCCCGCGGCGGCTACGACCACGCCAGGAACATGGGATTCCCGAATGATTCCCCGATAAGTGCAGAGAACCCGCTTTCGGTGCCGGCGGACGAGGTCGTGATTTCCGCGAAAAGCAAAGACGTCCCCGGAGAACGTCCCCACATGGCCGGTGCAGCGATTCTGACGGTTCTGGCGGAGGCGCCGCCGGAGAACGCGTTCCGCCCCTCGTATCTTATCGGCGAACCCGCCGCACCGCGATGGACAACCGATGACCTTGATTGGGATTGGCTGGAGAGCGTGCAAAGGAGCCGCGATCCCGTGCAGGAGCGTTTGAGTGATCCGTCCGACCTGGTGAGCGCGGTGGAAGGACTCTGGTGGGGCATCCACAGCACGTCATGGACACGCCAGCACTGGGGGTACAGGCCGGGAAACAACGGGATATATGGGCGTGAGGTGTCCCGTACATACACCTCCCGGCTGCTCCACGTGCTTCTGGATTACCCCCGGGAGGAGATTGAAGATCTGGTGATCGGCCTGGTGCAGATCGGGCTGGACACCTACGCTGCCGCCGAACAGGGCGCGAGATGGGGACCGAACGGGGGGCATTTCCAGGGGCACCTGCCCGCTATCCTTTTTGCAGGCAGGATGCTGGACGACGACGACATTTACAAATATGTCGATGCCGAAACGTATTCCGGGCTGGGTGATGAAAACAGCCAATATGATTATGTCACGCAGGAAGATGTCGACATAACGCAGGGGGGGCTGCGGGAAGATGGCGGTGATTGGAACCCCGACCACAGGAACGTGCCGGACAGGATCTTGGAATACACGGAGGAGATGATCGGGCTGCCGGAATGGGGCATCCGGATGGAAACCGCACGCACGCAGAACAATGCCCACTGGAGTGCAATCTATCGCACCAATAACACGTCGTCCGTCGACACCGCCCTGGCGATGCATATCATGGGTTGTGCCGATGATGTGGTGCGGCGGGCCTTCCTGGATTACTGCGACCGGTTTATGCGGGTGGCGCTTGATGATCCATCCTACAGTGATCCGGCCGGCGACAGGGGGATGCCCCGCGGCCCCAACGCTCCAACGTCTTTGGGGATTGCGATGTGGGAGGAGTATCGTGCTGACTACCCTCCGGTCTGGCCGGACTCCGGCGACACCGAGCAATGACCAACGCCTGCCTGCCGCAGGCAGATGGTTCACTGAATATTGAACCTCGATTAACAATAAAATATCAGGGAGAATCCAATCATGGAAAGGAAACGTTTGTGGGCAATGACGGCTGCAGTGCTTTTTCTGGGAATATGCACCGCCGCATCCGCCGCCAGGATCAGGGTGTGGAACTACGACGTGCTGGACGATGCTTTCCGGGAGACCGACCGGGGCGGACTGCAGACCATGCGCATCGAAGCGGCCCGGGGCGGCACCTTCTCCGGCGCCATTGCGTTGGAATCGGACGAACCGCTGACCGGCCTCCGGGCCGAACTGGTCGGCGGCGACGGCCCCAACCCCATGCCCGGAAGCGCGGACGATGCGGTGCAGGTGCGTTACGCGACCCGGTGGACGGGCGGACAAAACCTCCCCCCCAACCTCGATGTGCTCCTCGAAGAACCTCCGGAGGAGATCGCCGTGCACGACGGCCGTGCGCTGGCCGGCATCTGGGTGACGGTCACGGTTCCGGACGATATGGAGGCGGGACGTTACGTTGGCGAGCTGCGCATCGGGGCCGACGGGCCGCGGGGATTGCTCCACGTGCAGGTGGAGCTGAACGTGGCCGGCTGGAACGTGCCCGCCCCTGCGGACTGGAAGACCCTCATCGAGATGATGCAGTCGCCCGATACGCTCGCACTGGAATACGACGTGCCGCTGTGGTCGGATGAGCATTTCGAGCTGATCGGCGAGAGCTTCCGCCGCATCCGCGAGGTGGGCAGCCGGGTGGTGTACGTGCACCTGCTCCGCGAGACAAACCAGGGCAACAAGGAGTCGATGCTCCGGTGGGTGCGCGGCGAGGACGGCTCGCTGGAGCCGGATTATGCGGTGGTCGAGCGCTACATCGACGTGGCGCAGGAGAACCTGGGGGAGATCGACAAGGTGGTTCTCTATGCCTGGGACATCTACCTCAGCGGAGACCGGGAGGAACGTCCGGAGGTGGACGAAGACGCACATTCGCACGCCCAGCAGCAACAGCTCAAAGCGCAGAGGAGATGGGATCAGGTGCAGAAAGGGCTCACCGTCACATTTCTTGACCCGCAGAGCGGCGAGACCGAGCCGGGACACCTGCCCCATTACTGGGAGGAGGAGAGTTACGACATCTGGAAGCCGGTCTACGACGAGCTGCGCAGTCTGATGCGCGAGCGGGGGCTGGAGGATGTGATGATGCTGGGCACCCTTTCGGATTCCCAGGCGTCCCGCGAGGAAGCGGAGTTCTTCAACGAGATCTCCGGCGATCTGCCCTGGATCTCCCACGCGCACCCGCCGCGCATACGCAACAATCCGGCGCCCAACACGGCGCTGCGCGGGGTTGCCAGCATCGCATATGCCGCCTTCGCCCGCCCCCTTCATTTTTCCGTGAATCCGCAGCTCGATCGTCAGCACGGCTGGACCGTTCCGGAAAAGCTGGTCTATCTCTGCCGTTTCGGACAGCTCAACGGCCACCCCCTGCTCCTGCGCCAGCTCCTTAAAACCAACATCACCAGCCGCCAGCGCGGTCTGGGGCGGCTTGGAGGCGATTACTGGTCGGTGATCCGCGACAGCCGCGGCCGGCGCAGCGGCATGGTCCACGCCCGCTACCCGCACAATCACTGGCGCGGGCTCAACATCAACAGTTATTTTCTGGCGCCCGGCCCGGACGGGCCCACCGGCACCGCCCGTTTTGAAAACCTGCGGGAGTCGGGGCAGGAATGCGAGGCGCGCATTTTCATCGAGAACGCCCTGCAGGACGATGAGAAGCGCGAGCGTCTCGGCGAAGAGCTGGCCGGGCAGGCGCGCGAGCTGCTCGACGAGCGCCAGATGGCCGCGTGGATGGCGGCCTGGCCCGACCGGGACGACCTGGAAAAACTGGGGACCATCAGCGGGCGCAGCCTGCACGAGGCCATCTGGGGCGGTCTCAGAGAACACGATGACGATCTTCCCGGCTTCTGGGACGGGGAGGCGCGCAGAAGGCGCGCGGAAATGGGACCGAAGGGGCGGGCCTGGTTCGTCGAGTCGGACTGGCTCGACCGGAACGCGCGCCTCTTTGAACTCGCCGCGCAGGTGCAGGAGC